>NZ_JAOQJP010000004.1:0-174133 GCF_025567305.1 Brotomerdimonas butyrica
GTTGTGATAGCTGCTGTAAGTGTTGTCTTACCGTGGTCTACGTGACCGATTGTTCCGATATTGATATGCGGTTTAGTTCTTTCAAACTTCTGTTTTGCCATTTTTATTCTCCTCTCTTTTCAAATCCGCTCATGCGGATCAAAAGACTTCCGCTGAAACAGTCATGCTGCTTCAGATATGGAAGCATTACTTATTGATAGAATCAAGTAAGCTGTCCGGTAATTTTTCAAAGTGGTCAAACTGCATAACGTATACACCTCTGCCCTGTGTCTTTGAACGCAGGTCTGTAGCGTATCCGAACATCTCTGACAATGGCACATAGCCTCTTACAGCTACAGCACCGTTGTTCATGTCTGATCCTTCTATTCTACCTCTTCTTGAGCTGATGTCTCCGATTACATCTCCCATATATTCTTCAGGAACAGTAACTTCGACCTTGAATATAGGCTCAAGCAGTACAGGTTTTGCTTTCTTTGCAGCTTCTCTGAATGCCATTGATGCAGCGATCTTGAATGCCATTTCGGAAGAGTCGACTTCGTGATATGAACCATCGTACAGCTCTACACCGACATCTACAACCTGGTATCCAGCTACTGGACCAGTCTGCATCGCTTCTTTGATTCCTTCTTCGATCTTTGGTATATATTCCTTAGGAATAGCACCGCCGACGATGGAGTTCTTGAACTCGAATCCTTCTCCCGGCTCTCTCGGATATACCTTGATCTTAACATGTCCGTACTGACCACGACCACCTGACTGCTTTGCATACTTGTGATCGATATCTGCTTCTGAAGTGATCGTTTCCTTGTATGAAACCTGTGGCTTACCAACATTGGCTTCTACCTTGAACTCTCTAAGGAGTCTGTCCACGATGATTTCAAGATGCAGTTCGCCCATTCCGGCGATGATCGTCTGACCTGTATCTTCGTTTGTATAAGTCTTGAATGTAGGGTCTTCTTCTGCAAGCTTTGCAAGAGCTATACCCATCTTTTCCTGTCCTGCCTTAGTCTTCGGCTCGATAGCGATCTCGATTACAGGATCAGGGAATTCCATTGACTCTAATATGATCTCATGTTTTTCGTCACAGAGAGTATCACCTGTTGTTGTGACCTTAAGACCTACTGCAGCTGCGATATCGCCTGAATATACCATTTCGATATCTTCTCGCTTGTTGGCATGCATCTGAAGTATTCTTCCTACTCTCTCTTTCTTGCCTTTTGTTGAGTTGTATACATAAGAACCTGATTCCAGTGTTCCTGAGTAAACTCTGAAGAATGCGAGCTTGCCCACAAACGGGTCAGCCATGATCTTGAAGGCTAAAGCTGAGAATGGACCATTATCATCTGCAGGTCTTTCTTCTTCCTCTTCTGTACCCGGTACGATTCCCTTGATTGGCGGGATATCTAACGGTGACGGCATATAATCAAGTACTGCGTCAAGCATCATCTGTACGCCCTTGTTTCTATATGCCGAGCCACATGTCATAGGGATCATTTCCCCTGCGATAGTAGCCTTTCTGATAACCTTTTTGATTTCAGCTTCTGTGATCTCCTCACCTTCGAGGAATTTCATCATAAGCTCTTCATCCATTTCAGCAACAGACTCGAGTAAAGATTCCCTCCATTCATCTGCCAGATCCTGAAGATCTGCAGGGATATCAGTTTTCTCGAATTCCTTGCCCAGGTCATCCTTATATATCTCTGCTTTCATTTCTACCAAGTCGATGATTCCTATAAATGAGTCTTCTTTACCTATTGGTAACTGGATAGGTACAGCGTTAGCCTTTAATCTATCCTTTACCATGTTTACGACCCTGAAGAAATCAGCTCCCAGGATATCCATCTTGTTTACGAATATCATTCTTGGAACACCATACTTTTCTGCCTGTCTCCAAACAGTTTCGGACTGAGGTTCCACCCCACCTTTTGCACAAAGTACAGTAACGGCTCCATCTAATACTCGGAGTGAACGTTCTACTTCTACGGTAAAATCCACGTGTCCCGGTGTATCTATGATATTAATTCTGGTATCTTTCCATTGGGCTGTAGTAGCAGCAGAGGTAATTGTGATACCACGCTCCTGCTCCTGTTCCATCCAGTCCATAGTTGCCGCACCCTCGTGAGTCTCGCCAAGCTTATGAGTTCTTCCCGTATAGAACAGTATTCTCTCCGTGGTAGTCGTTTTTCCGGCATCTATATGTGCCATGATTCCTATATTTCTAGTCTTTGCTAACGGAAAACTTCGTTTTGACATATTATCCTCCTTTCTGCTCTGTATCTTTCTGTCAATCGAATCATAAGATTACCAGCGATAGTGTGCAAACGCCTTGTTCGCTTCTGCCATCTTATGAGTGTCTTCTTTCTTCTTAACTGATGCACCTGTATTGTTTGCTGCATCGATAAGTTCTTTTGCCAGTCTGTCTGACATAGTCTTTTCGCCTCTTGCTCTTGTGTACTTAGTAAGCCATCTGAGTCCCAGTGTCTGACGTCTGTCAGCTCTTACTTCGATAGGAACCTGGTAGTTTGCACCACCTACACGTCTTGCTTTTACTTCAAGAACAGGCATGATGTTGTTCATAGCTTTTTCAAATACTTCCAAAGGTTCTTCGCCTGTATCGTTCTTTACTTTTTCAAAAGCATCATAAACGATTTTCTGAGCGACTCCCTTCTTTCCATCCAGCATAACACTGTTGATAAGCTTTGTAACTACAACGCTTCCGTATACCGGATCTGGAAGAACTTCTCGCTTTGGTACGTTTCCTTTTCTTGGCACGTCTCTTCCCTCCTTGTTTGATTTTAAGTCGGTACTCGTCAGCAGTATGCGGTTTTACTTCGGACAGCTGATACCGCTGCCTTACTCCGTATACTGTTTCCGTGGTGCCCTTGTATTTATCTATATTCCGGATCATCGATCCGTTCAATTCATAAAAAGGGCACTTAAAATTTACCGATTACTACTTCTTAGGTCTCTTAGCTCCATACTTGGATCTAGCCTGCTTTCTGTCTGCTACACCTGCAGTGTCTAATGTTCCTCTTACGATGTGATATCTTACACCTGGCAGGTCCTTGACTCTTCCGCCTCTGATGAGTACAACACTGTGCTCCTGAAGGTTGTGTCCGATTCCAGGGATGTATGCTGTTACTTCGATACCGTTAGTAAGACGAACTCTCGCAACTTTTCTCAGAGCTGAGTTAGGCTTCTTAGGAGTAACTGTCTTTACAGAAGTGCAAACGCCTCTTTTCTGCGGCGAATTAACATCTGTAGCAACTCTTCTTATCGAGTTCATACCCTTGTTAAGAGCTGGTGCAGTTGACTTCTTCTCACTGCTTGTTCTGCCCTGACGTACTAATTGGTTAATTGTAGGCATCCTTTTTCTCCTTTCCTGTTAAAATAAAATATGTTAGCTTTGAACAATAAAGCCCAAAGCTAACATCTATTCTATCACGCTTATTATCAGTATGTCAACAATAATCCATTTCAGATCATTGAATACTTTTTCCTATTTTTCATAAGGGTGCAGTCTGTCTTTGAATGAAGACTCAGTAGCACCTCTCTGGTCTTTTCTTGCGA
The DNA here is from genome assembly GCF_025567305.1 of Brotomerdimonas butyrica. Lineage (NCBI taxonomy): Bacteria > Bacillati > Bacillota > Clostridia > Eubacteriales > Brotomerdimonas > Brotomerdimonas butyrica. Next base: position 3,571 of record NZ_JAOQJP010000004.1, read on the forward strand.
TAAATAAGCTTCCTGTAGCCTTGCCGCACAGTACAGGCGGTTCACAAGCTGTTGCGGCAGTTTCAGGTGTCGCGATGCTTGTGAGATCAGCATCAGTTCTGTCTAACTGAGTAGCGACCTTCCATGCTTCAAACTGGCAAGTGTATGACTGGTTGCCTACTTTTTCGATCCAGCCATGATATTCCATGAAGTCTCCAACGTATACAGGAGCCAGGAATTCGATTTCCTTGTATCCTAAGAATAAGCTGATATCTCCATCAACATATACCATCAGTTCCGTACCAACGTCGCCCCACTGGTCAACTATTCTCGCGCCGTTTACTAATCCGCCTACATAATGTGCATCTTTTGCACTCATCATAAGATGATGAACTACTTTCTTACCAACCATGATTTTTTCCTTCTCTTTCCTCTGTAAAGAATATTATCAAATAAGTCCGTCAGCTGTCTTATTATATTAATAAAGCAGTTTCATCCCTTGATATTTGAGACAAAACTGCTTTACATTCTAAGTTTTTATAAAGCTAAAGTCTGCTTAAAGTTTCATATAAAACTAGTCAGCGAATACTTTTGCAGGATCGAGCGGTTCTACGTCCAGCTTCTTAACGATCTTTGAAACATTTACCATGTGTATGTAGTCAACGTTTCCAGCTAAGATGTTGTTACCCCAAGTTCCGCATCCTTCTGATACTGCAGGTGATAATGCGTTAGTTTCAGGACCCCAAGCATCAGGTGTAGGCTGGTTAACCAGTACACGTGCTACAGGAATCTTTTCTCCGAAGTAAAGGATGTGATCTTCATCGTTTGAGTAGATACCAGCTGTGTGACCTGTACCGCCATCTTCTTCCATGTTTCTGATAGCCATGTCAACAGCGTCTTCAAACTTGTCATAGCTCTTTAATACTACAACAGGTCCCATGATTTCCTTACCGAGGATATCATCTTTACCAACGCCTTCTATCTTAAGGCCGATAACCTTAGTTCCTTCTGGGAGGTTATATCCAGCAGCTTCTGCGATAACGTTTGTGTCTTTACCAACTAAGCCCGGTCTAACTTTTCCGTTTTCGAATAAAGCATCTCTGAACTTAGCAACATCGTCAGCGTTGTCAAATACTACAGCGCCAGCTTTTCTGAATTCTTCGAAGAATTCAGCTTCGAGATCCTGTGGGTAAAGTAATAAGTTGTCTCCGTCGCAAAGGATTCCGTTGTCACTTGCTACAGCGATGATTGAATTCTCAGCAGCGTCCTTAAGGTCATATCCTCTGTCGATGATTACAGGAGGGTTTCCTGGTCCTACGCCGTATGCAGGAGTTCCGCTTGAGTAAGCAGCCTTAGTGAGTCCGGATCCGCCAGTAGCGATAACCAGATCACAGTTAGCCATTAATTCCTGTGATTTTTCGATAGTAACGTCGTTAACGATCTGGATAAGGTCTTCAGGAGCACCGTTCTTAGCTAATGCTTCACGAATGAGATCAACAGTCTTTGTTGAAGTCTTTTCTGCACGTGGAGCAGGTGAGATGATGATAGCATTCTTACCCTTTAATGCGTGCATGAAGTTTCCTAAAGGTGTAACTGTAGGGTTAGTTGCTGGAGTGATAGCTCCGATAACACCGATTGGGTGAGCAGCTTCAATGAGACCGATTGAAGGATCTTCATTGATGATACCTACAGATTTCTTGTCTTTGAGATAATCCCAGAAAGCAGCAGCTGTTCCTGTGTTCTTGCCAATTTTGTCTTCATAGCTTCCAAGTCTTGTTTCTTCAACAGCCATTTTTGCTAAAGGCTCTGCGTTTTCATAAATGATTTTTGCACTCTCGTAAACAAGTTTATCTACCTGTTCCTGAGTGTAATCGCTGATCTGTTCGAACGCTGCGCGCGCTCTGTCAATTTTGTTTTGAATAGTCATACTTATCAATCTCCTTTTTCATTCTTACTATTCTCGAAACTACTAAAAACCAAATTAGCTGTATCTGGTCTTTGTATTATCTCAATATTGTCTTTATTTTAGCATTTAGCCATCTTACTGTCAAGGTGTATGGAATGTATACATGCAATTTTTCTAACAAATCAAAAACCTCTGGAAATTTCTTTTTGAATTCCCAGAGGCCTGATTTTTCAACGTTTATAGCGTTTTTTATAATTTGGTCTTATGGGCCTGCAGCCGGTGACTACTCCCAATCTATGCCGTCATCAGCACTCGCCATGCCGCCTTCGGCTTCTGCCGCAAATTCCTCTGCAGCTGCTGCATTTTCATCCGTCTCCATAGCCGGAACGATATCTTCCATATCCTCGTCTTCCTCTTCCTGAAGCTCCATCTCACGCTGCATAGCCTTGTATGCATCAATGAGCGCAGTATTTACACCGTAATCCAGATCGATGGATCTGTACTTCTTCATGCCGGTTCCTGCAGGTATCAGCTTACCGATGATAACGTTTTCCTTAAGGCCCTGCAGCTTATCGTTCTTGCCCTTGATGGCTGCGTCCGTGAGAACTCTCGTAGTCTCCTGGAATGATGCTGCCGACAGGAAGGAGTTCGTTGCCAGCGAAGCCTTTGTGATACCGAGAAGCAGCCTTTCTGCTTCAGCCGGTCTTCCGCCGTTCGCGATCGCAGCTTCATTCGCCTCATCGATCTCGATCTTGCTGTACTGCCCTCCCGGAAGAAGTCCCGTGTCTCCTGCATCGTTGACCTTGAGCTTCGAAAGCATCTGTCCGACGATGACTTCGATATGCTTGTCATTGATATCTACACCCTGCTGTTTGTATACGCGCTGTACTTCCTTGAGGAGGTACTGATATACACCTTCAACGCCGTTCAGCCTCAGGATATCCTTAGGGTCGAGAGGGCCCTTGGTGATGTTGTCACCAGCCAGGATATATTCTCCTTCTGTAACGCATATCCTTGCGCCGTAAGGGATCTCGTATATCCTTTCTTCCTCGCCTCGCACCTTGACCTGCGTCTTGTTATCCATCGTAGGATCTATCGAAACTACAGTTCCGTCAGCTTCACATATCACAGCAAGACCCTTAGGCTTCCTTGCCTCGAACAGCTCCTCTACTCTAGGCAGACCGTGAGTGATATCCGATCCGGCAACGCCGCCTGTGTGGAAGGTTCTCATCGTCAGCTGAGTACCAGGTTCACCGATCGACTGAGCTGCAGTTATACCTACAGCTTCACCGATATTAACACCTTCGCCTGTAGCAAGGTTTCGTCCATAGCACTTAGCACATACACCTGTTCTGCTGTGGCAAGTCATTACCGATCTTATAGCAACGGATTCTATTCCCGCAGCCTCTATGGCTCCTGCAGCATCCTCGCTGATCTCGCAGTCCTGCTCTACCAGAAGTTTGCCTGTCTCAGGATGATAGATGTCAAGCAGTGCTGTTCTTCCGATTATACGATCCTTCAGCTTTTCTATGACTTCCTTGCCGTCAGTGAATGCTTTTACTTCTATACCTTCATCCGTTCCGCAGTCATCTTCTCTTACGATAACGTTATGCGAAACGTCTACCAGTCTTCTCGTCAGGTAACCGGAATCGGCTGTTCGCAGAGCCGTATCGGCCAGACCTTTTCTGGCTCCGTTCGTCGAGATGAAGTATTCCAGTACGGAAAGCCCTTCTCTGAAGTTCGCCTTGATAGGGATCTCGATAGTCTTACCTGTAGCATTTGCCATCAGACCACGCATTCCGCCGATCTGTCTTATCTGATTCTTACTACCTCTCGCTCCGGAGTGTGCCATGATAAACAGATTGTTGAGCGAATCCAGTGAATCCATCAGCGCATCTGCCACATCATCAGTAGTCTTGTTCCAGATCTCTATTACTTTTTCATATCTTTCTTTATTGGATACGAGACCTCTTCTGTAAGCCATCTCGTATTTGTCTACCAGTTTTTCAGAAGCATCTATGATCTCTTTTTTCTTTTCAGGGATCTCCATGTCGGAAATACTGATCGTGATCGCTGCTATAGTCGAATAATGGAAGCCCATATCCTTTATATAGTCGAGCATGATCGCAGTCTCCGTATTACCGTGTATTCTGTAACATCTGTCGATGATCTGTCCGAGCTTTTTCTTGTCGCACAGGAAATCGATCTCAAGCGAATACGGATCAGCCTCTCTGTCTTCTACATAACCGAGATCCTGAGGTATCTTCTGGTTGAATATGAATCTTCCTACTGTCGATTCTACCAGTTTTCCTCTCGTGTCATTTTCGCCGGCATACATCCTTACCTTTACTCTTGCATGGAGTCCGACCATACCTGTCTGGTATGCCATCAGCATCTCCGCGATATCTGTAAACACCTTGCCGTCGCCTTTTTCAGCATCTGACGTTCTCTTGCCTTCTTCCTGTCCCGGATGCGTCAGATAGTAGCTTCCCAGGATCATATCCTGTGTAGGCGTCGTGATCGGAGATCCGTCCTTAGGCGCCAGGATGTTATTTACGGAAAGCATCAGGAATCTCGCTTCAGCCTGAGCTTCTACAGAAAGAGGTACGTGTACAGCCATCTGGTCGCCGTCAAAGTCGGCATTGAATGCCGTACAAGCCAGCGGATGCAGCTTTATAGCCTTACCCTCTACCAGAACAGGCTCGAACGCCTGTATACCGAGTCTGTGAAGAGTCGGGGCACGGTTGAGCATTACAGGATGTTCCTTGATGACTCCTTCGAGCACGTCCCATACCTCAGGTCTTACTTTCTCGACCATTCTCTTGGCACTCTTGATATTGTGAGCGTTGCCGTTTTCCACGAGCTTCTTCATGATGAACGGCTTGAACAGTTCGAGCGCCATCTTCTTAGGCAGACCGCACTGATAGAATTTCAGCTCCGGTCCTACTACGATTACCGAACGTCCCGAGTAGTCTACACGCTTTCCGAGAAGGTTCTGTCTGAATCTCCCCTGTTTTCCCTTGAGCATATCCGACAGAGACTTGAGCGGTCTCGATCCCGGACCTGTCACAGGTCTTCCTCTTCTGCCGTTATCTATGAGAGCGTCAACAGCTTCCTGGAGCATTCTCTTCTCGTTTCTTACGATGATGTCCGGAGCTCCCAGTTCAAGGAGTCTGTTGAGTCTGTTGTTTCTGTTTATAACACGTCTGTAAAGGTCATTCAGGTCTGAAGTGGCAAACCTTCCGCCGTCGAGCTGTACCATAGGTCTCAGATCAGGCGGGATAACAGGAATGACTTCAAGTATCATCCACTCAGGCCTGTTGCCTGACATCCTGAGAGCTTCGATGACTTCAAGTCTTCTCACGATCCTGACTTTCTTCTGACCTGTTGCATTCACAAGGTTTTTGCGGAGTTCTGCAGAAAGTTCGTCAAGGTCTATCTGCGTCAGCAGCTCTCTGACTGCTTCCGCACCCATTCCTGCCTTGAATTTGTTTTCAGGATTGTCCTTTGCCTCTCTGTACTGGTTCTCCGTCAGTACTTCCTTGTATGCGAAGTCCGTGTTTCCCGGGTCAGTTACTATAAAGTTTGCAAAATACAGTATCTTCTCCAGCGTTCTCGGTGAAATGTCGAGGACAAGTCCCATTCTCGACGGGATGCCCTTGAAATACCATATATGAGAAACGGGTGAGGCCAGTTTGATATGGCCCATCCTCTCTCTTCTGACTTTCGCTTTTGTTACTTCAACACCGCACTTGTCGCACACGATGCCTTTATATCTTATTCTCTTGTATTTTCCGCAGTGACATTCCCAGTCCTTTGTCGGTCCGAAGATCCTCTCGCAGAAAAGTCCGTCCTTCTCCGGCTTGAGGGTTCTGTAGTTTATAGTTTCGGGTTTCGTAACCTCTCCGTAGGACCAGTTCAATATCTTCTCTGTAGATGCCAGCCCGATCTGCAGAGACTCGAAATTATTCAACTCATAATTATTGTTATCACTCATCGGTCACTTCCCCTTTCCTATGCTTCTTCCGACGGTTCTGTTTCAGCCGTTTCATCTTCTTCGGCGTCTTCATAGTCGTCATCATCTTCTTCGACGATCATGATCTCCTCATCATCGTATGCTTCATCGTCTTCCGGTTCTGCCCCCTCTATGTCGACATCTACCATGTTCTCTATATCAGGGATATCTTCCATCTCACTCGTTTCCTTGATCTCGATCTCTTCATTGTCTTCTGTGAGGACTTTGACATCGAGGCATAGACTCTGCATTTCCTTGATGAGTACCTTGAACGACTCAGGAATACCAGGCTCAGGAATGTTCTCGCCCTTGACGATAGCTTCGTAAGTCTTTACACGACCCACTATGTCGTCGGATTTTACAGTGAGTATTTCCTGAAGAGTATAAGCTGCTCCGTATGCTTCCAGAGCCCATACTTCCATCTCTCCGAAACGCTGTCCGCCGAACTGCGCTTTTCCGCCCAGAGGCTGCTGCGTTACAAGTGAGTACGGACCCGTACTTCTCGCATGGATCTTGTCGTCAACGAGATGGTGGAGCTTGAGCATATACATGTAACCTACCGTTACAGGATTATCGAAATACTCTCCTGTTCGTCCATCTCTAAGACGCAGCTTACCGCTCTTGTCATATCCGTTTTCCTCAAGAAGCTGTATTATATCTTTCTCCGTCGCACCGTCGAATACAGGCGTTGCGATGTACCAGTCTTTTGTCTTTGCAGCGAGACCGAGATGCACTTCGAGTACCTGACCGACGTTCATTCGCGAAGGTACGCCGAGAGGATTCAGCATGACCTGAAGTGACTGGCCGTTTTCCAGGAACGGCATATCTTCCTCAGGAAGTATCCTCGAGATTACACCCTTGTTACCGTGTCTTCCCGCCATCTTGTCTCCGACGCTTATCTTTCTCTTTGTTGCGATGTAGCATCTTACGAGCTTGTTGACTCCAGGAGGCAGCTCATCGCCGTTTTCTCTGGAGAACACTTTTACATCCACTACTATACCTGTCTCGCCGTGAGGCACTCTGAGCGAAGTATCTCTTACTTCTCTTGCCTTTTCACCGAAAATAGCTCTGAGAAGTCTTTCTTCCGCCGTAAGCTCCGTCTCGCCCTTAGGTGTGACTTTACCTACCAGTATATCTGACGAATTTACTTCTGCACCCTTTCTGATGATACCTTCTTCGTCGAGATCCTTGAGTGCATCCTCGCCCACGTTAGGTATTTCTCTAGTTATTTCTTCAGGTCCGAGCTTCGTATCTCTCGCTTCTGCTTCATATTTCTCTATATGGATCGAAGTGAGCACGTCTTCCATAATAAGTCTTTCATTGAGTATGATAGCGTCCTCGTAGTTGTAGCCTTCCCATGTCATGAATCCGATGAGCAGGTTCTTTCCGAGAGCGATCTCTCCGTTTTCTGTAGACGGACCGTCAGCAATGACTTCTCCCTGCTCTACATGTTCGCCGTTGTATACGATAGGTCTCTGATTGATACATGTACCCTGGTTCGAACGTTTGAACTTGAGGAGTGTGTACTCGTCTTTCCCCTCTCCGTCGTCTCTGAGCACAACGATCTTGTCTGCATCGACAAAATCGATCGTTCCTGAATGCTTTGCTATTATAACTACGCCTGAGTCCTTTGCAGCTTTATGCTCCATACCTGTTCCTACTATAGGCGCTTCTGTCACGAGAAGAGGCACTGCCTGTCTCTGCATGTTGGCACCCATCAGGGCTCTGTTAGCGTCGTCGTTTTCGAGGAACGGTATCATCGCAGTCGCAACAGATACTACCTGTTTAGGCGATACGTCCATGTAGTCTACAGCTTCTCTAGGTACCAGGTCGATTTCTCCGCCTTTACCTCTGGCTGCAACCTTGAGGTTCACGAAATGCCCTTCTGAATCGAGCGGTTCGTTCGCCTGTGCCACGATCTTGTCCTCTTCATCATCCGCTGTGAGGTAATGGATCTCCTCTGTTACTCGGCCTGTCGCCTTGTCGACTACTCTGTACGGAGTTTCGATAAAGCCGTATTCATTGACGATACCATATGTCGTCAGCGAGCCGATCAGACCGATATTCGGACCTTCCGGCGTTTCTATAGGACACATTCTTCCATAATGTGAATGATGTACGTCTCTTACTTCGAATCCGGCTCTTTCTCTGGAGAGTCCTCCAGGTCCGAGTGCCGAAAGTCTTCTCTTGTGTGTCAGTTCAGCCAGCGGATTGTTCTGGTCCATGAACTGTGAAAGCTGTGAACTTCCGAAGAACTCCTTTACAGCTGCAGTTACCGGTCTTATGTTCATAAGTCCCTGCGGAGTGACCTCAGAGATATCCTGAGTCGTCATTCTCTCTTTGATAGTTCTTTCCATTCTGGAAAGGCCTATCCTTATCTGATTCTGCAGCAGTTCTCCTACAGTTCTCAGTCTTCTGTTGCCCAGGTGGTCTATATCATCTATGTTTCCTATGCCGTAGTTGAGGTTGAGCAGGTAGCTCACCGACGCTATCACGTCTGCAACCAGTATATGCTTAGGAGACAGCTCATTCTTCCTATATCTGATAGCCTCTTTTACAGACTCCTGATCTTCGTTCTCGCGAAGTATATCCATCAGTACAGGGTAATAGACCTGTTTAGGCATTTTGATATCTGAGATATCAAAATCTATATATGAATCGATATCAACGAATTGATTTCCTATTACTTTGGTCACTTTTCCGTCATCTGCAGGACTCTTGACCATTACAAATTCAACTCCGGCATTTTCTATCTGTCTTGCCAGTTCCTTGTCTACCGTCTGATCCTTCTCAGCCAGGATCTCTCCTGTATTCGGATCTATGACGTCTTCAGCCACTGCATTGCCGACAAGTCTGTTGAAAAGCCCCAGTTTTTTGTTGTATTTATATCTTCCGACCTTAGCCAGATCATAACGCTTAGGATCGAAGAACATCGAATTGAACAGCGACTGCGCACTTTCAAGCGTAGGCGGTTCGCCAGGTCTCAGTTTCTTATATATCTCCTTGAGACCTTCCTCATAATTCGTGGTCGTATCCTTTTCCAGCGTTTTCAGCAGTCTTGGCTCTTCACCGAAAGTATCCAGGATCTCCTGATTGCTTCCCATTCCCATCGCTCTGAGAAGGGTCGTCACAGGCTGCTTTCTCGTCCTGTCGACTCTGACAGAGATTATTTCATTGGAGTCGGTTTCATATTCGAGCCATGCCCCCCTGTTAGGGATGACTGTTGTGAAAAACAGGTTCTTACCTGATTTGTCTATTTCTTTATCATAATAAGGTCCCGGTGAACGCACGAGCTGAGTAACTACAACTCTCTCCGCACCATTGTAGATAAAAGTACCCTTTTCAGTCATCAGTGGGAAATCTCCCATGAAAACTTCCTGTTCCTTTACTTCTCCGGTTTCTTTATTTACCAGACGTACTCTTACTTTCAACGGAGCTGCATAGGTAACGTCTCTCTCCTTACACTCTTCCTGGCCGTATTTAGGCGGATCTGTAAGGGAGTAGTCAATGAATTCGAGAACAAGATTGTCCGCATAATCCTTGATCGGCGAAACATCCTCAAAAACTTCGCGAAAACCTTCTCTTACAAACCAATCATATGAATCCGTCTGAATCTGTATCAGATTTGGCATTTCTGCCACTTCATTGATTTTCGAAAAGGTCATTCGTTCTTTTCTACCTAATTTTATCGGATTTGGCATAGTCATCACTCCTTATATCTTTAACAAATTACATTTGCAGGGCAGTTTATTATGATACCACATTGTTGTCAAACCGTCAATAGTTTTTGGAATATTTTTCATTTTCTTCACATAAGTATACCGAAAACGGTTTTCTTAAAAAAACGGCAGATGACGCGAAGTCATCTGCCACAGTGCTTTTTCTTCTGAAAATGCGAGCTTATTTGAGTTCAACAACTGCTCCAACTTCTTCGAGCTGTGCTTTGTATCCTTCAGCTTCTGCCTTTTCGCATCCTTCTTTGAGGTTTGAAGGAGCTCCGTCAACCAGTTCCTTAGCTTCCTTAAGTCCTAAGCCTGTGATCTCTCTTACAGCCTTGATAACCTTGATCTTTTCTGCTCCAACTTCCTTAAGAACTACTGTGAATTCAGTCTGCTCTTCGCCTGCTGCTGCTGCGCCGTCTGCTGCTGCAACTACAACGCCTGCTGCTGCTGATACGCCGAATTCTTCTTCACAAGCCTTAACCAGCTCGTTTAACTCTAAAACTGACATTTCTTTTATAGCTTCAATTATCTGATCTTTGTTCATTTTATTTCTCCTTTATAATTATTTCAGTATATATGATCTATACCGATAACTTCTGTTGAGCCTGTACACAGAAAAGCTTCATACGCTTATGCGCTATGCTCTTTCTGCAAAGGTTCGCCCATCCATACGCCGCAAAGTAAGCGCTTACGCTTCTTTCTGCTCTGCGATCTGTGAAACCACTCTTGCAAAGTTTGCGATCGGTGACTGGATGCTTCCCATAAATTTTGAAATGAGAACATCTCTTGACGGAATCGATGCGAGCTGCTGAATACCTTCTTTGTCATAGTATTCACCTTCTACGATACCACCCTTGAATTCCATCTTCTTGTATTCTTTGATAGCTCCGTCCAGAACTCTTGCTGGTGCAGTAGCATCATCATAGCTGAATGCAAATCCGCTCGGTCCTGCGAGAGTGTCCTTCAGCACTTCGTATTCAGTGCCTTCGATAGCTCTGTTAACCAGTGTGTTCTTGTAAACAGTGTAGTCAACATCTGCTTCGCGGAGTTTCTTTCTCATAGCATCTGCTTCTGCAACTGTGATTCCGATGTAATCAACAACTACAACAGATGTCGCTCTTTCAAACTTGTCTTTTATTTCGTCAATTATTACTTGCTTCTGTTTGTAAGCTTCTTTCATTATCGCGCATTCTCCTTTCTAAATAATCTTTTTTCAGGTACGCTATAAAATAGCCTTGCTATCCGCGTGACAGCAAGGCAAATGTATTTACATTGTACCTCGGCGAGGTCTCCGTTTAAAGCCGGCATATACTGTGATATCAGTGCCAGCTCCTCGCTGTCTACGGTCTATAATATTCTGTTCCGTTTGAGATCTAACCCAGCTTTAAAGGGTTGATCTTCACTCCAGGTCCCATAGTAGATGTAACAACTACGCTCTTCAGATACTGACCTTTTGCTGCTGCAGGCTTAGCCTTTATGATAGCACCGATAAGTGCATTGAAGTTGTCAGTCAGCTTCTCAGGTCCGAATGAAGCTTTTCCTATAGGAGTATGGATGATGTTTGCCTTGTCCAGACGGTATTCAACTTTACCAGCCTTGACTTCTTCGATAGCCTTTGCAACATCCATAGTAACTGTGCCTGACTTAGGATTAGGCATGAGTCCCTTAGGTCCCAGAATCTTACCTAATCTACCAACAACACCCATCATATCAGGTGTCGCAACAACGACATCAAAGTCAAACCAGCCTTCACTCTGGATTTTCTGAGCCATTTCTTCAGCTCCTACGAAATCAGCACCGGCTTCTTCTGCTTCTGTAGCCTTAGGGCCCTTTGCAAATACCAGAACTTTCTTCGTTTTACCAACTCCGTGCGGAAGCACGATAGCTCCTCTTACCTGTTGATCGGCATGTCTGCCGTCAACACCTAATCTTGCGTGAAGCTCAACTGTTTCATCAAACTTGGCTTTTGCGCTTTTTACAACGATTTCCATAGCCTGATCAACGTCAAACAATTCAGCTTTGTCGAATTCTTTTACAGAATCCTGATACTTCTTTCCTCTTTTAGGCATTCTTTCCTCCTTGTGGTACTCACAACCGCATCCCTGACCGTCACTGTCCGCTTTCGAACATTTCATCGATCTCTGCGGTCTCCCACTCTGTTTTAGTCTTCAATAACGATTCCCATACTTCTTGCAGTACCCTTGATCATTTCTGTTGCTGCTTCAAGGCTTGCTGCATTAAGATCCGGCATCTTTGTCTTTGCAATCTCCTCAGCCTGTGCTCTTGTGAGAGTTGCAACCTTAGTTTTGTTAGGTTCACCTGAAGCTGATTCAAGACCTGCTGCCTTCTTGAGTAATACTGCTGCAGGCGGTGTTTTGCAAATGAATGAAAACGAGTGGTCTGCATATACAGTGATTACTACCGGAATTATCATTCCAGGCTGATCCTGTGTTTTAGCGTTGAACTGCTTACAGAAATCCATAATGTTAACGCCGTGCTGACCTAAAGCTGGTCCAACAGGAGGTGCAGGGTTTGCATTGCCGGCAGGAATCTGAAGTTTGATATAACCTTCGATCTTCTTAGCCATTACTGTTATTCTCCTTTCTTTATTATTCCCCTACGGGGTCATAGATTTAATATGAAAGCCGCTTTGATCAGATCTTGTCGACCTGAGCAAAATCGAGCTCTACTGGCGTGTCTCTTCCGAACATCGACACCTTGGCTTTGAGCGTCTGTTTTTCCATGTTGACTTCTTCGACAACTCCCATGAAGTTTTCAAAAGGTCCGTTGATAACTTTCACCGTATCGCCGACATCGATATCCAGATCGATATATATTTTCTCGATACCCATTCTTCTCACTTCCTCTGTAGTGAGCGGGATAGGATCCGAGCCGTGACCCACGAAGCCTGTAACGCCCTGTGTGTTTCGCACAAGATACCAGGATTCATTTGTCACTATCATCTTTACAAGAACATATCCCGGGAACATTTTTCTGGTCTTCACCTTACGCTGTCCGTTTTTGACCTCGACTCTGTCTTCGGTCGGTACGATCACGTCCAGAATAAGGTTCTGCATACCTCTGTTCTCAACGATTTTCTCGATGTTCACTTTGACCTTGTTTTCATGACCGGAATAAGTGTGAACCACATACCATTTGGCTTCGCCGTCACCCCTGAGACCTTCCAGTCCTTCAAGGTTTAATTTTTTACCTTCATTGTTTTCACACATTGTATCTTTAAGCTCCTATCTTGCACGCTTTAGAAACATACTGCCTTTATAGCTGCCAGTACGCCTGTGTCAACTGCCCAAAATACAACTGCAAAGGCCGCGCAGGTAACAAGCACTACGGCTGTGAAAGATCCGAGCTCTTTCTTTGTCGGCCATACTACTTTTTTCATCTCGAGCTTTACGCCCTTGAAATATTCCTTTACGCTTCCTTTCTTCCTTTTACGGGTAGATGCTGCTGCAGCCCTCTGTCTGACTGTTGTGGTATTGTTGCCTTTACCCTTTGACGTTTTTGCCATGGCAATTCTCCCTTACTTCGTTTCCTTGTGAAGTGTGTGTTTTCTGCAGAACTTGCAGTATTTGTTCATTTCTATACGGTCAGTAGTGTTCTTCTTGTTCTTTACCGTATTGTAATTTCTCTGCTTACATTCTGTGCATGCAAGTGTAACCTTTACTCTCATTTTATCTGTCCTCCGTTTAACTTAAAAGTAAGAGCAGCCTCTGCCCTTAATTGATTATTTACATAAAGTCGCTAAATAATTGTATATTACAGCGGTGTCAATGTCAAGATTTTTCCGCAAAAAAGCAGGCCGCAGGGCCGTCTTCTTCATCTGCATATATGTTTTTGCGTTTTTGCCCTCCAGGCTGTCATGTATAAAAATATGCAAACAGGACTCTGCCTGTCTGCATATTTCCGTATCACTTACATTTTTATATGCTTATATGGTGATAGTGTCTGCTCTGATACCGCTGTTCATGCGATCCCGCGACCTGTACGGTCACAGTTCTTACAGTGAGAGACACTTCTTAGGGCACTTGTCAACGCATGCTCCGCACTTAACGCACGCATCTTCATCGACTTTCCAGACTTTCTCTTTTCTGTCGACTGTTAAAGCATCGCAAGGGCAGTTCTTTGCACAAAGTCCGCAATATACACATACATCCAGATCACACGTGAGTTTGTCTTCACCTGATGCAGCATCTGCTTTCTTTTCACCGTCTGCCGGTTTGTCCGCTGCCTTTTTAGGTTCAGGCTTCTTGACCTCGACATCTACTGAATCGACAACTTTCTCTGTTTCCGGCTCAGTATACTTAGGATTCATGTCGAGACACTTCTTAGGACAAGCTTCGACGCATGCTCCGCACTGTATGCACTGCATTCTGTGGATCTCCCACTTTCCGCCTTTTCTGTCTACATTGATTGCATCTGCCGGACATTTTCTTCCGCAGATACCGCAAAGTATACACTTGTCAGCGTCGATGTCGATACTTCCTCTTGTTCTCTCCTGCCATTCTCTTTCCACTACAGGATACATGAGAGTTGCAGGCTTCTTGAATGTGCTTTTTAATACTGTTTTGGCAAATTTAAAAGCTCCCATTAACTCTCACCTACCTTTCTGTACAACTTATGCATGGGTCGATCGTGAGCACCATCATAGGCACGTCAGCCAGATCGCAGCCCTGCAGGATCTTAACTAATGCAGGAATATTCATGTTGGTCGGTGTTCTGACACGCATCCTCTGTAAGAATTTAGTGCCTGCACCCTTTGCATAGTAATATGCTTCGCCTCTAGGCTGTTCAAGTCTCACCATGTATTCACCTTCGACATTTCCCTTTACAGGAACATCTACAGGACCTTCAGGAATCTTGTCTACAGCTTTCTTTATCAGTTCGATCGACTGGAATATCTCGCCGATCCTGACTTTACATCTAGCATAGCAGTCACCGGCTTCTTCAAGTACAGGTTCAAAATCCAGTTCCTTGTATACGCCGTGATTGTTAGTCATTCTCATATCCTGATCGACACCGGATCCTCTCGCCACAGGACCAACTGCACATAATTCGATCGCATCTTCTTTTGAAAGTACGCCGACGCCGCACATTCTGTTCTTTACAGAATCATCTTCGATGAATACGTCTGTGATCTCTTTGATCTCAGCTTTTATTCCTTCCAATGTTTCTGCGATCTCTTTAAGTGTATCGTTGTCGATATCCTTTCTCATACCGCCGACTTTACAGATGGAGAATATAACTCTGCCGCCTGTAGTTTTTTCCAGGATGTCAAGAATAGTTTCTCTTATTCTCCAGCAGTGCATGAACAGGCTCTCGAAGCCGAATGCGTCTGCGAGGAGTCCCAGCCACAGAAGATGGCTGTGGAGTCTTGACAGCTCATGGAGTATGGTTCTGAGGTATTCTGCTCTCTCAGGGATTTTTATATCCATAGCTCCCTCGATCGATGCTGCAGCTCCCCATCCGTGACCGAAACTGCAGATACCGCAGATACGCTCTATAACATATACCATTTCGGTATATCCCCTTTTTTCCACCAGCTTTTCCAGTCCTCTATGGATAAATCCGATAGATGGAATGGCTTCCACTACTGTTTCATCCTCGACTACCAGGTCGATATGAACAGGCTCCGGAAGTACCGGATGCTGTGGTCCGAAAGGAATTATAGTTTTCTTACCCATATTAATTACCTTCCTTTCCTATTTCTTCGGATTCCATGGAGTAGGTTCTGCAACCTTGAAGAAGTTGCCCTCATAATCAAGCTCCATATGCATGAACTTGATACCAAACAGGTCATGCATCTCATTCTCATAGATAAATGCAGGCCAGTATGTTCCTGTTATACTTTCAACCTTTTCCTCCGGTGAAATAACCAGTTTTAAATTCGTCAGGCTGTAGTCCTTGTCAAATGAGTAAATGATTTCGATCTTATCATCCACTACAGTTGCACATGCCTGACCGAATCTGTATCCTTCAGCCTTTAAATCCTTAACTTTCGTCAAAAGCTGGGAAAGCTCTACAGGCGTGAAGTTCTGTGGTACATCTACTCTTTCGCGCATTAGTTTTCCCCTCCTTTTTCTTCCTCAGCAGTTTCTGTATCTTCTTTTTCTTCGGCAGTCTCTTCCTCAGCAGTTTCTGTCTCTTCTTTTTCTTCGACAGTCTCTTCTTCTGCAGCTTCCTCAGCCTTTTCAGCTTCTTTTTCTGCAGCTTCCTCTCCTGCTTCAGCGATCTCTTCGAGTTCTTCAGCCTCTTCTTCTGCGATCACTTCTATGTCTTCAGCATTCTTGAGCTTATCTCTCTTTTCCTGAAGAACTGCCAGGCCTTTTACAACACCGTCTATGATAGCTTCCGGTCTTGCTGCACAGCCCGGAACGTAAACATCTACCGGGATAACAGTATCAACGCCGCCTAAGATATTATAGCACTGCTTGAACACGCCTGCCGAGCACGCACATATACCTACAGCCACTACGACTTTCGGCTCGGGCATCTGCTCGTATATCTGTTTTACAACATCTTTATTCTGTTCGTTAACGGATCCTGTAACAAGAAACACATCTGCATGTTTAGGGTTTCCTGTATTTATGATACCGAATCTTTCCACGTCATACATAGGTGTAAGACATGCCAGGACTTCGATATCGCATCCGTTACAGCTGGATCCGTCATAATGGATGACCCATGGTGATTTTGCAATATATGACATTTCTACACCTCCTTTATACTATCAGATACAATACGAAAATATTTATCACGCCGCATACGAGCGCCACGATCCATGCCGATTTGAAAGCGAACTGCCATTTCATTCTTGCGAAGCAGTTGTCGATGAGCACTTCAAAGAAGTAAGTCAGCAGACAAACAACCACGCCGATAACAGTTCCCCATACAGTGCCGTTGGCAAAGAACAGGAATACGAAACCAAGCAGGAATACGTTTTCATACCAGTGTGATATCTCGATCCATCCCAGAGTTCTTCCTGAGAATTCCGTCGTAAGACCTCTTACCAGCTCCTGGTGAGCGTGATGTGACATACTCAGGTCAAACGGTGATTTTCTGAACTTTATAGTCAGGATGAATACGAATCCGATGAATATACCGATAAGCGGAAGGAACGGCATCGATACTCCGCCAAGGATATCTTTTACTGCGAAGCTTCCGCAGTACATGTAAAATCCTATCGCTGTCATCAGAACCATAGGCTCATATGCCATCATCTGCAGCAGTTCACG
This sequence comes from Brotomerdimonas butyrica, assembly GCF_025567305.1. Classification (NCBI taxonomy): domain Bacteria; kingdom Bacillati; phylum Bacillota; class Clostridia; order Eubacteriales; genus Brotomerdimonas; species Brotomerdimonas butyrica. The sequence continues at coordinate 20,443 of NZ_JAOQJP010000004.1, forward strand.
TTCAGCTCCCACCTGTGCATAAGGCGAGTTCGATGAAAATGCCGCAACAATCAGGAACGCACTTGCCACTGTGAGCGTAAAGATCACGAGCAGCAGATCTCCTCCTGCGAAGAAGATCGCACCTGACGCCATAACGAAGATGACGAAAATCAGAACATAGTAATCCTGCACTCTCGTTACAGTCTGTTTTTCCTTTTCGAAGAGCTTGAGCACGTCATAGAACGGCTGAAGAACAGGAGGACCTACTCTTCGCTGCATTCTTGCCGAAAGCTTTCTGTCCAGTCCTGCAAGGAAGCCTCCTACGAAAGGAGCCAGGATCAGGTATGCGATTACAGCTATTATCGTCTTAATAATCATTATGCAGCACCTCCTGTCAGCAGGCTTATAAGAGTTCCGACCATCATGCCTATACCGATAACCAGCATTGCAGTCGTCAGTATGCCGCCTACAAGGTTCATCTTCTTTTCACCGAAGTATTTCTCCATATGCCAGTTTCTAAGGGTGAACGATACATCTTTACCCATAGATCCGCGGTAAGTTCTGTTGTCCCCCTCGTTTACACCTGCAAGGTATATAGGAACGATCTTTTTCTTCGATTTTCCGAAACCGAATCCTGTTATCAGAATCAGTACTACCAGCATAACAACCATTACGATCATGTTGTTTGAAGAAAGCACTGTCGATGCGAGGCCTCCGAATACGCCTTCAAGATAAGGAACGAGCATGTACATCGAAATGACAGGGAATATGAGACATACCACGATAGTAAGTCCGACCAGCGTTCCCTGAACGAACCATTCTTCCTTATGTACATCCTGCTGTATGTTCTTTTCATTTGCAACGATAGCTGAAAGCTTACCCATCCACTTGATCCAGTAGAATGCTGTCACGGCACTTCCGAAACAGATTATCCCTACGAGGATGAAGTTTCCTGAATCTACAAATGATGTCATTGCCGCCCACTTTGAAATGAGCATACCGAAAGGAGCCAGGAACATTCCTGCGATACCGATCATCATGAATGCTGCCAGTCTAGGCATTCTCACGAAGAGACCATCCATGTCCTCGATATCTCTGCTTCCGATATTGTGTTCTGCAGTTCCCACGCATAAGAACAGCAGTGACTTTGTAACAGCATGGAATATGATCAGCATGACGCCTGCCCATACAGACTCAGCTGTGCCTATACCACCGCATGTTACGATAAGTCCGAGATTTGCTATAGTTGAATATGCCAGCACTCTCTTGGCGTTACTCTGCGAAATAGCCGCAAACGATGCCATCAGGAATGTGATACCTCCGACCATCATTGTCATGATTCCTGCGAAGTTGCTCATTCCGAGTACCGGAGCCAGCTTTATTATCATGAATACACCGGCTTTAACCATTGTCGACGAGTGAAGTAATGCCGATGTAGGTGTCGGTGCCACCATAGCGCCGAGCAGCCAGCTGTTGAACGGCATCTGAGCCGCCTTTGTGATGCCTGCGAATGCAAAGAATGCAGCAGGGATCGCAACCACTCCGCCATATACCGATCCGATCATGAGCATAGTGCTCAGTTCTATAGTTCCGAACACCTGACCGAGAATAACGATACCTACGGCAAATCCGAGACCGCCGAGAAGGTTCATGATCAGAGCTCTGAACGCATTGTTCGTAGCTTCCTTCGTCTTTGTGAAGCCGATGAGCCAGAATGATGAAAGGCTGGTGATTTCCCAGAAGAAATACATCCAGATCATGTTGTTTGAAGTTACCAGACCGACCATCGCGCCAAGGAATATAAACATTACGAAGAAGAACCAAGGTCTTCTGTCCTTTTCATCTGCGTGATGATGCTGGAAATCCTTCATGTAACCCAGCGCATAAACTGTTATCAACGAACCAATAATTCCTATGATCAAGATCATGATCATTGAAAGTCTGTCAACATACATGTTGTTCTGGACTTCAATGCTGTGACCCTTAGTAAGTTCAAACCACATGATCAATGGAGTCTGAATCACAGCAAAAAGTGATGCCAGGTATTTCTTATGCTTGATACCTATTATGATGATATACAGCGCAAGGAGCGCTTCTATAGCCATCATGACATAGTTTATAGCCTCGTAGTGGAGCTCGAATGTGTCTCCGCCCGATTTGAAATACTGGACAGCCACGAAGATAGCTGCGGCAGCGATTACAAGAGCTGCAAATTTTACCACAACATCTCTGACTTTATCCTCTTTGCTTACTAAAAGAATCACGGCAATAATTATTGGAAAACCAATAAGAAAAAGTATAGTGCCCATACAATCCTCCTAATAAAAATATAACTGGTGAGATAAATTAACACGTTTATTATACATATATGTATGTGTAATAATCAAGCTAAAACGAATATACAGAATAATCTAAAAAATTATTTTGCACATAATTCAGAAACTCAGCAAAATCGTTGAAAAATCAAGACAATCTAGTTTTCCGCCAGGATGGATTTTTGCCATAAACCGGCATCGTTTCCATCGCAGAAACACGCGCATACACATCTGAATCACGCTACTCCGTGTGCGATTTCTGACAAAACAGGAGACCGGCCACTGTACCGGTCTCCTTGCGTTTTTTGTATCTATTTGGTCTTTATTTGCGTTTTAAAAGCTGTTCCCGAAAGCCTATTTTTTCTTTGCAGGCTCTACCTTCTTTGAAACGAAGTACAGAACGATGCATGCTACTGCGCATACTGCAGTGAGTATATGCAGACCTGTTCCGATAACGCCTACGATAGAATCCACATCTACATTTGAAAGTATTCCGTCGAAGTAGTCACTCGACTCCCATGCATCTGCAGTTCCCCATCCTTCATACCAAGGCATGAATACGCATGCTATCACGTTCATGACAGTCATGAGGAAGAACAGGAATGCCATCTTTCTCGTATCTCCTACACCGAGACCAGTCTTAGGATTGAGCGGATAAGCAACAGGATCCTTCTTCGTAAGTCCGCCGTACATCCTTCTCCAGATGAAGTAGAGTATAGGACCTGAAATTATTCCTATCATTCCGCCCAGATAGTAGTCCGAACCGTTGATGAAGAATGCGAATATCGCTACGCAGATAGGCACGATGCATATGAGCGCCAGGAATCCGAATCCGCCGGGAACCTTGAACTTGTATTCGTCTGCAGGGATCTTCTTTCTGAGCACCATAGCTGAAAGATATACCATGATATACGAAGCAACCAGCAGGCATACGTCCAGTACGATGATGAATCCGAACGGAAGCATACACAGAATGAGGTTCACGATACCTACCGACAGTACAGCTACATAAGGTACGCCGTGCTTCTTGTCGCATTTTACAAGGATCGGCGGTGCGAGATAGTCATCAGCCAGAGAGAAGAATCCTCTCGAACCTGATGCTATGTATGTATTGTAGATCGAGCACTGTGCGAGGATAGCAACCAGTACGAAGAACACGCCCATCGCAGGGCCCCAGAATGTTTCGCATACATCTGCATATCCTACCATTCCGGCTTCTGTTCCCCAGTTTTCCCACTGTCCGAGTGAACCGAGCCCACCGATAGTAGGCAGGATATATACTGCCATGATGAGAGGTACAGTAAGCATAGTTCCCTTAGGTATTACCTGAGGATTTGCGACCTCTCCTGCGATAGTTGACATCGATTCATATCCTGAGTACATCCACATGCCGATCGAGATACCTCCTGCTATGTAGAAGAACCAGTCGCCGATTCCCTCTGCAGGCTCAGCCGTGATCTGGAACGATATATCCGTACCGCCGCCCCAGTTCATGAATCCGCATATGGCAACGAGACCGAAAGCGACCATTACCAGGATCGATAATATCGTACTTACGATACCTACGTCCTTTACTCCGCGTACATTGATATATGTAAACACGATTATCATCAGTGCCTTTATGGCAAATTCACCTACACTTCCGAGATCCCATCTCGATGCAGCGTAGCCGCCTGCCAGTATAACATAAAGTGTATTGTCGATGTATATGGAGATAGTTCTCCACCATCCTGCCTGGAAACCCCAGAACTCGCCAAAGGCTTCCTGCACCCATTTGTAATAACCACCTTCCTGAGGTCGTACTGAACCCAGCTCTGAAGCTACCAGACCAAAAGGCAGTCCCCATACGAAAGGCAGTACGCAGAGCATGATTATCGTCAGTCCCGGACCGCATTCAGGGATCATTTCCTCGATACCGTAGCAGCCTGCAGCTACCAGACAGAATATCATGAATACTACTGTCGAGACTTTGATGTCATGCTTTTTCAATCCGTGTTCGCCTGTATCAGCGACCTGATTGTTCTGCTGTTGACTCATTTTTTCCTCCTTAATAAACAATATATAGTAACAATTACAGGTATCATTTTAAACATTCAGAAAAAACATTTCAACAACTTTCAGTTTATTCAAACGAACACAGCAACTACGTGCATGTTTAGTGTCAAGTTAGTTGTTTTCGTGTTATTTTTCCTCCGCTCGACACTAAAACAGTATAAGAGATCGTTTTTTACAAAAAATAAAAGACGATTCTCATCGCCTTTCAATTCACTTTTATGCACTTTTCAGTATGTCTTCATATATCAGAGCGGCATCAGGCCAGACAAACATTAAAGCTCTCTCCTGCCTTCGACTGCCTTGAGCAGAGTCACCTCGTCGGCATATTCCAGATCCCCGCCAACAGGGATCCCGTGAGCTATCCTGGTCACCTTTATACCCGACGGCTTGATCAGCCTCGCTATGTACATGGCTGTCGCCTCTCCTTCAATGTTAGGGTTAGTCGCTATTATCAGCTCTTTCACCGCCTCATCCTGAAGTCTTACGATCAGCGACCTGAGATTGATATCATCCGGTCCGATCCCGTCCATCGGCGAAATAGCGCCGTGCAGTACATGGTAGTACCCCCGGTACTCCCTTATCTTTTCCATGGCTACCACATCCTTGGGACTCTCCACTACACATATCGTGCTCTTGTCGCGGCTGTCGTCAGAACATATCGCGCACGGATCCGTATCCGTGAGGTTGCCGCAGACCGAGCAGTACGTCATCGACTTTTTCGCATCGCTTATCGCATTCGCAAGCTCCATCGCAGATTTTTCATCCATCGACAGTATGTGAAAAGCGAGCCGCTGCGCGGTCTTGCCGCCTATGCCCGGCAGCCTGGAAAGTTCATTTATCAGCCTGTTCAGCGGTTTTGCATAATACTTCATTTTAGAGTCCCGGTATTCCAAGACCTGCAGTCAGCTTGTTCATCTCGTTGCTCGAGATCTCCTCCATCTGTCTCAGCGCTTCGTTAGCAGCTACCATTATGAGATCCTGCAGCATCTCGATATCGTCAGGATCCACTACTTCAGGCTTGATCTGGACATCTTTTATCTCTTTCTTGCCTGTCACAACGACAGTTACCGCTCCGCCGCCTGAAGACGCCGACGTCTCCATTTCGTTTATCTCATCCTGCAGCGCGTCGATCTTCCTCTGCATAGCCTGCATCTGCTGCATCTGTTTCTGCATGTTTCCCATGCCCTGCGCCTTAGGCTTCTTGCCCGCTCTCATTCCTTTTCCCATGATTTCTCCTCCAAATATCAGTTACTTTATTTCAACATTTATGCCAAGAACGCTCTCCGCCTCCCTGGCCATATCCTCTACCGACATCCCGCGCACCGATACCTCAGTTCCTGCAAGCGTGATGTTCATAGTACGGCGTTTCCCCGTATGCTTCTCCATCAGCGACTCCAGCAGCTCTCTGTTCTTCTCCGCATGCCGCTTGACCGGCTCCGAATCCGCAACGACAGTGAAGTCATATTCGCCGACCGATGCAAGGTGTCCGCCGCTTCCGATTATATAGAAACTGCCCTTTGCCGCTTCGCCATCCTCAAACACAGCCTTCCATAGCTCATCCAGATCGAATCCCTCCGCACCGTTTCCCGCCGCTTCATTTTCAGGCACTTCCCGCGCTGCCGCGTCCGGTGTTTCATCTGCATTCTTTTTTTTGTAAAGGTCTTCACCTGGTTCTGTTCTCGCATCAGGAGCACGTCCCGCTGTATCCGGTATGCCCGCTGGCGCAGCAGATGCTGCGCTGACTGCCGGCGCAGGCGCCGGCATCTGGACCTGTGGCGCCGCCGGCGCCGCAAACCCGCTTCCCGCCGCACTTCTCAGATTAGATGACAGATTAACAACTGCCAGCTCGAGAAGTATCCTCGGCTGCGTCGACCATTTAGCCTCGCGCATAGTCTGCGAAAGCTCCAGTATCCCGCGGTTTATATCAGCCAGCTCGATGCTGGCGCTCTGTTTCCTTATCCTGTCTATATTCTCCACAGACATGTTTATCACATCCTGCGGATCCCTGATGAACTTCGCCATCAGCAGATTCCTGTAGTGATTCACCCAGTCACGCATGAACTGCCTGACATCCTTGCCGTCCGACAGCACATGATCCGTCAGTATCAGCGCATCTGCAGTCTTTCCTTTTCTGACAAGATCCGTGAGCTCAGTAAAAGTCTCTTCGCCCGATGCACCGAGGAACTCCAGCACATCCTTTGCTCCCACAATACTTTCACCGCCCGCTATACACTGATCCAGTATGCTGAGGCCGTCCCTGACCGATCCGTCGGCATTTGCCGCTATGATACGCAGCGCGTCCTCTGACACGTCTATCGACCGCTTCGCGCATATGTCAGCCATGCCCTTTATCAGCACAGATTCCGGCACTCGCCTGAAATCAAGTCTCATACACCTTGACAGTATCGTTGCCGGCAGCTTCTGCGGCTCCGTAGTCGCCAGTATGAACACCACGTATTCCGGCGGCTCCTCCAGCGTCTTGAGCAGCGCATTGAACGCCCCCGAAGACAGCATGTGGACCTCGTCTATTATATAAACTTTTTTCCTGCCCGATGCCGGCGGATACTTTATGCTCTCCCGAAGCTCTCTGATATTGTCGACACCGTTGTTCGACGCGGCATCTATCTCTATCACATCGAGGTATGTGCCTTCCTTTATGCTGCGGCACACGCTGCACCTGCCGCATGGTCTTCCGCCCTCTTCGGCTATGCAGTTCAGCCCCTTTGCCAGTATCCTCGCCGTAGTCGTCTTGCCGGTACCTCTCGTCCCGCAGAACAGATACGCATGGCTTGTACTGTCGGTCGCTATCTGGTTTTTAAGTATCTTTACGATATGCTCCTGCCCGAGTATCTCATCGAACACCTCCGGGCGATAAGCTCTGTACAATGCTGTATACATACTGTCCCTCTCTCAAAACAACTTTGCTGACGACTGTTCAAATCATCACAAAAATAATAAATTGCCCTTTGAAAGCTCCGCAGGCGTAGGAGAAGGCTTATCTGCGGCACATAAGAGCTTCCGCTTATTGCTGCTTCCTTCCGGACCTGACAAGGTTCACGGCGTCCTATTGCGCAGGACCCAAACCATGCAAGCGGAACCATCAAAAGGCAATTTATCTGTATTATTATATTATTTTTATCGATCTTCGTCAAGGCTTTTCGCGATCATAATCCGGCGCTATTTGCCGACCACCTTGTAAAGCTCGTCGGCATACGGCGGATCAACTTCGGAGATCTCACCTCCGCATGTCTTCATTATACCGAAGCTCTCGTCCTTTATCCTGCCTATGACAGTGCATCTGACTCCGGCCTTTCCCATCGCTGCGAGCATATCGTCCTTTTTGTCCTCAGGCGTCACTATGACCATGGATCCGCTGGATATCAGGCGCATAGGGTCGATATCGAAATTCCTGCAGATCTTTTCCGTCTCAGACTCCACAGGGATCTCATCCTCCCAGATCTCTGCACCTTTATGAGCGATCTGGCACATTTCCCACACAGCTCCCATGATGCCGCCTTCCGTGACGTCATGCATGCCGTGCGTTCCTACAGTTCCTGCAGCGACGCCCTCCGGCACCACGCTTACAAGATCAAGGAATGATTTCGCACGATCTATTTCTTCCTTTGTCAGCACATCCTCGAGCTGCTTCTCATAGTCGCACGCGATTATCCCGCTGCCTTCGAGACCGACCGACTTGCTCATCATGATGTAGTCGCCTTCGGACATGTCGTTGCCGCTCTGCGAATGGCCGGCGAGAGCTCTGCCTATCGCCGTCGACACTATGACCGGCTGCTTCACCGCCGGCGTTATCTCCGTATGTCCTCCGATTATCTCGACTCCGAGGCTTCCGGCTGTCTCCGCAGCCTGTCCCATGATATGCTCCACATCCTGCTCCTGCGTGCCTTCCGGCAGCATCACAGCCAGCATGATACCCAGAGGCTGCACTCCGTTTGAAGCTATATCGTTGCATGTTATGTGTATCGAAAGTCTGCCGATATCGCTCACCGCCGCAGTTATCGGATCAGTCGACATGATGCATTCATAATCTCCGTAGTCCACTACCGCGCAGTCCTCACCGATACCCGGCCTCACCTTCACATCGTCGCTTCTGTATGTTATCTTGTCAAATACGAGTTTCTTCAGCAGATCACTGTCTAATTTCCCTGTTTTAAGCATAGTATCATTCCTCTGTCATCTTCAAAAATTCTTCTTCAGTTATGATCGGGATGCCGAGCTCTTTGGCTTTTTTGTTCTTTGACGATCCCGACGTTATATCATTGTTTATGAGATAGTCCGTTTTGCTGCTGACCGCAGACGACGTCTTCCCTCCCGCAGCTTCCACTGCGGCCTTCACTGCATCGCGGTTTGCAAAATGCTTCACTTTCCCGGTTATCACGAAGGTGAGTCCTTTGAGCTTTTCGCTTCGTCCTTCGTCAGGCTCCCGCTCGAGCTGCAGCCTGTCCAGCAGGTCATCGATCAGTCGTTTCTTCTCTTCATCGTGGAAAAATTCAACGTACGCTTTCGCCATGACTTCGCCTATACCGTCTATGGACACGAGCTCCTCTTCGGTGAGGCTGCTGATCTTCTCCCAGTCGTCATCGCATTCACGCGCGATCATCTTCGCATTCGCGACGCCTATGTTCGGTATACCCAGGCTGAAGAGCAGACGCGCAGGCGTTGTCCGGCTCGCCTTTTCCGCTGACTTCAGCAGGTTTTCGAATGATTTCTCGCCGAAACCGTCCATCGTTATTATGCGATCTCTCCATTTTTCCATATCGAACAGATCAGCGAATTCTCTGACCATGCCTTCATCAACTAGCTTTTCAAGCGTAGCCTCCGACAATCCTTCGATGTTCATCGCATTCCTGCTCACAAAGTGTGTGAACGACTTGATCCGCTTGGCCGGACACGCACTGTTAGGACAGTGCAGAGTCTCCACGCCGCTGTCGTCCTTTATCACAGTGCCGGTCCCGCACACAGGACATTTCTCCGGCGGCTTCAGACTGCCGCTCTTCGTCAGATTCTCTGCGATCTGCGGTATTATCATATTAGCCTTATACACCTTTATCTCGTCACCGATACCGAGCTGCAGCTCCCTGACTATACTGAGATTGTGAACAGACGCTCTGCTGACTGTAGTGCCCTCCAGCTCCACCGGATCGAACACCGCGATCGGGTTGATGAGTCCGGTACGCGATGCATTCCACAGCACCTGCCGCAGATGAGTCTCCCTCATCTCATCCTTCCACTTGAAAGCTATGGAATCGCGCGGGAACTTTGCAGTAGATCCCAGTGATCTGCCGTACTCTATATCGTCGAATATCAGCACCAGTCCATCGGAAGGCAGCGGAAAATCCGCGATCTTTTCCTCGAATCCGTTCACCGCATCCTCTATATCTGCCGCAGTGACTCTGACATAATCGACCGTATCGAAGCCCTGCTCGTACATCCACTGCATCTGCTGATGTCTGTATTCAAGTCCGGCGCCGCCTTCCGCCAGTGAAAACGCATAGAACTTCACGTGGCGCTGAGCCGTTATCTCGTTGTTTAGCTGTCTTACAGATCCGCTGCAGAGATTTCTCGGATTCTTGTACTTCGCATCCGCGTCGCCTATCGTCCTGTTTATCTCTTCGAAGTCAGCATAGCTTATCACTGCCTCGCCTCTAACAGTGACTGTGCCCTTTTCAGGTATCTCCAGCGGTATGTTCTCGAACTTTCTGGCATTGCTGGTTATCACCTCGCCCGTGATGCCGTCGCCTCTCGTCACCGCTTTTTCGAGCCTGCCGTTTTCATATGTGAGCACCGTCGTGAGGCCGTCGAGCTTCCATGAAAGCAGTCCCTCATGATCGCCAAGCCATCCGCGCAGCGCGTCGATCTCCTTTGTCTTGTCCAGAGACAGCATCGGAGACGGATGACGTTCCTTCGGCAGTCCGCTGAGCACCTCATACCCGACATTTACCGTCGGACTCGAGGAAAGCACTATCCCGGTCTCTTTTTCCAGTTTCTCGAGCTCGTCATACAGGCTGTCGTATTCCTGATTAGTGATCAGCTCCCGGTTTTCCTGATAGTAGGCTTTCGCCGCTTTATTAAGGAATGCTACTTTCTCCTCGATGAGTTTTCGCTTGTCTTCCATATGTGATACACCTCTTCTTTTATCCTCTCACGGGACCCTGCATCAGAGCTTTTTCAGCGGTGCGAATCCCACGGCGAGCTTTTTCGTTCCATCGCCGAATTTCACTGTCACGATCTTGCCGTCGCATGAAACGACCTCGCCTTTACCGAATTTAGGATGAGATACGAGCTCTCCCGCACTGAAATCGTCAGAAGCCGCACCCACGTTTTTCTTCACCTGCTGCCTTGCATATTTCAGCTGATCGAACGGCCTGAACGGCTGGCTTTCGGTTATCCCGTCAGTGAACATGCCGTCTGCGTTGTGCTTCTTTTTCTCGAATACCGCATCGCCCTCTATCAGCTTCTTGTCGAGTTCGCGAAGGAACTGAGATTCTCGCGTATAATCAGTCTTGCCGTAAAGAGTCCTGCGCTCCGCACTCGTCAGCCACAGCCGCTCCTTTGCACGCGTCATTCCCACGTAGCACAGGCGTCTTTCCTCTTCGAGTCCGTCTTCCCTGTCGAATGCGCGCCATCCCGGGAAAAGTCCGTCTTCCATGCCCGGCAGGAACACGAACGGGAATTCCAGACCCTTGGCGCTGTGCATAGTCATCATCACGACCGCATTCTCATCCGCGTCGTGATTGTCCACCTCGGCAAGAAGCGCGATCCTTTCCATGAACTCCGCCAGTGTGATATTCGGATCCTCTTTCTCATAATCGTAAATAACCGATCTGAACTCCAGCAGGTTCTCTATGCGGCTCTCCGCCTCGAGCGTGTTCTGATCCTCCAGCGCCTTGAGATAGCCGGACTTCACAAGCACTCCGTCATAAAGATCAGAGATCTTCATATCGTCTTTTTCACCGCTGTACGCATCTATCAGCTCCCTGAAAGTTTCTATATTTCTCGAAACTTTCGACGAAAGCGAAGATATCACTTCCATGTCGCCGAGAACGTCAAAAATACTTTCGTTCCTGACTGATGCCAGCGTCCTGAGCTTTTCCACGGTCTTGCCGCCTATGCCTCGCTTCGGCTCGTTTATCACTCTCATGAGCGCCAGATCGTCGGCATGATTCTGTATCAGCCTCAGATAGCACATTATGTCTTTTATTTCTTTTCTGTCGTAATATCTCAGTCCGCCGAGCACTCTGTACGGTATCTCGCGCCTTGATAATGCTTCTTCGAACGTTCGTGACTGTGAATTCGTCCTGTACAGTATCGCGAAGTCGCTGTACGGATGCGATGATGACTTCATCCTGTTGATCTCGCTCGCCACGAAATACGCCTCGTCTCTCTCGTCTTCAGCGCGAAAATACACGATCTTATGGCCCTCCTCGTTGTCGGTCCACAGCTTCTTCGCTTTTCTTCCTCTGTTGTTTTCTATCACCGAATGAGCCGCATCGAGTATCGTCGATGTCGATCTGTAGTTCTGCTCGAGCTTCACGACTTTCGCATCTCTGAAATCCTTTTCGAACTCCAGTATGTTCCTTATATCTGCACCTCTCCACTGATATATGCACTGGTCGTCGTCGCCGACCACACATATGTTATTGTGCGCCTCTGCGAGCATCTTTATGAATGTGTACTGCAGTCTGTTCGTATCCTGGTACTCATCGACCATTATGTATCTGAACCTGTTCTGATATTTCAGCAGCACAGCTTCGTCCTTTTCGAAAAGGCGCACTGCATTGAGAAGCAGGTCGTCGAAATCCATCGCATTGTTTTTTTTGAGCGTATTTTCGTAGCTGCCGTACACTCTCGCTGTCATCTTGTCCTTGATATCATCGCCGAAGATATTCGTGTATTCCTCGCTCGATATGCGGTTCTCCTTGCATTTGCTGATTATTCCCAGAAAATATGACGGCGTGTAGCGTTTGCCGTCTATATTGAGTTCCTTTATTATGTTTTTAACGAGTGTCTTCTGGTCTGTCGGGTCATATACGGTAAAATCCCTGCCGTATCCCAGCACTTCGGCGTGCATCCTGAGTATCCTCAGGCATGCCGAGTGGAATGTCATGATCCAGGAGCTCAGTCCGCCTCCCAGCAGTTCCTCGACTCTCGTCTTCATCTCTTTCGCAGCCTTGTTTGTGAATGTCACCGCAAGTATATTGTACGGATCGACATGCTTCTCCAGTATCATATATGCGATCCTGTGAGTCATCGTGCTCGTCTTGCCGCTTCCGGCTCCCGCCAGAATAAGAAGCGGCCCTTCAGTATGCATAGCCGCTTCTCTCTGTTTTTTGTTGAGTTTATCCAAATAATCCATGTCAAATATCCCTGTCTAAATTATAAAGCTCCACAGCAGACTGTACATGAAATTCACACACGGTGTGATGATCATGCCTGTTATTCCGAATATTATCAGTGCGATCAGTATCCAGTTCCCGTATCTGTAAATAGTCCAGTAAAGCTCCGTATGTCTGATGTTGAACAGCTCCGTGACCACTGAAAATCCGTCAAGCGGCGGGCAGGGTATCAGATTGAACACCATCAGCACGAGATTTATCCTTATCACACATATTATGATCTGCCACAGGATGTACCCGACACTGCCCGACAGGAATCCCGGCACCGTCATGTAAAGTATCTTCGCTATCATCGAAAACACGATCGCTACGAGCAGATTCATCGTTACACCCGCCAGTGCAACGAACAGTTCGTCACGTCTCCTGTTTTTGAAATTGGCAGGATTTATCTGTACAGGCACGCCCCATCCGAAACCTGCGAACAGCAGTGCTGCAAGCCCTACCGGATCGATATGCGCCAGAGGGTTTATCGTCACCCTTCCCTGCATCTTAGGAGTCGGATCTCCCAGCTTGTATGCCACCTTCGCATGCGCATATTCATGAAAGGAAAGTCCTACTATGATCCCGGGCAGCAGTATCAGTTCGCTCATAAGCCACTGCAGCGGATGTGCGAACGCCCCGCTCCTTAGCGAGTTCATCAGCAGTATCGCTATCAGTATTATAAAAGAAATATCAAAGTTACGTCTCAATCGTATACCTCCGATCCTGTTAATACAAAAAAATTCCGTTTTTATAGTATATCATCTATCATGAAAAATTAACAGCAAAACACCGTGAAGACTTGATGAAAGATAGCGCTTTACATATGTAAAAAGCGCACATTACCAAGCTGTGCGCTTTTGCATCGTTCTGAATCCATTATACAGACCGTGCCGCTACGATATCACCTTGTGTATCAGCGCCACTCTGCTGTTTATGTCACATTTCCTGTAAATGTTTATCAGGTGCTTGTTGAGTGTATGATCGGCTATGCACAGTGATTCACATATCTCACTGTTAGTCATGCCTTCCTTTACCACCTTGAATACCACCTCAGTCTCCCTTTTCGTCAGGGAATACTGCTCTGCGATACCATGTATGCGATCCTCGAGCTTCGCGCCGGAATCACTGCCCGCGCCTCTCGATTTCCGGAATTCGTGATGAAGCCTCAGACTAAGATGCCTGTTGATGAGTTCCATCATGTACAGTTCCTTGTCGCTGAAATCGCCCTGCTCCGTACTTCTCCCCAGCACTATCGCACCGAGAAACTTCTTGTCGTAGGCACTTATCACCTGCATGCTGTACTTCACATCGAACGCCGCATACGTATCGTTGAAATAGCCTGTCGTACGGATCTCATCATCGTCTATGAGATCCATTTCTCTGTATACATCTCTTTTCCCGACCAGCATTATCCATTTGCCGAAATCCTCTTCCTCGTATTCGTCTATGTAGCGGTTTATCGCGTCGATCTGCTCATGGCTTGCCCCGTTTTCCTCACCCTGCACATAAACTACAGGATGTGCCAGCAGATGCTCTCCTGACATATCCGCAAGATGAAATACCGAAAAATTATTCGGTATCAGCTGGTATATATACGAGAGCAGCGTCTTTCTCTCGTTTAAAAAATCATCATCATTGTGGATGAAATAAACAATATCGTCGATGAATGCCCATTCTCTCTGTTCAAGTTTCTTCATAGCTGTCCTCCATACGATCTGTTCCCCGACTGCAGTCACTCCTGTTTTTTACGCATCCTTATTATTATACTTATTGACAGGGATAATGTAAATACAGTATCAGACAACTTTTACAACAGTATCGGACGACCTTTACAGAAGCATTCTGTCATTGTCTATTTCAAATTTTTCCACGAGCTTCTCGACTGTCATGCTGTCACGCTCCGCACCGCTTATATCCATCTTTATCTGCCCTCCCTGCATCAGGATCGTCCTGTTGCCGTGCTCGAGCGCAGCTTTCATATTGTGAGTTATCATCATGGTACACAGCCCGCTGTTCTTCGCAAAATAGTCAGTAAGCTCCAGGACTTTTCTGGCCGCTGACGGATCCAGCGCTGCTGTATGCTCATCGAGAAGAAGCAGCTTCGGTTCGGCAATCACTGCCATGAACAGCGTCAGAGCCTGCCTCTGCCCGCCGGACAGAAGTCTTACCTTCTCTTTCATCCTGTTTTCGAGCCCCATCCCGAGAAGCGTGAGCTTTTCCCTGAAAAGCTCTCTGTCCGCCTTGTTTATTCCTGCCTGGAATCCGCGTTTTCGCATCTTGTTATACGCGATCGACAGGTTTTCTTCTATAGTCATATCGAACGCAGTCCCCTTCATAGGATCCTGGAAAACGCGCCCTATCAGCTTTGCTCTCTTGTGTTCCGGCAGTCCCGAGATCTCTTTGCCGTCTATTTCTATGCGGCCGCTGTCCACAGGGAAAACGCCTGCGATAGAATTCATCAGTGTCGATTTACCGGCGCCGTTGCTTCCGATTATAGTTATGAAATCGCCGGGTTTTCCGTGGAAATTCACGTCATCCAGCGCTTTCATCTCGTTTATCGTGCCCTTTCCGAACACTTTGGTGAGATGTTCTATCTTAAGCATTCTTCTCACCTCCCTTTGCTTTTTTCTTTCTCAATGAGAAGTTCTCTCCCAGCATTCCCATTGCCAGTGCGATCGTTACGATGACAGCCGACACGAGCTTGAGATCTGTCGGAGGCATTCCCAGATAGAGCGCCACACCGATGACCATCCTGTACACTACAGCGCCGAGAGCCACAGCTATCAGTCTTCTCATCAGGCTGCCAGTTCCGAACAGCACTTCACCGATTATTACAGATGCCAGGCCTATGACTACCATACCGGTACCCATGCCTACATCTGAATACCCCTGGTACTGTGCGAGCATTCCGCCTGCAAGACCCACGAGTCCGTTCGATACGGAAAGTCCCAGGAGTTTCATATTGTCGCTGCTTATACCTGCAGCTCTTACCATATCTTCATTATCTCCGGTCGCTCTCAGCGCAAAGCCCTTTCTAGTCTTGAGGAATCCGAACATGAGCACTATCACAACGGCTGCGATCAGCGCACCCAGCACGATCGAGCTCCATTTGAAACCGGGCATGACTTCCGCCATCTTCTTGTAAATGGTTGGCGCACTGTTTAGGTTGATATTTGCTTTTCCCTGTATCCTGAGGTTTATCGAATATATTCCCAGCATCACGAGGATACCTGCCAGAAGAGGCTGTATCTTGAGCTTCGTATTGAGCAGAGCCGTTATCGCGCCTGCGCCCATGCCGAAAATGAATGCCAGCACCAGTCCGATGATGCATACCAGCGTCTGTACCGCGGGATCCATGCCTGCCGCGTGGCTGCACACTACAGCCGAAACAGCAGCACCTGTAACGATGCTGCCGTCGACTGTCAGATCCGGCGTGTTGAGCGTCCTGAATGACAGGAATACGCCTAGCGCCAGTATCGAATATATAAGACCCAGTTCTAATGCTTCAAGTAATGTGACTATTAACATTTTATAAATCTTCCTTTGCTAAGTCTGTTGCTTTATCAAGAATATCCTGCGGAATCTTTATTCCCATGTCGGCCGCAGTCTGGCTGTTGATGTACATAGCCATCTCATCCATCGTTCTTACAGGCATTTCTGCAGGATCAGCGCCCTTGATGATCTCTACTATCATCTTTGCAGTTTCCTGTCCGAGATATTCATAATCTACTCCGTATGTTGCGAATCCTCCGTCTTTTACCATGGAGTCAGCACCTACATAGAACGGAACTTTTGCATCGATGAATACCTTGTTTGCAGTTGCTATCGATGAAGCTACCGTATTGTCTGTCGGCGAGAACACGATGTCGCACTTTTTAGCGAGGTTCTGAGCTGCCGGCTGGATCTCGTTTGCACTTGTTATCGCTGATTCAACGAGTTCGAGTGAATTTTCAGCTGCATATTCTCTGAGTGCCTCGATTGCTGCTACCGAGTTGGTTTCGCTAGAGTTGTAAAGAGCTCCCACTGTCTTGAATCCCGGTGTGATCTCTTCTGCAAGACCCATTATCTTTTCAACTGATATAGCATCCGATGTTCCTGTAACGTTTCCGCCCGGCTTTTCCATATCTGAAACGACTTCTGCCGCAACCGGATCTGTAACTGCCGAGAACACGATAGGGATCTCATCTGTCTCACTCATAGCAACCTGTGCTGCAGGCGTCGTGATAGCCACGATGATATCTACCTTGTCTGCAACGAATCCCTGACAGATAGTCTTGAGATTCGACTGCTCATTCTGCGCATTCTGATAATTGATCTCGATGTTGTCTCCATCGACATAGCCTTCCTCTTCGAGCTGAGCTATGATCGATTCTCTTATCTGGTCGAGTGATGTATGCTCAACAAGCTGTACGATACCTATTTTTATCGTATCCCCATCGCTGCTGCCTGAATTCCCGCAGCCTGTCATAACTACTGACATCATCGATACCATCATCAGCAGTACCATTACGATCGCCAAACTTTTCTTTTTCATTTCCTCTCCTTCGCGCAGCCTCATACTGCGCTCTCCTTTCCTTTACGATTATCTTCCGGCTTTTACGCCGTTACTACATGTCACACTTCTGCAAATCTGCGGGTCGCGCATAAAAAGTCTGTTTCGCCGAATTCTGATCAGCAGCAGACTTCTCTGAAGCTTCGTCATTTCTCTATGAGAAATTTCCTTTGCTATAAAAAAACGCCTGTCCTAACTCAAGGACAAGCGTATGCCTGCGGTACCACCTTGTTTAATGCAAAATGCATTCTCTCTGCAGAGTGCTATCACACTCTTTGCCCGTTACGCCGGCATCGCGTCTCAGCTACTAAGCGCATCTGCAGTATTTACAGCTGCGTTACAAAGCACTTTTCACCTTGCCCTCGGAGGCCCATTTACTGAAACTGCATCTGCCCGGATCCCACCGCCCCGGACTCTCTGAGAAACCGTTTTTCAGTTTTACTTCCTCGTCTTCAGTTTAGTATTAATATGTTGATATACTACCACTTGTTTTTTTATGTGTCAAGATAAAATTTAACGGCACTGCGGCAGCAGAGCTGCAGCGCCTGCACTATCTGCCATCCATATTTCTAGGCTTCGTCCTTCGCCGCAGCTTTCCTGTGTCTGCGCCTTCTGACAAAAATGACTATGATCACGGTCAGGATCACCAGAGCCGATGCCACGCACGAAACCAGCGCAAAAACGTTGTTCGGCTGTTTTAACAGATCCGAAATGTCACGGCTGTCGATCTTAGTCTTGCGATCGTGAGTCGTGCTGTAATAATCAGGCACTATGTCTCCTTCGAATGAATCGATATACGATGCGAGTGCATACCATGCCTTCAGTTCGCCGTCTCCGTCGTTTATTATATGCTCCTCAAAATCGTCTATCAGTTCACCGTTCTCATCCTTCGGATCGATCTTCAGCAGCCCGAAAGACTTGCTCTTTACCGTTCCAAGCATCTGACACGAGTACAGATCTCCTACAACGCTGTATAGCCTGTCGTCCTGTATCTCTTCAGTCTTTTCTCCATCATTGAAGCTTACGTCGACCGCTCTGTTCAGTATAAGTCTGTGAGGGTTCCAGGAATATTCCAGTCCCGCACAGTAAAGTCTTGCGACGCCCATGAAATCCGAAATACTTGCATCCACTTCTGCCACAGCTTTGAGCTCCCTGCCCGTCAGATACACCTTGACCAGCGGATATCCGGCACTGCCGTCCTTTCCATAACCGAGCGAGCTCACGTTGAATGCATCTGTCACCGTGATATCACCCTTAAGGAAGCTGCCGCGCACCACTCCGTGAGGCACCACGGTCACGTCAGGTGTTTCCCCGGTCGCTTCATTTACCGCATACTTGTATGAGTCAGCGATCAGATCCCCGAGAGGCTCTTCACCCTGCTTAAGTCCGAACTGCTCTATCGATGGGAAGTCGATATCGTTGTATGCGAGCACCTGATCTGCGCTGTATCCGTATCCGCTGAAATACTTTTCATCTACCAGCGAACGGTAATAGCCGAGCTGCTCATCTACGGAGCTGTCTCCTGCGATACTCTCGTCCAGCGGTATCAGCTCGTATGACGCAAGCTCGTACCTGCCGTCATCGCCGCGCTTGAGAGTGATATGTCCTGCATTGCGGTTATAGCTGCCGCATGAAACTATGTATGAATTTCCCACCTTAACAGCCTCTCCAAGCACGGTATGAGTGTGACCGCTGATTATCAGATCGATGTCCGGAACCTCTTCCGCCAGCAGATAGTCCTCCGTCTTTTCCAGCGTGTCTTTCTCATTTTCCACTGTGCCGCTGTGCGACAGACATATTATGATATCAGCATCCTCGTCAGCTTTTATCTTTTCGACGACCTCTGCCGCCGTCTCTCTCGGATCCTTGAAGAGCAGTCCGCTCTCAGGCGCATAATCCACTGCAGATTCGCCTATTATCCCGAACACTGCCGCTTTTATCCCGTTATGCTCGATAATCATATAATCCTTCACACCGTAGCTGTCGAACGAATCTTTGAGCAGCTGCGCGTCGTCCCTGAGCTCCTCGTCGGCCAGCGTCGCCTCCCAGTCTATGTTCGCGATCAGCATAGCCGGTGTGCTGTCATCTGCCGCTGCGGCATTCATCATCGATGCCAGCCCTGCCGCTCTGTAGTCGAACTCGTGATTTCCGAGCGTAGTCGCCTCGAATCCGAGAAAACCCATCATTTTCATCTCCGAAGCTTCTTCGGAGAATATCGTCTGGTACGGCGTACCCATCGAAAAATCGCCTGCATCGAGCAGGAATGTATCCGGATACTGCGCCTTTACACTGTCTATCGCTGTCTTCAGCTTTGCAAAGCCGCCGATCTCGACTACCTGGCCTTTTTTCTGCACCCTGTCCTTATCCATATGCGAATGCATATCATGTGTAAAAACGACCGATACGGTATCCGTACCGGTCACTTTATCATCTGTTTTTCCATATGCTTCACTGCCCTGAAAACCAGCTGTAAAAACTGTGACAGCCGCCAAAATAACGGCTGTCATGAATGTAAATATCGCTCTCGATCTTTTTTTCATTTATCTGATCTCCCTGCACATATACTGCAGTCTGACTTCACTGTTATTTTCCATGATCTTCTCCAGCGCGCTTATGTCACTGCCTGAAGAAAACGCCTCGGCAAACCTGTCGAAGCTCTGCACCAGTCCGTCCAGCAGACTTGCCTGCGGCTGATATCTGAACTCATAGATATCGCAGTGCTCAAGCCCGAATTCCTCTATCATATCGTTCACGGCATCGTCGTATGTATCCACCACGCCGTCGATCAGCTTTACGGATTCCGCCTGTTTCGCAGTGTATATCCTGCCGTCAGCGATACTTTTGACATAGTCTGTGTCAAGCCCTCTGCCGTCGGCCACTATCGAGACAAACTGCTCGTACGATTCATCTATCATACTCTGGAATATCTGTTTCTGCTCATCGGTAAGCGGCGATGTCATGCTTCCCATCGCCTTGTTTTCTCCGGAAGTTATCGTCTCCGCCTTTATACCGTACTTCTCCAGCAGACCTGACACATCGTAAAGCGTGCCCATCGTCACTCCGATCGATCCCGTCCTGCAGTTTCTGTTTGCAGTGATCCTGTCGGCAGACGCCGATATGTAATACCCGCCGGAAGTCGCCTGTGATGCAAAATACGCATATACGGGGCGCCCGGTGGTCTCCTGATATTCCTTTATTTTCAGATACAGTTCATCGCTTTCATATACTCCTCCGCCCGGAGTATCCACATAAAGCATCAGCGCCTCATTGTCACTGTTGTCCATCATGCCCTGCACCGCGTCGAGCGCAAACTGATGGTTGTACGTATCGTCGCTCTCACTTATCGTTCCTTCGACATAGAGTACTCCGACATGAGATCCTCTCACTGATGCTGCGCCGCTGACATCTCCGGCACTGCCTATCATGGATGACATCGACGCCATAAATGCGATGATGCCTCCCAGAAGCAGCAGCCCGCCGATGATGCAGGCTATTATTATCAGCGCCTTGTTCCTGCTTTTTTTCGTATTTCCATGCCATGCATCCTGTGCTGCATGATACTCAGGATGCGGCTGTCCGGCGCCTCCGCCGTACGGAGGCATGCCGCTGTTAAAACTGTTGTTGTTCATATCGATGATCTCTTATCCTGTAAATCACGCCTATATGCTCTTGTCCGCGATCTCCCTGAGCAGCTTTGCCTGCAGTTCGTCAGGAGTCATCTCGCCGAGCTCGCCGGCCTTGCTGGATCTTACAGTCAGGTTTCCGGCTTCGACTTCTCTCTCGCCGATGATGCACATGTACGGAGTTCTCTCGTTTCTGGCTTCTCTGATCTTATATCCGATCTTTTCGTTTCTTATATCTGCCTCAACACGGAGACCTGCGTCCTCGAACTTCTTAGCCACTTCGAGAGCATAGTCTGTGAACTTCTCTGTCACTGTGAGCAGCTTCACCTGTACCGGTGCGAGCCAGAGCGGGAATTTACCGGCGAAGTGCTCAATGAGGATACCGATGAATCTCTCTATCGATCCGAATATTACTCTGTGTATCATTACAGGTCTGTGCTTTTCACCGTCAGGGCCTACATATGTGATATCGAATCTCTGCGGCATCTGCATGTCGAGCTGGATAGTACCGCACTGCCATGTCCTGCCGAGCGAGTCTTCCAGGTGGAAGTCGAGCTTAGGACCGTAGAATGCGCCGTCTCCTTCATTGATGACGAACGGCACTCCTATGCTTTCCATAGCCTCTCTGAGTGCTGTCTCTGCAGTTTCCCATTCCTCGTCGGTTCCCATCGAGTCTTCAGGTCTTGTGGAAAGCTCGATATGGTATGTGAATCCGAACATATTGTAAACGTCATCGATGAATTTCACCACGCCGATGACTTCGTCTCTGATCTGTTCAGGCAGCATGAAGATATGCGCATCGTCCTGAGTGAATGTCCTTACTCTCATCAGTCCGTGCAGCGCGCCTGAAAGCTCATGTCTGTGCACCTGTCCGAGTTCTCCCATCCTGATAGGGAAGTCTCTGTATGACCACATCTTTCTCTTGTACACGAGCAGTGAGCCCGGACAGTTCATCGGTTTTATCGCATAGTCTTCACCGTCTATCTTCGTGAAGTACATGTTGTCCTTGTAGTGATCCCAGTGTCCTGAAGTCCTCCAGAGCTGCTCGCTCATGATGAGAGGAGTCTTGATCTCCTCGTATCCTCTCTTTCTGTGCTCGCTCTTCCAGAAGCTTTCGAGCTCGTTTCTTATGATCATACCCTTAGGCATAAAGAACGGGAATCCCGGTGCTTCTTCGTAAAGCGCGAACAGATCCATTTCCTTTCCGATCTTTCTGTGGTCTCTCTTCTTTGCCTCCTCGAGCTTGGCGATATAGTCATCGAGCTCCTGCTGGCTAGGGAAGCATGTTCCGTATATCCTCTGCAGCATAGGTCTGTTCGAGTCACCTCTCCAGTATGCACCTGCCACGCTCTGCAGCTTTACAGCCTTTATCTGTCCTGTCTTTTCCATGTGAGGTCCGGCACAGAGATCGACGAAATCTCCCTGCTGATAAAATGAGATGGTCTCGTCCTCAGGCAGATCTTCGATCAGCTCTACCTTGTAGTCCTCGCCCTTGTCAGCCATGAACTTTATCGCTTCTTCTCTAGGCAGTTCGAATCTTTCCAGCGGATAATTCGCCTGTATGATCTTCTTCATTTCCTTCTGGATCTTGAGAAGATCCTGGTCATTGAGCTTGTGCTCCATATCGAAATCGTAGTAGAATCCGTTCTCTATCGCAGGTCCGATCGCCAGCTTCGCATCCGGCCACAGCTTCTTGACAGCCTGTGCCAGGATATGTGAAGTCGTATGTCTGTAACGCAGTCTTACCTGTTCGTCTTCAAAATTTATTTTTTCCTTTGCCATTTCTTCTTCTCCTCTTTATCTCTCGTATTTATCAAGTGCAAGCTTTATCAGCCTGTCAATAAGTTCATCGTACGGTATGCCTGACGCCTCCCAGAGCTTCGGGTACATGCTTATGCTCGTGAATCCCGGGAGCGTGTTTATCTCATTGAAAACGACTCTGCCGCCGTCCTCGAGGAAAAAGTCCACTCTCGACATCCCCGAGCAGCCCATCGTCTCGTAGACGCTTATCGCCTTGTCCTTTATCTCCTGTTCTTTTTCGGGCTCAAGATCCCTTACGATCGCCGTCTGCGACTTGCTGTTTTCATATTTCGCATTGTAATCGTAAAACTCATTTGCAGCAAAGATCTCACCTATGCACGATGCCTGCGGCTCTTCGTTTCCGAGCACTGCCACTTCGATTTCTCTGCCTGTTATCGCTTCTTCCACGAGCACCTTGCAGTCCTCTGCGAATGCCAGATCAAGAGCCTTTTCGAGATCCTCCGCACGCTTCACCTTGCTTATGCCTACCGACGATCCCGCATTTGCAGGCTTTACGAAAAGCGGATATGTATCTGCAAAGAAACTGTTCACCGCTTCAAGCTGAGCATTTCTGTCTCTGTCGTACGCTGTCTGATGCACTACATAGCATCTCGCCTGATCCACGTATCCGCGATGCTCTATCATCGCTTTCGTTATCGCTTTGTCCATCGACGCAGATGACGCTGCTGTATCAGAGCCTATGAAAGGTATACCGGCCAGCTGGAGCAGTCCCTGCATCGTACCGTCCTCACCGTTCTTGCCGTGAAGCACCGGGAACACCACATCTGTTCTGATGACTTCAAACGTGCCGTCTGCATTCTCCGCCATGATCCCGCCTGTGCCGCGGTCCGGCACGATGAATGCTCTCCTGTTGTTCTCATCCTGTTCCCATGAACCATCGCTGATATCAGAAGCAGGTGAATCTGTCAGAAACCAGTTCCCCTCCTTCGTGATGCCTATGGTCCTGATGTCATATTTCTCTCTGTCTATATGTTCGAGCACGGAAGCTGCCGATACACATGAAACCTCATGCTCAGACGATATCCCGCCGAACAGTATCACTATAGATTTTATAGTTTCCATAAAACTGCCTTTCTGCTCTCTAGTAGTAATAATAACCATAATAACCTGTCACTGCCGATATCCACTCGCTTATATCCAGCACGTCCTGCGTAGGCTCGTATCCATCCTGCGCGAAGAAGTCCTCATGAAGCTGCGTCACATTGCTGTCCAGTGTGACCGGTATGTTATAGTACACATCTGAATCCCAGTCATCGTGATCATACGGCCAGCCCACACTGTCCGTCATTTCGTATGACGTCAGCTTGAGCACCATTCCCATCATGTCCGCAGATGACATATTCGTCTTTATCTCAGGGAGTATCTCTTTTGAGATCTTTTTGAGAGAGCTTATCTTCATCGTCTTCGCCTTCTCGAAAGTAGCCTTGACGACGATCTTCATTCTCTCGTTTCTCCTGAAATCTCCTGTAGCGGCATCTTTTCTTATTCTGGCATATGTCACCGCCTGGTTTCCGTTGAGAGTCTGCATTCCCGGCGATGATATCTTTTCATTAGAGCCGCCTATCGTATTATAAGTATCCTCTATATACTTATTCATTTCGTCTATTTCTGATTCCTGTATCTCGATATCCAGTCCGCCGAGCGCGTCTACCGTGTCAGCAACTGACTTCCAGTTAACTACGACCACTTCCTTGATATTGAGATCGAGATTTTTATTAAGCACGTACAGCACCTGGCTCGGACCGCCGTAAGCATATGCATGCGTGATCTTGTCCAGTCCGATGTCGTCACCCATGTCGAGCATCGTGTCTCTGTAGACCGAGAACAGTTTGATCTCATTTGTCTCCTTGTTGATGCTGGCTATCACGATAGCATCGCTCCTGACATCCTCATCGCTTGACATATCTCTGGCATCAACGCCGAGTATCGCTATATTCCTGTAATTACTGAGCTCTGCATCAACCTGCGGATCGATGCCTATAGCATCCGGATCCAGTTCCACTCTGCCCACATTGTCGAGAGTGCTTTTTACCGCCGTAAGACCGGCAGCGATGACGCCGCCTATGCCGAGAACGAGGATAAGCACGACTATCAGTGCGATCTTGAGCCCGCGCCTTTTCTTTTTGCCGCCTCCGCCGTTTTTTCCGCCTTTTCTGCCGTTCGGCGCATTCGCAGCATCATTTTCTTCTCCGGGCCTGTCTCTGTCATCCCTGTTCGTTCTGCCCGGTCTTGCTATCGTCCCGCCGCTGTTTACACGTTCGCGTTCTGAAAGATACCGCTCCTGCAGTTCCTTTCTGCCCCTTTCCGACTCGGTTCTGCTTCTCTTCCTCATCTCGGAGCTTCCATACGGTGTATCATCTATAGAGCTCCCGCTCCTGTAAGGCTGTTCATTCATATACTCGTGCTTAGCCTGGCGCCTGATCGCCTCGTACTGTCTGCGCTGGTCCATCTCCGACTGTCCGGTATCCGCCTGCCTGTGCCTGCCGCTGCGCTCATAGTAATAAGTCCCGTCGACGTATTGCCCGCCGGAACTTCGCTTTTTCCTGCTGTTGCCCGCATAATATTCACCGTAAAGGCTGTCGTCTTTTATATGTCTGCTCCGATCACTGCTTCTGCTGCTGCGGTTCTCTCTGAGACGCAGGTACTCCTGATATGCCTGATCTTTTGAGCTTGTATTATCGTCCCTGTATTGTCCGTTTCCCGATGTGTTTCCGTAACTGTTCCATCTGTCATCGTTCATTCATTTACTCCTTTCACATCACAGACCATTATACCAACAGAGGCTGTTTAAATCAATAATCGCAATGCTTTTGCCGATGAAAGTTGTGTGAAATATAACGTCTTTCATCATGCCTGTTCCACTTCTTTTTCTATCCTGTTTTTCAGGAGACTGTGGAGCTTTTCAGCCTGCTCTCTGTCCCTGTCTTTTATGCAGCAGTAGAACTTGACCTTCGGTTCTGTCCCCGACGGTCTGGCTGCCGCCCACGATCCGTTGCTGAACATGAACTTGAGCACATTAGCTTCTGCGACGCCTTCTGCTCCTCTGCTGTAGTCTCTTAGCTCGGCCAGCTCACATATATCCGCAAATACGCTCTCGCCCTCGCTTCTGAATCTCTTCATGATCGAGGCTATCCTGTCCGCACCTGCCGCGCCTTCGAATACGAACGACAGCTGATCGTCTATATAATATCCGTGCTCTGCAAACAGATCTTCGAGCACATCGATAAGAGTCTTGCCCTGCTGTTTCCAGTATGCCGCCATCTGACACATCACGAGCGACGATGATATACCGTCCTTGTCTCTGATATGAGTCCCGGTAAGATATCCGTAGCTTTCCTCATACGCCATCAGTATCTCATCTTCACGGTGCCTGTTCATCTCGGCCGCGAGATCCTTGAAGCCTGTGAAGGTCCTTATAGTCTCCACGCCGTATGAAGCTGCGATATCCTGCCCCATATCACCTGTGACTATCGAGGTTATCAGCTTCTTTCCCGCAGACTGTCTCATCCTCGCCAGGAAATCCACGAACAGTGCACCCGTCTGATTTCCCGACAGATACACGATCTTTCCGTCATGCATCACACCGGCGCCGATCCTGTCGCTGTCAGGGTCTGTGCCTATTATGATGTCCGCGCTGATCTCCTTTGCCTTTTCTTCAGCTATATAAAACACTGCTGTCTCTTCGGGATTCGGCTTTCTCACGGTAGGAAAATCACCGTTGTAGTCAGCCTGCTCCTTTACGAGCGTGACATTGCTGAAGCCTGCGCGCCTCAACGTTTCCAGCACGTATTCGCGGCCCGATCCGTGAAGCGGCGTGTATACGACACTGAGGTCAGACGCCGCTTCAGGCGCAGTATCCACACCACACTTCTGTACGGCATCCATGAATCTGTCTATGACATCCTGACCGATATATTCTATATTAGGATCGTCCTCATCCGAAACCGGGATCCCCAGTTCGTCATCGAGATTCTCGATATTCTCCGATATCTTCGCCGCAGATTCCCTGCCGAGCTGACATCCGGTGTTGTCATACACCTTGAAGCCATTGTACGCAGGAAGATTGTGACTCGCCGTTATCACGATGCCGCCGTCGCATTTCAGATCTCTCACGGTGAATGAAAGCAACGGCACAGGCGAATACCTGTCGAACAGCAGCGCCTTTATGCCCGAAGCAGCCAGCACTCGCGCCGCTTCCTTTGCAAACTCATCCGAATGATTTCGCGTATCATACGCGATCGCCACCTTTGCGCCCTCTCCGAGGATACCTGCAAAACCCTTTGCAGCCATGCGTATAGTGTATCTGTTCATCCTGTTCATGCCGAGGCCCATCACGCCGCGCATTCCCGCAGTCCCGAAGCTGAGCTTCCTGTAAAATGCATCCGATATCTCTTCCTCGCTCATTTCTGCGAGCACATTTTTTTCACTTTCTTCAAGATGAGGGCTTTCTGCCCATTTTTCATATATTTTCCTGTAATCCATATTTTTCTTCTCCCCAAATACAAAAAATCGCTGACCAAGAAAATTCAGGCCTGTAAAGATGCACATGCCTGCCAGCATCGCCGCGTTTTCACGCAGCCTCACAGGACTGTCCGCCATGACTGCCATGACCAGAGGCTTTGCAGCCCCGTAAGCCGCCAGATAGCAGACCGCTATGTTCACTGCGAATCTGATACCGCTTTTCAGCACCTTTCCGCTGTACCCGAACGTTATCTTCCTGTTCAGGAAATAGCTCAGGACGCTGACCGCCGTATAATTCACCGCCGACGATACCCAGTACGAGCACCCGAATATATTGTAGAGTCCGAACATCACCGCCATTCCGGCCAGAGTGTTCACGACTCCTGTACAGGCAAACCTGAAGGCCTGTCCGTATATCGTCTTATCCATCTGTCTCTATTCCCGCATACGCCAGTATCCTGTCCGTCGCATGTCCGTCGCATGAAGACATGAATTTATCTGCAAACTGCTCTACCGCTGCACTGTCAAACCCTTCTTCGCACTTTTCTATGCATTCCGCTACCCGCCCGGTGGTATCCACTACAGGGCCGGGAGTAAGTTCTTCATAGTCGTAGTAAAATCCTCTCCAGTCATTGTAAAGCTCCAGGTCGTATGCAAAGAATATCATCGGTCTTCTGAACAGCGCATACTCGAATACAAGCGACGAGTAGTCGGATATGCATACGTCAGCCGCACACAGAAGATCGTCTATCTCCAGTTTTTCCGTTATATCATATGCAAAGCTGCTGCACTCCGCCGGTATCCCGGGTCTTTCCTTGATGAAAGGATGATGCTTTATCAGCAGCACATACCGGTCGCCGAGCCTGTCCATCATATACCTTATATCCAGTCTGTCCGGAGCCTTTGCATGTGTCACATCCCCACGAAAAGTCGGAGCATACAATATCACCTTCCTGCCGTATGCTGCCGGCACCGCTTTATGGACTTTTCTCACCGCCGCTGTGACAAATCCACTGTCAAAGAAGACATCCGTCCGGCTTATGCCTGTAGCTTTTATTATGCCGTCATCAACACCCATAGCTTCCTTATATGCCCATATCACCTCAGGACTGCTGACAGACACCAGGTCCAGATTCCTGTAGAGCGGATATTTCTGCTGCTGTGCTCTGCTGCTTCCAAATTTCAGGTCAGCCGTACTCAGACCGAATCTCTTGAATGCGCCGCAGCCGTGCCACAGCTGTATGACCGTCGTCTCCGGGCGTTTTTCAAAGCACGCGAAAGCATTGTTCGCCTCGCTCAGGAAGACATACTCCGCAGTCGCCATGTCTTTTAAAAATGCTTTGGTATTTTTAACGTTTTCACTTCTCGGCCCTGTGCCTTCCATCAGGAAGTGGCATCTCACGTCATATGAAGGATCTTCAGATATCCTCCGGTAAACTTCTCTCATGCTGTTTCCCAGAGTCTTCCCCCTGACTTCAAGGAAGATGACTTTCCTGCGCTGCAGAGGGAGCCCGCAGTATTTCCTGTACTGACGCGGATATATGAGTCTGAGTATGATAAACTTGCCGAGATTCGTTATCAGTTTTTTCATCATTTCTCCTCTGTTTCAGCAGCCCCTACTGTCTGCCTACCGATTTTTTTATCCTGTTTATGAGGGTCCTGAATTCTTCACGTTCCAGCACCGCGTTCACTGCCAGGAACATGATCATGGCAGCCAGCGCTACTATGACTGCACAAATGAACCAGTGCACGTAGCCCTCGACAGCAAGTCCCATCACGGGCCTGCCTGCAAGTGAAAGCAGTATAAGGACCGCGAGATTTCTTATTATACGCCTGAGCGTGCGTTTCCATGACCCCAGGACGATCCTGGTCGTGTTGTAGTACACTATGTCTATGCCTCTGTAAAGAAACGAACAGAAGCTTCCTATAAGAACGCCCAGCATCCCGTAAGGCTTCACCAGTAAAAGTGAAACCGATATTATTATGATCACTTCAAGGACCGCGCGCCATCTCGTCTGTTTGTAGTGGCCCGCAGCACATATAAGCGTTATCGACGGTATCCTGATATTCTGAGCTATGCCGACGAGCACGAACATGAATGCGATCTCGTCTCTCACATAGACAGCATCGGTGAACGATTTAGTGTAAAGCTGTATGAACGGCATTATCAGCACCGCCATACACGTATATGCCCAGAAAACGACCATGTATGTCAGATATTCGTAGTTCGAATATGCGTTATCGAGCGCTTTCCTGTCGCCCTTGGACAGCAGCTCTCCGAATCCGGACTGCAGTCCGCTGTTGAACGACCCTACCAGCAGCGATATGGCATTCGCGATCATGTTGTACACGCCGTACACGCTGACTTCGATCAGCGCTTTCGTTCCCATGAAAACTGTCATCACGACGACTGAAGTGTTGTTTACGATGACTCCGGTTATCTGATGCAGCAGCGCCGCCCATCTCTGGTTGATAGCATCGTAGTTCGGCTCCGCGTTGAAATCAAGGAATTTGTAGTGCTTTCTCACATATATCCAGATAAGGATGAATCTAAGTATATATATCACTGTGGCAACGAATTTTACCAGCAGCACATTGCAGCCTTCCATGATTAGCCATACTGTGATAACAGTATTCAGTACTGTACCCAGCGTCTGTACCAGCATCATAACGTAGCCCTTCTGGTTTGCCATCAGCAGCACTTTGTATTTGCCAAGGAACAGGTAATCCACGAGATTGCTCGTTGCCAGTATGATTATCATGAAGCGCGTTATTCCCGGCTGTATCTGGTTCTGCACCAGCATAGGATACAGCACGACAAGAAACACCAGCAGCAGCACGTATGCTATCCCTGACCTGTAGTAGAACCGCTTCGTCGCCGACAGTATCCGGTTTATCTCGTCAACATCGTTGTCAGCCAGCGGTTTGTAAAGCCCGACTATCGACGCGGCGCTGACTCCGGCTTCCACCAGTGCCAGATATGAGATGAACTGTGTCACGGATACGATCATCCCGTTCATCGCCGATCCGTAGGCTATGATAAAAAAGCGGGGTAGAATAAGCCCCGACAAAGCGACGGTGATCTGCAGTATTAAGTTTGCAAGTATGTTTTTTAATGCTTTTCTGCTTCTCATAATATATTTATCTGAAAGCGGCAGGCATGCTGCCGTCAGTCTTCAGACCATCAGTGAAGATACTCCTTCCATGTTAATATAAATACTCTTTATTATATCCCCATAACAGCACAGAATCAAGGTTTTGCGCTTTTTTACACACATTGCACACATTGATGCTCGCGCTGCAGCCTGCATTCCCGCAGCTGCCCTTTTGCACGATCAGGCGGAACGGCACGCATCGTTCTGCCGCGCTCATTCTTCCATCAGCTCCAGCCTTGATGCAGACACTTCATATGCGATTTTTGTCACAGCCTCGCCTTCATCTGTGAATTTCCTGTATTCACGGCTCTGTATGCGGCCTTCGAGTCCGACTTTGTCTCCCACCTCCAGGCTGCCGCCGTAGACTGCGTTCCTTCCCCATGATATCGTCGGGATATAATCGGACTTGTTGTACATCCTGTTCACTGCTATCATCAGGTCACAGATCTCTCGTCCCAGCGGTGATGTACGTCTCACAGGCGGCTTGCATATGTATCCTTCGAGCATGACGCGGTTCTCATACTCGCTGCTGCTTTCTTCCCCATACATCACATGCCTTGCAAATACCGTGACCTCCAGTCTGTTATGCCCCTCTGATTCACGGTTGTATGTCCTCACCTGCCCGCATAATTCCATGAACTCATCCGGCTGCGGTATGCGGTCTTCCATAAGCTTTTCCGGTATTATCACCCTTATCCTGTCCTCATATCCGCTCCGCCGCAGTATGCCCATCACCGTCAGATAAAAAGCTTCTCCACATGTTTTATGACTGAACACCGGCTCAGAAAGCACCTTTCCTGCCAGATGCACCATATTCTCTTCATTTAGATATCCCATTAAAAAATCCCCCTCCAGGCATATTCTGT
Source organism: Brotomerdimonas butyrica (assembly GCF_025567305.1). Lineage (NCBI taxonomy): Bacteria > Bacillati > Bacillota > Clostridia > Eubacteriales > Brotomerdimonas > Brotomerdimonas butyrica. The sequence goes on from NZ_JAOQJP010000004.1 coordinate 51,666, forward strand.
TAAATCATATGCATCTGCAAGGGGATTTTATACATACATTCTAGTCGTATTTCCATGTAGCTTCGGAAACAAACACTTTGAGCCTCCTCTTGAGTACGCTGAACTCCAGCGGCAGCTTTTCACCGTGTTCTCCGTCTATGTCCGTGCTTATATCAACGTCCGACTCTATCGTGAGCTTTTCGGTCTGGAAACAGAGCACGTGCTTGTTGTTAGGGTGTCTTCCGTGCACTACTTCAAAAAGCAGCGGTCCGAATTCCACGATCGGCATTTTCTTGAAAGCTATCACGTCGAGCTTGCCGTCATTCATGTAGGAATCCGGTGAAAGCTTCCTGAACCCGCCTGCCGATTCGCCGTTCATCACTACCATGAAGTAGATGTTTTCCTCGTAAACAGTATCCGGTGTAGTCAGCTTTACAGGAAGCGCACGTATCTGCGGTATCTCTGTGACAGCCTTGAGATAATAAGCCAGAGTTCCTATCGCATTCTTGAGATTAGGATCAGTCTTCTGGCTGACGTCTATCAGCGCGCCCATCGCCGCGACGTTTATGAAGCACTTGTTGTTCACTACGCCCACGTCCACCTGTGTCGTCTTTTTTCCGAGCGCTATGTCGAGCTGATAATCTATATCAGACGGCAGTTCGAAATAGTATGCGAAGTCATTCGCCGTTCCCGCAGGAAGTATCGCCAGCGGCAGATGTATGTCATATTTCACCATGGCATTCACACACAGGTTGATGGTCCCGTCGCCTCCGGCCACAATGATCCTGCTGTACTGCTCCTGATCTATCTCCGACAGTACCCTGTCTATCATTATACCCTTCGCGGCTCTCACCGGAATGAGCTGGTATCCCTCCTGCTGGCATCTGTCAACTATATGATCGAGATTACTCTTGAATATACCGTTTCCTGCATGCGGATTGTAATAAAGCAGGATTTTGTTAGCTTTACCTGTATCTGTCATTTTTAAGCATCCTCCTGATCTCACTTATGAGGTACAGCGACCCCGCAAACAATACTGCGTCATAATCTTTCCATATCTTTTCGGCTTCAGCGATGCTCGCTGCGGCATCCCCCGATGCGATCACCTCCACACCCGCATCCGCAAGGTATCCGGCGAGCTCCTCTGCTTTGAATTTTCTCGGATTGTCCGGCTCAGTAGCTATGATATCCGTCGTTATATCCATGAAAGCGTCCAGTATCCTGTCCGTCTGTTTGTCAGCCAGCATCCCGGTCACGAGAAGGATCTTCTTTCCTTCGAAGTACTTTTTCATCGTATCGCGTAGAGCAGCTGCTCCTGCTTCATTGTGCGCTCCGTCAGCTATGATCACAGGTTCGTGTTCCTGTGAACAGCCTTCACGCAGTATCTCAAAACGCCCCGGCTGTACAGCATTTTTAAGACCTCTGTAAAGTTTTCCGCGTTCGACCTTTATGTCTCCTGACTTTCTCAGCACTTCTATCACCGCAAGCGCTGTCTTCAGGTTTTCTCCCTGATGCTTCCCTACCATTGAAAGCTCCACATCGCTGTAATCCGTACCCCAAAGTTCCATGCTGACCGTCTGCGAAAACGGCGTTTCGCCGTTTATCATGAACTTTACCTTCGAAACGTCATAAAGCCTGCCGGACTTCTCGTATGCGGTCCTGGCTATCACTGCTGCAGCCCCGTGATCCGTCACATTTGATATCACTGGCACGCCCGGCTTGATTATGCCGGCCTTGTCCGCAGCGATCTCCTCAAGCGTGTTTCCGAGCCTGTCCATGTGATCGTACGATATAGAGCATATCGCGCAGGCCATCGGCTTCTTCACGACATTAGTGGAGTCGCCCCTGCCTCCCAGTCCTACCTCCAGCACTACTATATCTGCGTTTTTTTTCGCAAAATACAGAAATGCGATCGCCGTTATCACTTCGAACTCTGTCGGTGAATCCATGCCTTCGGCTGTCATCTCTGCCGCAGCGGCAAGCACCCGGTCAGAGTACAGCGTCAGATCATCGTCGGAGATATTCTCCCCGTCGAGCCTTATCCGTTCATTGAAGCTCTCGATGAACGGCGACGTGTAAAGTCCGACGCAGTATCCGCACTCTGCGAGCCCGCACTCCAGGAATTTGCATACCGAACCTTTTCCGTTCGTCCCGGCGACATGTATCACCCTGAGACTGTCCTGCGGATCCCCGAGCTTTTTCATCAGCACGCTCATCCTTTCAAGTCCGAGCACGCTCCCGAATCTGCTGAATTCATGTATCTTGTTTATAGCTTCGATCATTTTACCTTTTTCTCTACCACTGCAAGCCTGTCGCAGACCTTTGCGAGCATTTCCTCGTACTTGACCTGCTTTGCCTTTTCTTCGTTGATGACTTTCTCAGGAGCCTTCTTTATGAAGCCTTCGTTGGAAAGCTTGCCGACTACTCTCTTCACTTCGCCCTCGAGCTTTTTCTTTTCCTTCCTGAGTCTGTCGAGCTCTGCCTCGTAGTCCATGATATCATCGAGCGGAATGAATATCTCTGCGCCTGCGACTACTGCTGACATTACTTCTTCAGGAACGTCCGCCTTGCTTGCCGCAAATGTGATATCAGTGATGTTGGCGATCTTTGTTATATATCTCTCGCCGGCCCTGACTACTGGCTCCTTGCCGTCTGCGCACAGGATGACTGCTGTCAGCTTTCTGCTCGGTGCAGCATCGGCCTCTGCTCTGATGTTTCTGATGCTCTTTATCACGGCCATCGCCATTTCAAGCTTCTCTGTCTCTTCAGGGAAAGCCAGTTCTTCACTGTAAATCGGCCAGCTTTCCTTGATCAGGAAGTTGTCAGGATTGTCTGCAGATGCTTCTTCCTTAGGCAAATATGCCCATATTTCCTCGGTAATATACGGCATGAACGGATGGAGCAGTCTGAGCATGTCCTTGAGCACTTTTACGAGAACTGCTCTTGCGACCATCTTGTCCTGCTCGTCATCGCCGTACAGTCTGCCCTTGACGATCTCGATGTACCAGTCGCAGAACTCGTTCCAGATGAGATCGTATGCTCTCTGTCCTGCAAGTGCCAGGTCGAATTTCTCCATCGTTTCCGTTATATATTTAACTGCGTCGTTGACTCTGGATATCATCCACTTGTCTTCGTCCTGCAGCGCAGCACTGTTCAGATCTGTCAGCTCTGCCATCTCTCTGAAGCTGCCGTCTTCATCCTGCAGGTTCATGATAACGAATCTCGATGCGTTCCAGAGTTTGTTCGCAAAGTTTCTCGCTGATTCGAGCTTATCCGTCTTGAATCTCATGTCATTGCCCGGCGTTATGCCCGTCGTGAGCATGAATCTCAGTGCATCGGCTCCGTACTGGTCGATTATCTCCAGCGGATCGATGCCGTTGCCGAGTGATTTGCTCATCTTCCTGCCCTGGGCGTCTCTTACGAGGCCGTGTACGTAAACATACTTGAACGGCACTTCTCCTGTCGTTTCCAGTGCCGAGAACACCATTCTCACTACCCAGAAGAAGATGATATCATATCCTGTCACGAGCACGTCTGTCGGATAGAAGTACTTGAGATCTTCCGTCTCTTCCGGCCAGCCGAGTGTCGAGAACGGCCAGAGTGCCGATGAGAACCATGTATCGAGTACGTCTTCATCCTGTTTGATGTTCGTGCTGCCGCACTTGCTGCACTGATGAGGCGCAGTTTCCGCAACCATCAGCTCGCCGCAGTCCTGACAGTAGTATGCAGGGATCCTGTGTCCCCACCAGAGCTGCCTCGAGATGCACCAGTCTCTGATCTCCTCGAGCCAGTGGAGATATGTCTTCTCGAATCTCTCAGGCACATGCTGAAGAGCTCCGCTCTTTGCCGCTTCGATAGCAGGCTTTGCCAGTTCTTCCATCTTTACGAACCACTGATCCGAAAGCATCGGCTCAACGACAGTCCTGCATCTGTAGCATTCGCCTACAGGGATGACTTTTTCCTCGGTCTTCACGAGATATCCTGCCTCTTCAAGGTCTTTTACCCACGCTTTACGGCATTCGTATCTGTCCATGCCTTCGTATTTGCCTGCAAGGCTGTTCATCGTAGCATCAGGATTGATGCACGATATGTTCTCCAGATCGTTTCTCTGTCCTACCTCAAAGTCGTTAGGATCGTGTGCAGGCGTGATCTTTACAGCTCCCGTTCCTTTTTCAGGATCCGGATAAGGGTCGGCTATGATCGGGATCTCCTTGCCTACGAGCGGAAGGATGACATTCTTTCCGACCATGTCCTTGTATCTTTCATCGCTCGGATGCACTGCTATGGCAACGTCACCGAACATCGTCTCAGGTCTTGACGTCGCAACGATGATTCCCTCTCCGCCATCTGCAGCAGGGTATCTGAAGTACCAGTACATGCCGTTTTTGTCCTCATGCTCTACTTCAGCATCCGAAAGCGATGTGCCACACTCCGGACACCAGTTTATCAGTCTGTTCCCCTTGTAGATCAGACCTTTTTCGTAAAGTCTCACGAAGAAGTGGTTTACCGCCTTGTTGCAGCCCTCGTCCATCGTGAAGCGCTCTCTGCTCCAGTCGCATGAGTCTCCGAGCTTTCGGCACTGCTTTGTAATCTTGCCGCCGAATTCTTTTTTCCATGCCCATGCTCTCTTGAGGAATTCCTCTCTGCCCAGATCTTCCTTCTCCAGACCTTCTTCCTCTCTGATCCTGTTGACTACCTTTACTTCTGTAGCTATGCTGGCGTGATCGCTTCCCGGAAGCCACAGTGCACTGTAGCCCTGAAGTCTCTTGAATCTGGTCAGCACGTCCTGCAGGGTCTGGTCCAGCGCATGTCCCATGTGCAGCTGCCCCGTTATGTTAGGCGGCGGCATCACGATCGTGAACGGCTTCTTGTCAGGATCGCATTCTGCTCTGAACGCTCCGTTCTTTTCCCACATGTCGTAGATCCTGTCTTCGAATTTTTTAGGATCATATGTTTTATCAAGGTTTTTTTCCATATTCCGTATCTCCTTTACTGCCCCGGTATCATGAACTTACTGCCTGAGGCCTTTTCTTCTCTGTTCTTCGCGGCGCTTCTTCATCACCGCACCGTATATGCCTGCTGCTATGCTGAACGCCAGCATCACTGCAGCGATAACTGCGTATATCCTGTATATGCCGCCGAATCTCTCGTATCCCACCTGCTCCGCTCCATCTGCGGTGACCCGGTACTGATACAGATCCCAGCCTGTATCGAGATTCACATCGATATGCTCCTCTCCGTTCGACATCAGTCCTTCTTCGTAATTATAATTATCCGCAAAATGTGAAAATACTGCAACTCCGAAATCATCGCCTGCTCTGAATGCATACATCGATCGTATACCGTGCTCCTCCGCTGCAGTGATCTGTATATCGTCAGCTTCGGACTCCTTCTCGATTATCGCCGTGACTTCACTACCGGGATGCCCCGATATGTACGTGACCGCTGTCGGGAACAGGAAGAACGCTGCAAATACAAGCCATATGACTATTATAAAGTTTTTCACTACTCAGCCTCGCTCTCGTTCTCCATATCACGTTTCATCGAAGCTACCATTTCAGTTGTAAAGCACACATTGTCGCTCATCGGGTTTATCGTAAATCCCGCTATCCCGCTCTGCGGCATCAGCAGTATCGCCGCGAGATCATCAAAGTTCACGATCATGCTGTGCTGATCCTTTTCGATATCACATCTCAGCATTTCCTCTCCGTCAGTGAACACAGGGTAGTAGAGATCACCGTTCGTAGCCTTTATAAGCTCGAAGCTGATCCTCGTATCCTTCTCGAGCACGACTTCTTCAAGAGCCTTGTCATACTCGGGATCCTTGTCCATCGAGACCGGTATCAGCAGCTTTGCTCTGACCACCTCATTCAGAAGCCTTACCGAGTTTTCCATCCCCGGATCCTTCTTCGCGTTCTGTATAGCTTTTTTCAATTCCGGGTTTCTCACCGGCTTAGCCTGTTCCATCTTAGAAATCCTCCTATTTTTCCAGAATATATGCTTTAAGCCCCGGACGGCCTGTATCTCTGCCGCCCTTTGCCTCTGTCTCCTTTATCGTTTTCGCTTCTGCGAGCAGATCCTGTCCCGGTTCCACCGGCTCTGCTCCGATGCCCATAAGACCCGCAAGCCCCGACGGCGTGACCATCTCGGTATTCACATCCGCTGTACGGAAATCATAGCTGCAGTTTTCCCTCAGAGCCATCACTGCCGGCACCGGCACGCTGATTTCTCCGTGACTGCACACAACAGTACCCTTTCCATCGTATATCGCCGATGTGCGTATTTCGTCCGCATCTATGTACGATACTGCCATACCTGTAGCCAGAGCATTGATGACAGCCTCATCTCTGCCGACCTCATGAAAATGCACCGTTTCCGGCGCAGCACCGTGCACCTTTGCCTCGGCCCTTGCTATATTCGCATAGACAGCCGCAGCTGCAGCCTTTGCAGCTTCCGGGAAACGGCTTCCCGCTATGATCCTCTTCACTTCGTCATAGCTCCTGCCGTGTCCGTGATGCCCGTGATCATGATGACCATGCCCGTCAGCTCCGTGGCTTTCGTGACCGCAGCTGCAGCCTCCGTGTTCATGATGCGATTCCTCACATATGCCGTGCTCTGCGGCTTCATTTATTTTTTCGTATATCTCATCCGAGCGTCCGCTCAGATCAGCAGCAGCTTTTAGCAGCATATCCCCGCTGATACCGTTGCTGCAGTCAAAATACAATATTTTCATCTTCGTTCGAATACCTTCTTCCTGAAAATCTGCTACCTTTTAATATACATTGAATGACAGTAAAAGTAAAGTGACAAAAAGCCCTTAGTGCCCTGTACAAAAGACATGGCGCAGACCGATCCATGCAGTCTGCGCCACGTTTCTCATCGATATTTATTCTGATACCTGCGTCTCATCAGAAACGCCCATAATACGATCACCACTCCCAGTATGATCGGAACTGCACCCTTTGAAGCCGGTACACCGGAAACCAGACCCGCCTTTACCGCCAGTCCGAACAGAATGACTGCAGCTCCTGAAATGCCGCAGATCATATTCGATATTTTCATAAAGCCCATATCAACCCTTCTTTCAACGCTGTACCGAAAGATTACTCTTTATGTCTCTGACCTGTCCTTCGAAGATCGTGAATGCCACTTCCGTTTCAGAGATCTTCTCTGCCGGCATCTCGAATATGTCATTCTCCAGAACGACCATATTAGCCAGCTTGCCTTCCTCTATCGAGCCGATCAAATGATCCAGGCGCATCCTTATCGCATTAGTCATGGTGTAGCCGTGTATAAGCTGCTTCAGGTCCAGCTTCGCGCTTGCCGGCGGACGAACGCTTCCCGGATACCGGTCAGGATCCAGCGGGACAAGCGGGTCTACTCGAGTCATCGCCACCTGCATTCCGAAATAAGGATCAGCTCTCATCGCCTCCTGATAGCTGAATACATCGCTGGAAAATCCGACATGCTCACCTGCATTGATGATTTTCGTAAAATCATACATCGTATCCCATCGCTCACGTCCCAGATAATTCTGCGCTTCCTCTCCAAAGTATCCTCCTGACCAGTGAGTCGACCAGTCTATGTATATCCCGAGCTCATGCACCCTGTGCACGTCATCCGGATGAATGATCTCGCAGTGCGCCAGAGTCACCTTGATGCTCCAGTCATCCCCGCATATCTTCTGCGCCGCTTCAACAGCATTGCACATGCGCCTGAATGCGCCGTCGCATATCGTGTGCACATGCAGGTCTATCCTTTCTTCGTTCAGGCGAACGAGTATATCACGTACCTCTTCCTCTTCTGCAAAAGCACTGCCGTAGTTCGTTCCGGTCGGATCATTTGCAAAAGGCTGTGTGCTGAGACAGTCTCCCATTTCATTGGTACCGTCTATGAAAAACTTGATCGTATTGCAGTGTACATGCTCACTCGTATATTTTTCCTGCCACTCTCTTACCCTTGCGATAGAGGCCTCCAGATCCTCAGGCTGACCTAAAATAGACGTCGCCTCATAGAACATTCCCAGCCTGCCGGCCTTGTCAAGTTCATAGAAAAACTTCATGTTCTCATCGCCCTCTGTGAATCCATCCATCATGCACATGATCCCGTAATGCCTGAAAAAGTCCAGCAGCGGTTTTATCATCTCTTCATCGACGACTTCCGGCGGTTTCCATCCCAGTTTTTCATATATACCATAATCTCCATCAGCCCCCGCTTCATGGCACCAGCCCGTATACTCACCGTTTTCATCTTTTTTGAATTCCGCGCCGCCTACAGGGCTTGCCGAAAACGGCTTGCCGTCCTCTCCCGTGAGCATTTCAAGCGCCATGGAATTATACCAGCAGGCATGATCGGTGAAGTCCTGGATCCTTGCCGGTCTGTCGCTTACAAGCGCATCCAGTTCTTTTTTATCAGGCCCGTTCGGTCCGAAAACTTCAGCAAAATAGTTTTCACAGAAGAAATAAGGCCGTTCCTCTTTAGGATATTTTTTCAGAGCCTTCCTTATATTATCGAACAGCTCGTCCTTGTCATGAGTAAGCGGGATCCTCACTCTCCAGAAGGTTTTCGCCACTGTCGTCGGATGAGTATGCCCGTCGATCAGCCCCGGTATGACAGTCCTGCCGCCGAGATCTATCACCTCTGTGTTCTCCGAAGCAAGCTGCCTTGCTCCTTCATTGCTCCCTGTATATACGATTTTCTTTCCCTGTATCGCCACAGCTTCCACCCACGGTTTTCGCGGGTCTTCTGTATATATTTTTCCATTTAATATTATTTTTTCTACAGACATTCGTCTCCTCCTAAAACTCTATTCGATCGGTATCTGTATTTCTGCAAGATGGTCCGACAAGTTTTCACGATCCCATGGTCCATGTATCGCGCTTATCCTGCTGTCTCCACAGACAGTAAATCCTGCTTTTCCGATTTCTGAAAACGCACTTCTGATCGTCTTATCAATAGTTCGGAATGATCCCCTGTGCATCATGCACGCTGCCCTGATTTTCGGCACGACGACGAATCGATATTTTCCATCGGCATTATCTATACCTGCACGATCCACCATATCATAATAGTGGATATGCATCCTTCCTTTCGGAACAACACCCTGCGGATGTGTAAAATAATTATAATCGTTCGGCATCTCAGGCACATTCACGTCGGGATTTTCCCTATGCATCAGTTCTTCTAAATCAACCAGCGAATTACTATCAGTTTCAAAATCAAAAAAGTCATAGTAATCATCGATATCAAATTCAGCAGTATAAGCAATATGCTCAGGTATTTCCTTTATCTTTATATCAGTCATATAGTTCTTCCCTTTCTATATACATCGAAATCAGCTGCTTTTTTACCAGTCCGTCGATCTGAGACTGTGCATCCCTGATCTCAACTAACGTCTCAACATTATCCTTTTTCATCTCATTTCGATATTTCCGCCTGAATTCATTAGGTTTGCATTTATACCAGAATTCAAAGGCAGCATACATGTATTTAGGTGATGAAAAATGACATTCAGCTGAAATCTCTGCAATGCTCATATCCGTAGTCAGAAGCATCCTCTCTGCTTTCCATGATCTTATATATGTCAAAATATTATTGAAACCTATCGCATATCTGGAGAGCATACTGCTCATATATCCTTCTGTAACGCCTGCAAGATCTGCTACCTGTCTGAGCGTTACGGTTTCACTGCAATGCTGCAGCATATATTCGACGATTTTCTTCAAACGCAGAAGCGTTTTTTCCGTCATATCATTATCCCTGCTGCTCCACTGACATATATCGAATCTGTAATAGATAAGATCCATCAGCTTGTCTGTCGCTTTCCATATGTCTTCAATGAATCTCCGCTCCTCTCTGTCGTATTTCAGTAAATACTCCAGTATCGCCAGCAGTATGCCCCGCAGTTTCTTGTGATCTGCAGTGTTATACGGGACCTCACTGTCAGCGGTGCCTTCACATACGAACATCTGATCGATAAACTCTCTGTATATCCCTCTGTCCTGTTCCAGGTCTATGTAAAAAGATGCACATAAAGCTCCGTTTTCACTGTAGAGATAATGAGTATCTCTGTCTACCAGAATGAATTCACCAGCTCTCAGCTGAAATTCTTCAAAGCAGTAGGAAAATGTAACGCACCCTTCCAGGCACATCGTTATCTCGATCATTTTTTCATGAGCATGCGGCATAATAAAATTTATGTTCCGCATCGTTACGCCCAGCGCTGTTCCTTCGATCCACCTGATCGTTTCATTCTTACTCTCATACATGCTTCTGATATCCTGTTTACCTGTATATTACTGCAAAATATGACTATATTTCCATTTCCGGCGGCAACTCTTTGAATCCCTTTGTCTTGACTGCCAGATAAATAATCCCCAGCGCTGTCCAGATACATCCCAGGATCTTCGCACTTGTCCCGACAAATATGAATGCAACGACAAGTACGGCTACGCCGGCCCATGGTAAAATCAGATACATTACGATGTTCTTCAGGCCTTTACGCTGGCGTTTCTTTACAAAGAACAATACGAATACTGAGAAATTCACCATGATAAAACCTATTATAACACCAAATGATACCAGCTCCATTGCAGCCATTAAATTGTCAGCAAAGAAAATCCCCATACATGATATCAGCGTTATCAGTATGATATTCTTTACCGGCGTATTGAATTTCGGTGAAACCGAACCGAAAAATTTCTTCGGCAGCGCATTGTCACGACCCATACCAAGAAGTATTCTCGACGCAGCTCCTACGGCAGCTAACGAACAGATAAACGAGGCACAATTATCTACTACAAAGAAAATATCTCCGGCCCAGCCGCTTCCGATGCCATCATAGAATTCGTACACGCCTGTATCCGGATCCTGTATCAGCTGCACACCTTCCGGCCAGGCTATATTCATGCAGTATGATGTGATAAAGAACAATACGCCTGCGCCGACACAAGTCAGCATGATAGCCGGTGTCATGATTTTCTCCGGATTCTTTGTTTCCTCTGCCATCGTAGTGACTGCATCAAAACCTACAAAAGACAGACACAACACTGCTGAAGCATTTATAACTGCAGAGATGTTGAAGGTGTCCGGATCGTATATCGCTCTGGCAGATAAGATCGACCCCGCGCCTCCGCCTTTACATACATATATGATACAGAGAACGATCGTCAGTACCGTGAATGCGATCTGCGCAACAATGATTATCGTATCGACGATCGATGCGAGCTTTGCCCCTACTATGTTAAGGAAAGCTGCTATCGCTGCTACAATCAGCATTGCCAGCCATGTAGGTACTACCGGAAAATATAGATTCACATAAATTCCTATGAGCAGAAAGCCCGACATCGGCAGCAGAAGGTAATCCAGCAGCATTATCCATCCGGTAATAAAGCCTATATGCGGCTGTACAGATTTATGCACATAAACATATGCAGATCCTGCTACAGGGAATTCCTTTACCATCCTCGTGTAGCTGTATGCTGTGATAGTCATCAGTACCGTTGTTATCAGCAGTGCCAGTGGATAATGTCCCGCGGTCCCTGATTCCGCAGTCCATATCCCGTAATAATTGAATACTACAGTAGGCGCCAGATACGCAAGACCGAAGCCTACGAGCAGCGGCAGATTAAGCGTTCTTTTCAGTTCGCCCTGAGTTTGTGATTGACTCATGTCATTTTCTCCTTTTATTCTTATTTTTCTGATAACTGCATGTTATCACTTGAAAGACTTTTGCTCAATTTCAATTATTCCTTTTTTGTCAAAAAAAAATATAAAAATAAGCAACTGTTCTGTCTTTGCGGCAGCCATCAGACTACCCGATATCCTGCGTTTTGCATCAAAACACCGCAAAAAAGAACAAAAGTAGCTTCGCCACATATTTTCATATGAAACTTTTGTTGATATTCCGGAAATATCGAAATCGATATTTCCTACATAATAAAAAAGCACCTGTTTTATCAGATCATGATAAACAAGTGCTCTGCATCATCCTGTAAATATGTGCCGGCTTATTTCGCATCTATTGCGTTTTATGCCTTGTATGCCTTCTCTGCCGCCTCGATAACGTGCTTCATCAGCACCGCGGTCGTAACGCTGCCCACTCCTCCCGGAACAGGCGTTATCGCTGATGCGTTTTCCGATACCGCATCGAAATCCACATCTCCGCACAGCTTGCCTTCATCGTCTATATTAATACCCACATCTATTATTATCTTGCCGTCTCCGGTGATATCCGGTCCGACCATCTTCGCTTTACCCACAGCTGCAACGATAATATCGGCATCGTGCCCGACTGAACTCATGACATCGCTTCCCGTCCTGCTGTGACAGATCGTTACCGTGGCATTCCTTCGCAGCATCATCATAGCGACAGGCTTGCCTATCACGAGACTCCTGCCTATGACCGCCACGCGCTTTCCTGCCGGATCATATCCGTAATGATCCAGCATTTCCATGCATGCCTGTGCAGTGCACGGCGGAAATCCCGCGTCACTGTCCATGAACACTCCGGCCATCGACCCTGCAGTTATGCCGTCCACGTCTTTTTCCGGCGCGAGCGCGGCACACACTGCCTTTTCATCGATATGTCCGGGCATCGGTCTGAATATCAGCACGCCGTGTATGCTGTCATCTCGATTTATCTTATCCAGCTCAGCCAGCAGTTCGTCCTGCGTGATCGCTTCATCATAAATGAACTGTTTCACATCCACGCCCGTCTGCGCGGCGCGCTTCATCGCACCCCTCTCGTACGACAGGTCTCCCGGATTCTCACCGAGTCTCACTATCGCCAGAGTCGGACACATACCGCCCTTCCTGAGCTCATCTGCCTTTATCACATTTTTTTCAGTAAGTCTGTCAGCGACATCTTTCCCCCTGAGTATTTCAGTCATATATTACCCCCGCAGCCTGTCAGCGACCATCTCAAAAACTTCATCTGCCATCGTTGCGTAATTCATCAGATGCATAGCGCATATGGTGTTCAGCTCGTCAGCGCGCTTTCTGTTCGTCATCGATCCCGTGTTTATGTACACGTTTAGGCTTGCCGCCTGAAGCGCCGACTTGCAGATTATCGCGCTGGCTCCCGCATCGCTCACCGCCAGCCTGGAGCCTTTGGCAGCGAATTCCTTCGAAAGCTCTATAGCCCTGCCGCATTTTTCCATTATGCTGATCGGAACACTGCACGCATTCTCCAGAGCCTCTTCGAGAAGAGCCGCTTTATTTTCCTTTTCGATATCAGTCTCCGCTTTCATACCGTAAAGCTCGGACAGCGGCCTGAATATGTCTATGTCAGCCTGCACGAGCTCCAGAAGCTCAGCCTGCAGACTGTCCGCCTCGCGCGCGAGCTCGAGCATTTCCGCCTGGACGTCAGCATATTTTTTCTTTCCAAGCGTGAGCGAACCCACCATTCTCCCGAGTGCCGCTCCCAGCGCTCCTACAAGCGCAGAAACACTGCCGCCTCCGGGCACCGGCGTTTTTCCCGCCGTATTTTCAACGAATTCTCTGCATGTCTTATCGGTATAAAGCATGATACCTCCTGTTATCCTGCGGTCCCGGGATCAGAAGAGTCCCGAGATCTTTCCTGTACTGTCAACGTCTATTTTCTCTGCCGCCGGTCTCTTCGGCAGTCCCGGCATCGTCATAATATCTCCTGTGAGCGCCACTATAAAGCCTGCGCCTGCTGAAACCTTGAGGTTTCTTACCGTAAGTGTAAAGCCCTTCGGAGCGCCGAGCAGAGTCTGATCGTCCGAGAAGCTGTACTGTGTCTTGGCAACGCATATCGGCAGTTTTCCAAAGCCCAGAACTTCCAGCTGTCTGAGTTGCTTCATCGCTGCCGGCAGGATGCTGATATCGTCTGCGTGATATATCTTCTGAGCTATCGCTCTTATTTTCTCTTCAATAGAAAGCTCTGTATCGTATGCAAATCTGAAATCGCTGTCTGCCTCGCAGAGTCTCACGACTTCTTCCGCAAGTGCGATACCGCCTTCACCGCCCTTGCCCCATACTTCGCTGAGCGCAACGTTCACGCCGAGCTCTCTGCACTTGTCTTCGACGAGCTTCAGCTCTGCCTCGGTGTCGGTAGGGAATCTGTTGATCGCTACCACTGCCGGGAGGCCGTATACTCCGGTTATGTTCTCAACGTGCTGGAGCAGATTAGGAAGTCCTTTTTCCAGAGCTTCGAGGTTTTCCGTACCCAGCTCGCCCTTCGCTGCACCTCCGTGATGCTTGAGTGCTCTTACAGTAGCGACAACGACTACGGCTGAAGGTCTGATTCCTGACATCCTGCACTTTATATCGAGGAATTTCTCAGCGCCGAGGTCGGCTCCGAAGCCCGCCTCTGTCACTACATAATCAGCCATCTTCATCGCCATTCTTGTAGCCATCACTGAATTGCATCCGTGTGCGATGTTTGCAAAAGGTCCGCCGTGTATGAACGCAGGGGTATGCTCGAGCGTCTGTACGAGATTCGGCTTGAGCGCGTCTTTCAGGAGTGCTGTCATCGCGCCCTGTGCATTGAGCTGTCCCGCAGTTACCGGCTCGTCGTCATAGCTGTAGCCTACTATTATATTTGATATCCTCTGCTTCAGGTCATCTATCCCGGAAGACAGGCAGAGTATCGCCATGATCTCGCTCGCAACGGTGATATCGAATCCGTCTTCTCTCGGTGTTCCGTTTGCCTTGCCGCCGAGACCGTCTGTTATGAATCTGAGCTGTCTGTCGTTCATGTCGACGCATCTCTTCCATGTGATCCTTCTCGGGTCTATCCTGAGCTCGTTGCCCTGCTGTATGTGATTGTCGATCATCGCTGCCAGCAGATTGTTGGCTGCGCCTATCGCGTGCATGTCTCCTGTAAAGTGCAGGTTGATGTCTTCCATCGGCACCACCTGAGCATATCCGCCGCCGGCTGCTCCGCCCTTTACGCCGAACACCGGTCCGAGCGAAGGCTCTCTGAGAGCCACCAGCACGTTCTTGTCTATCTTTCTGAGAGCGTCGGCAAGTCCTACTGTAGTGGTCGTCTTGCCTTCGCCTGCAGGCGTCGGTGATATCGCCGTCACAAGTATCACCTTGCCGTCTTTTTCATCCTTCTTGTCATTCAGTAAATTGTAATCGACCTTCGCCTTATAGTTGCCGTACAGCTCTATGTATCTGCTGTCCAGGCCTGCAGAAGCGGCGATTTCCTGAATGTTCCTCATTTCCGTTTCCTGTGCGATCTGAATGTCGGTTTTGAATTCCATAATTTCATTCCTTTCATCTGTTTGTCGACGCATGCCGACATCAGGTTATCCTCTTGAGGGTTTCATTGGGATGTCGGCGCACGCCGACATCAGGTCATACCCTTGCGGTGTTTCATCTGTCTGTCAGCCGGAAGCCGGCATCATGCTGCACCCCTGCGTGATCCCTGATTTGAATGCGAAAAGAGCCAGACTGCCCGGGCTCTCTGCCCAGACGGTCGGCTCACTTTTTCATTATACTTCACGTGGTCGATTCCACTATTACCGTCAGTCGTATAACGGTTTTATATTACCATGAAAAGACCCTGCGGGCAAGCTTTTTTGATGCGCCCGGCGACGCTCACCGCATTCCGCAGCGCCTGTCATTCGAAATATTTTTTCAGAAACGTCTTCCTGTGTATCGGACATATGCCCCGGCTGTCGATACCCTCGTAATGCTGTCTGGTGCCGTAGCCCTTGTTCTTCTCGAATCCGTAGCCCGGGAACTCCTGCGCATACCCGACCATCATCCTGTCTCTCGTCACCTTCGCGACGATCGACGCCGCTGCGATGCAGAGTATCTTCGCATCGCCCTTTATCACCGACTCCTGGGGTATATCGATATCCTCTATCTCAACTGCATCGAACAGTACATAGTCGATCCCGCCTGCAATTCCAGCTGCATCTCCGCCGCTGCGCGCACTGCGGCTTTCCAGCATCGCATCCAGCCCCGAGATCGCCTGCCTCATGGCCTGCTTCGTCGCCTGCAGGATATTCATCTCATCTATCACATCGTGGTCTGCCATGCCTATGCCGTAGGCCACGGCTTTCTCCATTATCACATCGTAAAGCTCCTCGCGCTTCTTTTCGGAAAGCTTCTTTGAATCATCGACGCCGAGCGCATCGAAATCGTCCGGTAGCACCACGGCTGCTGCGACTACAGGGCCTGCAAGAGGTCCGCGTCCAACTTCATCGACTCCCGCGATATTGCGGTATCCCGCAGCATGCAGCTCCGCTTCACGTTCTTTCATCTCGGCCAGACGCGCTTTCTGCCTTTCCAGCCTTTCTGCTTTTGTCATTCCCATATCAGCTCTGCCTTTCTCTGCTCTCTGCCCGGCACGCCGATCAGCTGCCGCTTTCCGAAACACCATCAGAAGTGTCGGCATTCTGCGGCTTTTCCAGCGTTATACGTCCTATCTTCGCGCTTCTGAACTCGTCGAGCACCAGTCTGCCTATGCGCTCGTAGTCGATGCGCTTGCCCGGCAGTATGCAGCCTCTCTTCACAGCCATGTTCTCCATGTTTTCCAGCGGAGTTTCCGCGATCTCATCCAGCTTGTAGCGCTCCATCAGCATCTCCGGATACTGCGACGCCAGCACGCCGATCAGCTCCATCCCCAGCGTCGGCACATCGAGTATCTCGTCCTTTATCGAGCCGCAGAAGGCGAGATCCATACCTGCTTTAGGGTCTTCGAACTTAGGCCACAGTATGCCCGGCGTATCGAGCAGCTGCATGCCGTTTTTCAGCTTCAGCCACTGTTTTCCTCTGGTGACTCCCGGCCTGTCTCCCGTCTGCGCGCTCTTTTTTCCCGTCATCCTGTTTATCAGCGACGATTTGCCGACATTCGGGACTCCTACTATCATCAGCCTGAACGGCTTCTGCATGCTACGCTCTCTGTTTTTTTCTTCGGCCATTTTCTCCAGTATCCCGAACAGCTGCTTCACGCCTGTCCCGCTCATGCAGTTCATGGAAAGCGCACGGCTGCCTTCTTTTCTGAAGTGTTCCTCCCAGCTGCGGCTCATGCTGCCGTCAGCCAGATCGCTCTTGTTGAGCACGATTATCCGCGGCTTGCTCTTCACCAGCTCATCTATTATCGGATTCCTGCTCGAAACAGGTATCCTGGCGTCTATCACCTCGATTACCGCATCGACAAGCCTGAGGTTTTCCTGTATCAGCTCACGCGTTTTTTTCATATGCCCGGGGTACCAGTTGATATTTTCCATTGATTCCGCCTTTCTTCATTTTTTCTTCTGTATTTCAGTATTTTGTCTCTATATTGAAAAGGAGCCTTAAAGGCTCCTCTTTTTTATTTTTCTTCTTTTGTCTTGATCTTAGCTGATTTACCGGTTCTTTCACGCATGTAGTGAAGTCTTGCTCTTCTTACAGCACCCTTTCTTACAACTTCGATCTTCTCAACCAGCGGTGAGTGGATAGGGAATGTCTTTTCAACACCTACACCTGAAGCGATCCTTCTTACTGTGAATGTCTCGCCGATGCCGCCGTTCTGTCTCTTTAAAACAAAGCCTTCGAATATCTGGATTCTTTCTCTGTTTCCTTCCTTGATCTTAACGTGCACCTTTACCGTGTCACCAACTCCGAAAGCAGGGATATCAGATTTGATATATTCCTGTACAACTGAATCTAATACGTTCATTGATTCTTCCTCCTTAATTCCTAGACGTTCTTGGCTATGACCCGTTCATAAGACCAGAGGACCGCCCGTAATACCAAGATATTATACTACAGAACATGTACACGGTTCAAGCACTTTTTCCCGTACATCCCGAAAACTCCCGAAAAACATCAGCATACCGGAAAGCTGCAGCTTTACACCTCCATACCGTGCAGCCGTAGCGTCACTGCTGTAAGACCATTGAGCCGGGATCCCGCTGCGCACATCCGCCGGTAATGCAGCTACGCTCTCGGGTGCGACTTGTCGTATACGTCCTTGATCCTGTTTTTTGTTACCGACAGGTACACCTGAGTCGCCGTGATGTCTTCGTGCCCCATCAGCTCCTGCAGCGATTTGAGATCTGCACCGTTCTGAAGCATATGCACCGCGAAAGAAGTCCTGATGATATTCGGAGTCAGCTTCTTGTCTATGCCTGCCTTGACCCCGTATTCCTTGAGGATCTTCCACAGCCCCTGTCTCGTGATGCGCTTTCCGCTGTAATTTACAAAGAGTGCAGGTTCGTCAGTATTGTCTTTTATGAGTTTTGTCCTGCTGTCGTATATGTAGTTCTCGAGTGCGGCTCTCGAAGGTCTTCCCAGCGGCACGATCCTCGGGCGGCTCTGTTCGCCGTCGCAGGTGATGAAGCCCATCCTGAGGTTGATGTCGTCCACGTTCGCCTCTATCAGCTCGCTGACTCTGATGCCGGTCGCGTAGAGGACCTCGAGTATCGCCCTGTCTCTGATCCCCTTCACCGAATCGTCCGGTACAGCCAGAAGCCTGTCTATCTCTTCTATCTCCAGATAGTCGAGTTTTTTTCTTTCGATCTTCGGTGACTTGATGTTAGCCGTCGGATTGACTTTTATCAGCCCTGCTTCGATGAGATAATTGAAAAACGCCCTCACTGATGCCAGCTTCCTGTTCACCGTCGCCGCGGATTTCCCTGATATCTTGAGATTGTGCAAAAATGCAACTATCTCTGTGCTCGATGTATTCAGTATGTCTGTCATGCCTCTGGAGCCTTCGAATGCCATGAATTCCAGGACGTCGCGGTTGTACGCTTCAAGTGTGTTCTTCGACATTTTTCGCTCTTTCTGCAGATATTCCATAAAATCTTTAGTGTACATATGACATTCTCACCCTTTTTCTCTGACTGATGTATATAACATGTCATATTATACTCTCATGACTGATGGTTTACAATAATCTTTTCCAAACTTCAAAAAAGTGTTTTGTCTATGCCGGATTTTGCATAAATACAGAGGAGGCGCTCTTTACGCTCAAAAAAAGAAGGCAGCGGTTTTGTCATCTGCCTTCTTGTCTGCTCCTGTATGCAGGATATCATTCATCTGTTACAACATGATAATGTGTGCGATCTAGTTCTTCGCCTTTCTTCTGTAAAGTACTGCTGTGCCTGCACCGGCTGCCGCCAGCAGCAGGATACCTGCGTAAAGCATCGGATCTGCAGCATCGCCTGTCTTTGCAGCGGAATCGCTCTTATTTCC
The DNA here is from genome assembly GCF_025567305.1 of Brotomerdimonas butyrica. Lineage (NCBI taxonomy): Bacteria > Bacillati > Bacillota > Clostridia > Eubacteriales > Brotomerdimonas > Brotomerdimonas butyrica. The sequence goes on from NZ_JAOQJP010000004.1 coordinate 70,806, forward strand.
CTCAGGATCTGTCTTGCCGGCAGCGCTGCCGTCCTGACCGGGCTGCGGACCGGCTTCGTCGGTCGGAGCCATTGCCGCAACGTCGTAGAAGTATACATATCCGCTGCCTGCGGCCTTTGAAGAATACGTAACTTCTTTGCCATTCAGGATCAGCCTCGTGTTCTCATCAAATCTGCAGTTCTTCTGACCTGCCGCAGATGTCAGTTCTACAAAAACGGAATAATAATATTTCTTATCCTTTTCAAAGGATTTGAATGCATATCTGTCAGGTGTATCTGAAGCATGCACGATCTGCGTGCTGCTCACCCACGGACCTACGCTCCAGTCCTGACAGAAAAGGGTATAAAAATCTCCATATCCATCGGTCACGTTCGCGGTAAACTCCGGTGCAGCTCCTGTTTTAAAGGAAAGCTTCGCATTGTCGATACGAATAGTCTTTATGATGCCGCTTTCGATATCTGCGGTATTCAGATTCAGCTTACATTTAAAATTATATCTCGTATAGTAATCATCTCTTATTTCACCGATTACCTGCTCTTTTGTTTCCGGATCCGTGGTTGTTCCGGTATATGTCAGCATGGAACCTGTATACTGAGTGTAACTGAAACCCAGCTGGTAAGATGCTCCCGCACTGGCATCATTCACCAGAGTCATCACTGCCTTGTTTTCATCTTTATCCACGACGAATTTCAATAAAGCTTCCTCCTGTTTTTCCGTTTCAACAAGTGCTTTATTGTCCGAATTCTGGAATTTATAATACCTGGTTCCATTTCGACCTGCCAGAGCCTTCAGGGCATATGACAAATCATCTTCTTTAGTGAAATCGATGATATAACCTTCACCTGCCATCATGTCGATATCATCGGTTATACTTAAATCCGTATAATTATCTCTGACAGTTGTATCGACTCTGATGCCAGCTCCACCGGGAGTATCTTTAATACCTGACACCCCGTTCTCATCTTCTGCAAATGCAGCTGCCGGCATGAGCATTACAACCATGCACATCGCAAGCAAAACTGCGAGCAGACTTCTCTTTCTCATAGCCTTCTTCATGTGGCGCCCTTTCCTTTCCTGATCACTCGGAAAAATCATCTTATACATATACCCATACTTTAACACAACATCCCCTCCCTGTACAGATTACATATGTCTCAAATTCCTGTTTTCTGCAGTTTTTCCGTATGCATCGCGAATATCAATGTCACCGCCGGCATATCATTTTACCGGATGATTTATAACTGTGCCGCTGCGGCCGGTTTTCGGACCGCAGTGACGCTGCCGGAAAAAGAGAGGATATACATATGAAAAAACTTATACCGATATTTGTTTTCATTTTTACGACAGGCCTGTTCACAGGGCTTTTTTTCAGCATGAACCTTGCGGAGGAAAACAATTCGTATCTGTTTTCTCTGCTGATCTGCAGCTTTTCAGATCCGTCCGCAGGCTTTTTCAAAATGCTCGTGTCTGCACTTATATCAAATCTCATACCTGCCGCAGCCGCGCTGGCAGCTATACTCAGCAGATACCTCAGCCCGCTCCCACCTGTGATACTCTGGTTCAAGAGCTTTGCAGTCGGCTTCTGCAACGGTCTGATATATGTAAACGCCGACAACGCCGTATCGCTGTCGCTGTTCAACATACTGCCGCCGAACCTCTTTATCATACCTGCCTTCATAGCACTGACGGTCACCGCATTTTACGGTTCCTCGTCTGAAGTGCTCAAAAAAAACAGACCTCATCAGGAGATGAAAGGTCTGCTCATTATACTGTCTGCCGCCGCTTTCCTTATCTTCACAGGCTGTGTCACGGAAGCAGTATGTCACGCAGCTGCTCTTTAGCCATCAGCAGCCCGGCTACCGTCTTCGCATCGATCAGCTTTCCCTGCGCCGCCATTTCGTAGATCTCTCCGAACGGATACTCGACAACGTCGAGCGCCTCATCGTCGTCGAGGTCCTGTTCACCCGGCGTGAGATCCGTCATCGCGTAGATATATATCACTTCTTCCGAATACGCCACACTCGGATTTATCTTGCCAAGATACTTTATGTTCCCTGCTGTGTAGCCGGTCTCTTCCCTAAGTTCGCGAGCCGCCACCTGTGCAGGATCTGTCTCGCCTTTGTCGATCTTGCCCGCAGGGATCTCGAGCACCGCTCTGCCGCATGCATACCTGTACTGGCTCACCATGATGACATTGCCGTCATCCTTTATCGCGATCATCGCCACTGCGCCGTTATGCTCTATTATCTCCCTGTACGCGTGGCCTTTGACAGCGGTCACCTCGTCGCGTCTGACATTGAGGATAGCTCCCTCGTATATCCTTTCGCTGGCGATCTTCTTTTCTTCAAAAATCATTATTCTTCCTTCCCCATCTCTATGGATCTGTCCACAGCCGCCTGGAATCCTTCCTTGACGTCGTCCATGAACCCGTTTGCAAAGAGCCTGTCGACCGCTTCGATAGTGGTGCCGTTAGGCGAGCATACGTTTATCCTCAGCTGTTCGACTGACTCGCTGCTTTCCAGCACCATCCTGGCTGCTCCGAGCACCGACTGCGCCGCGAACACTCTCGCCTTCTGCTCGTCCATGCCGTTTGCTGCCGCCGCCTCGATCAGCGCCTGGATATACATGTACGTGTACGCAGGGCTGCTGCCGCTCACTCCGATCACGCAGTCTATCAGACTTTCATCGATGTGCTCGGCTCTTCCTATCCCCGCGAATATCTCTGTCGCCTCATCGAATATCTCATCGCTGACATTGTCATTGCGGCACATTGCGACCATTGCTTCTCCGACCTTTGCCGGAGTATTCGGCATTATCCTTATTATCTTCGCACCGTCTCCGAGATAACGCTGCACCTTTTCGATGCTGATACCTGCTGCCATGGAAATCACAGTCTTGCTGCTGTCATACGAGCCTGCGATCTCCTCGAGCACTCCGCCTATCACCTGCGGCTTCACGCCTATGATCACAGTGTCTGCTATTTTGCAAAGCTCGCTGCCGCTGCTGCAAAGCTCAAGCTGCGGGATCTTTTCCTTCGTGCTGCTGCAAAGCTCGCTGTTCATGTCGAATGCCAGAAGCTCCACATTCTTTGAGTTTTCCGACTGCGCATATCCTGCGAGGATAGCGCCGCCCATATTTCCTATGCCTATAAATCCTATTTTTTTCATGATATATACCTCTGATCCGCCTGTGGCTCTATTTGTTTATCGTTCCGAGGAACAGCGTTCCTCTGCCGTTCCCTTCGATGCTGTCTTTGATGATATTCTTTTCGGATCCATTCAGAAGTATCATCGGGATACCGAATTTGTTGACCTTTGACGCGGCTTCTATCTTGGTCTTGATGCCGCCGGTGCCGAACGAACTCTTTTCTCCGATGCTGATCGAAGACAGCAGCTTTTCTGCGCTTTCCACGGTCTCTATCAGCTTCGCGTCCTCGCAGGCCTTAGGATCCTTGTCGAACACGCCGTCTATATCGCTGAGTATTATCATCAGATCAGCGTTCCACAGTATCGCGGTGAGTGCCGCCAGTGTGTCATTGTCTCCGATCTTGATCTCTTCTACGCACACGCTGTCGTTTTCGTTGATGATCGGCACGACGCCCTCGTCTATCAGCGTGAACATCGTGTTCCTTATGTTCAGCGTCCTGTGATTGTCGTCGAAATCATCTCTCGTGAGCAGCATCTGTGCCACGTGTATATCGTAGTCGCCGAAATATTCCTTGTATGCCATCAGCAGCTCGACCTGTCCGATGGCGCACAGCGCCTGCTTGTAGTTGATATCGCCGCGCCTGCTCCATTTGTTGATCGCTCCGACTCCGCAGATGCCGGCTCCCGATGATACGAGTATCACCTGCTTGCCCATTTCCATGAGGAAATTGACCTGTTCGACTATGTTATGTATGACCGCTTTGTTGACGGCCCCGTCTTTATCTGAAAGGACGTTGCTTCCTATTTTTATAACTATTTTCCTGCTATCCAGGATATGATTTTTCAACTGTTCCATTTTTTCATCCGCCTCCTGCCGGCGTTAAGCTCTGCCGACTTGAAAATTATACAACAATAGCCGTAAAAGGTAAAGGGGTAGCGACATGCCGGATGCATGGTATCCGCCGTTTATGCCGGACGTAAAAATGATCCCCGCATCGAACGAGGATCATCTTTCATTTTTCTGTTAAAGCTGTGCAGATCAACTAACAATTACTGGATCTTTTTCCCATCGATCGTAACGGTGAGATGCGCTGCATCCATGCTGTTCTTGTTTGCCCACAGCTTGGAACCGGTGTTTTTGCCGTCAGCGAAGCCGTTGACAGTTGCGTTATTGATCGTCAGCGTATAAGTAGCGTTGTAATCGTTGCCGACTTCAACAGCAGCTTTACCGGCAGTACCGTTGCTGCGGTCATTGAAAGTGCAGTTGTTCACAACAAGATTTGTAGGCTTTGCTGCAGTAGCCTGTCCATAAAGCAGGATCGCCTTGCCATTTGTGTTGAATGTACAGCCCTTAAATGTCACATCCGTGCCGCCCCAGGTCCAGATGGAATACTGGTTGTCCATTGTGTTGTCAAATTTGCAGTTGATGAATGTAGCCTTGCCGTACAGAGTCAGCTTGCCCTTGATAGTGCAGTTTTTGTATGTCAGCTCATCGCAGACGATACCGTCGAAGCTGCCTTCGCCCGCCTGAATGTTGAGGTTCTCAAATGTAAATGATGAACCGCGCTGGTAGTTCAGCTGACCGCCTTCTGCGCTAATGGCATTTGTAATAACATCGACCGTCTGGGTACCATCACCAACGAATGTGATGTCACGCGATTTATCTCTTTCGTTTGCAATGCCGTTATCGAGAGTGATCGTCTTTTTTGCAGGAATCGTAATGGTAGCCTTCTTGTCTGTAGCATTCTTGATTATATCGTTTACTTCATTCTGATCTTTAGCTACAACAGGGTATGCAGCATTTGCATCATATGTATTACCAAAGCTGTCATTCTCAACAGTATCCTGTGTAGCGATAACTGTGATGCTCACTCCATCGATAGCCTTGTCCTGATATTCATTGCCGGCTTCTTCTCTCATGTGGCCCTGGATCGTTAAAGTATCAAATACATCATTATCGCCGATCTTCGCAGCCAGATGACGCTCGGTGTCCAGAGAAGCAACCGCTTCTCCGCTAACACTGTATGTCCAGTCAATTACTTTATTCAGTTCTTCATCGCCCTGGATCCCTGTTATCTGGATTTTGTACTTGAGTGCAAGGTTGCCGTTGTTCACAACACGGAGTGCCGGGAGTTCATATGTACATCCAGGCTCCCAGAGAATCTGTGTTCCTTCTGCCGGAATCGTTTTATTAACTTTGAACTGTAATGTCTTTCCTTCTGCATTGACCCATTTACCATCATTGTCCTTCATTTCCAGACCTACATCCAGTCTGCCTGACTGGATCTTGTTCACGCCTGTGCTCGCAGTGTCTGTGAACCATGCGAATGTCGTTCCGATCAGCAGCACGATGCATAAGAACAATGCAAAGAGACTGCCGCGAAGGGCTTTTTTAGTTTTCGTGCTTTCGTTCATTGCTTCTTCCTTTCTTTTTTGATCATGAAATAATTGCTTTGTCTCAATCCCTTATCCTTTTTCTTTCGTTCGAAAATCCTTCCATTTCCGTATTAGAACGAATTTTAAATACAGAAATATGATATACCCCCCGATAATTTGGCAAGCATTTTTTCGTACAAAAAAGCCCGCATCCATTCACGGAACGGGCCTTGCTATCAGTCTTCCTGCAGGAAAAAGCTCCCTGCGCTTTCTTCTGTTTTCTGATTTGTTTCTAAGTTCGAAATTCTGCCGTCTGTTATCTCGGCTCTACGATCAGTTTTATCGCAGTCCGCTCTTCTCCCTCGATCTCTATATCCGTAAATGCCGGCACTGAAACGAGATCGATACCTCCGGGGGCGACGAACCCTCTTGCGATAGCTATCGCTTTCACGGCCTGATTCAATGCTCCTGCACCTATCGCCTGTATCTCTGCTCCTCCTTTTTCCCTTAAAACTCCAGCTAATGCACCTGCTACTGAATTAGGATTTGACCTAGCTGATACTTTCAAAACTTCCATTTTCATTCCTCCATAATTTATTACAATAATCTGCTGCATGGGTTTCCCCTCTGACAGTTAAATTATATAGTCGTGGAAGCGCGTTTTATATCTGTTTCACTCGACATTTACAAACAAAAAACATCATGAAGCAGTATTCTTGAATTTTTTTCGACTTTTACTTGCATTTTTTCATTAAGTAACTTATAATTTAGCTGAGGTTATCCCCCTGATAGCCTCATTAATCTCTAATCCCAATACCCCTTTTAACAAAAGAGACTAAACCAGTCTCTTTTGTTTTTGTATATAAATAATCGATTCTGAAACATATATCGATCCGCCTCATATAGCTCCATCAGCCGATTTTGCTCCATTCAGGCAGAATCTGTATCATTGTTTTTTATACCGCCGCCTTCTATAAACAGCAGCCGCCACCAGACCTGCCGCAAGCACCGCTGCACTTACCGCAAGCCATATCCATGAAGCCGCTGACAGCGAGTTTTGCATTTCTGATCCTTCCGTTTTTTCTTGCTCATGTATCTCCTGCATATCGCTTTCCCCTGGAGGCTGATCCATATCGTTTGCGACCTGCATTTCCCCACTGCCGCCGGCAGGATCCGGCACCTGCCCGGTATCAGCATTTTCGTTTGCCTCAGTATTCGTATCCCATCCAGCATTTGCACCATCCTGCGGCTTTGCAGCATCAATATTCTGATCACTGCGTTCGGAAGCATTCATCGTTCCCATATCACTGATCTTGAGATCACCGGCATCCACCAGCGTGCTGCTTTCCTGCGTATCCGAAGTCGATCCGATCTCACCGTCAAGCTGCAGCCTCACACTCTGCGCACGCAGCAGACAGAACTCCTTCAGCGTTTCCACGCCCGTCTGAAACTCCTCATAGCTGCAGAATTTCGTAGGATCCTTTTCAACATACGGCGATATCATAGAAACAACATCATCGATCATCGTTTCGAAATATCCGCCATTAAAATATTCGTCGATAAACTGCGCCAGATACTCGTGATACAGCTCGGTATACTCTTCATTTTCAAATATCCATGCTATCATCGGTCTGTCTTCCATACTTCCGCCTGAAACCGGCGAATCTATCGGATAATTGACCAGCGACTCTGCGCTTTCCGCAGATACGAACCCGCCGAATGCCAGATTGTAATCCCACGGTATCATCTGCATCTGCCCGTCATTTTCATAAAGATAATAGTTGTGGATCATCGACCCTGTGTAGCTGTCAAAATTCAGTACGAAGTCATGCACTGCGAAATATTTTATAACTTCCTCTACATCTACCGCATCTTCAATATCTTCACCGCCTGAAAGCTTTTTCAGCGACTTTATCAGCCTGTTCATATCGCTGTCTGATGCATCTGTCTTCGCATTGTCGAATATATTCGGATAGCTGTCGATATCATCGTCTATATATTTCAGCAGCACATCATCACTGCTGCCCATGCCTCCACCGGCACCTCCTTCATCCGGGGCCTGCATAGCTCCCTGCTCGCCCGGGAATGTCCCGGCACCGCCATCGTCTGCGCTTTCCATATCCTGAGGAGGGCTGCCCATATCACCGGCATCATCCTTTGAAAATCCTGACGGAGCATCAGGTATGCCACCATCCGGAGGCTGCCCGTCGCCCGCATCGGGGTTATTCTCCTGCTCCACGTCTCCGGCTTCATCAGGCAAATCCCCCATATCGAATTCGCCGCCATTGCCGCGGCCGCCTCCCATACCGGAACTGTCGGGCTTGTAAAGCTCCCCGTAGCTGCTGCCGTAATTACGCTGCAAAAAAGCATCCTCCACGCCTTCCACTGCGAGATACAGCCCCCAGTACTCACCATTGTAACTGACCAGCACCGCACTGTTCACTCCCGTCATATCTGCTATGTCGCCGATAAAAGCAGTACTGTCATCCTTCATACGTATCTCAAGATTCAGCTCTATCATCCCTTTCTGGGCTGACTTGCTCTTCACGACGCACTTCTGCACGTTTTCCTCGAGGAAAGCCAGCGCGTTCCTTTCAGCCTCGGGATCGGTGCAGGAAAGTACCACGATGTACGGATTGCAGTGCGATTTTCTGTTCACCATCACGAGCAGCATGACCCCTATGATAACGCTGCCAATAACAGCAAGCGGTATCATTCCTGCAGCCAGCACTATGCCTGCCGCGATGGACCAGAACAGGAATGCGATATCAAGCGGCTCTTTTATCGCCGTACGGAAACGAACTATGGACAGCGCGCCGACCATGCCGAGAGAAAGCACCACATTTGAAGTCACAGCGATTATCACGACTGTCGTTATCATCGTGAGCGCGACCAGCGTCGTCCCGAAGCTCGACGAATACATCACTCCCTGGTATGTCTTCTTGTAGACCAGGAAAATGAACATGCCCAGCCCGAAAGCCAGCGCGAGCGCGAGCGCCATATCCAGTATGCTCACGCTTGTTATGTGCTCCAGAAAACTCGATTTGAAAATGTCATTGAACGTCATGATTTATTATCTCCTTTATTTTTCACTTGAATGTATCTGACCTGAGGCCCCATTGTCCTGTCAGCCGTATATCCTGCATGCGGCATATTTGGAAAACGCGCCTGACCGGCACCCCGGTATCTGCACTGCGTCGCATATCACATCCGGCAGATATTCATCCCATTTGACTTCCAGTATCGCCGGAGCATCTCCTGCCGGAACGGTTATGCATCCCGGATCGAGAAAATCCGTGCATCTGAGTCCCGTCCTGATGTTATAGTCGATAGTCACGCGTACATTCCCCGGGGCATATACGAACGGCTCCCTGGTGTAATCCACGATAGTTTTCGGCATCAGTCCCTGGCTCTTTATCTTGCTGTAAAGCTCTCCGACAAGCGGTATGCTGCTGCCCCGCATCCACTCGCAGTTTCCTTCGGAAAGAGCCTGCGCCTGGCTTTTTGTCAGCCTTGCACGTTCTTTCATGCACAGTCCGTTCACCTTGCTTTTCTTTTCAATATGTATGACTGAATCATCCAGATCGTAATACCTTATACGGAATTTCTCGCGGCGATCCACACCGTCTATCTTTTCCCTGAGCGCCTTGTCATACATATTGTCAAAATACAGGCTCCGTATCATATACCGTCCGCCTGTCGCATGCCCGTCGCGCTTCATCACCGCGGAAAGCCTCTGCCTGAGTATCAGCATGTCGATATGGCTTATCTCGTGTTTCCATTCGTGCCTGTATTTCATCTCGTATTCCTCCTCATGAAAAAACCTCCTGTATTCCGATATCATCATCATACAGAAGGAAGATTGAAGTTTTATTGAAATATGAAATTTTTTTATGCCGGTATGCCGGCCTTGTCTCGTATGCCTCACCGTTCATATCATTCTGCCGGCAGCTGCACGCGAAATTCCACGAGTCCGTCATGACAAAGCACTTTTATGCTGCCCCGGTGCGAATCAGCGATCGCCTTTGCTATCGCAAGCCCCAGTCCGTAATGGCCGCTCCCGCTGTTCCTCGATTCATCAGCGCGATAAAAGCGTTCGAATATCTGCTCCCGCTGTTCTTCAGGTATCTCGTCGCCTGCGTTTGTCACCGAAAGCACTGCATCACCGTGCTCTTTTGAAAGGCTTACAGACACATTCCCGCCTGCGCTGCCGTGACGTATGGCATTATCGACCAGTATCGATACAAGCTGTTTCAGCTCTGCGCTGCTGCCCTCTGTCAGTATCCCTTCCTGTATCCTGCTTTCTATCAGCAGACCGGCCTCGAACGCGACGCTTTCAAAAGGCAGCACCTCACCGCATACCAGGTGACTGAGATCCAGTCTTTCCATCTGCGGCTGCACGTTTTCCGCCCGCGCGAGCTCCAGAAGCTGTGTTACCAGCACTCCCATACGCTCGTTCTCATGCTGGATATTGCTGAGCCACTGATTTTCTCCAAGCTCTCTCGCCAGCAGTTCGGCGTTGGCATTCACGACAGATACCGGAGTCTTCAGCTCATGCCCGGCATCCGAGATGAACTGCTTCTGTTTCCTGTAGCTTTCCTCCAGCGGCCTCACTATATTCTTCGCCAGAAACAGTGAAATAAAGAAAAATACGATCAGCGCGGCTCCTCCGAAAATAAACGTATATCTGAGCAGCGTGGCTGCGCTTTCATTGATGACCGTATTGTCCATGAATGTCACCAGCGTATATCTGCCCTTGTCTGCAGCGTAAAAAGCAAGATTCCCCTCGCTTCCCTTCTGCGTTCCGCTGTCCGCTATGCTCTTCGCCAGAGCTTCCAGCTCGTCATCACTGTAGACCGTCGGAGACTCGTTGCTGATCGCAAGCACTTCTCCGCCATCTGACAGCGCTACCGTGTAGAAATTCGCCATCATGAATCTCGGAGAATCCGTGAATCCCGGCTCCCCGTCGCCCGGCGCACTGTCGCCCGGTTCAGGCCTTTCAGGCGGCATATCGGCCTCCTCATCCGGAAGCGTATACATATCAGAATGAGCCTCCAGCATACGTTCATTCTGCCTGGACATCTCAAAATAGCTTGACGCATATATCATTCCCAGCGTTCCTGCCCACAGCAGCACGAGTATGGACATTATAGATGCAACGATTTTCTTTCTCGATTTTTTAAACATCACCGTACCTCAGTTCATAGCCTACACCGCGGACAGCCTTTATCACCGTCTCCGATCCGACAAACGCCAGCTTCTTTCTCGTGAACGACATATATACCTCTACGTTGTTGTACTCCGCATCACTTTCGAATCCCCAGATCTTGACCGCGAACTGCTCTCGTGTAAGTATCTGTACTCTGTTCGATATCATATATTCCAGTATCCGGTACTCCTTTTCACTCAGTCTGGCGATCTCATAGCCGTTCATTCCCGGCAGCATGACATCCAGTATCATCATATCGTAAACGCCGCTCTCTGCGGCAGCCAGACCGCTTATACCGTCTTCATAATGATCAACATCGTAATTTCAAAGCGCAGTATCTCGCACAGGGCCTGCGCCATCCTTTTTTCATCTTCTACGAGCAAAAGTCTCATTTCGACACCTCCACAGCTGATATTATACCATCAAAGATTGAAAAATCATTGAAATCCGCTTTATGCATTTTTTCTTTATTTTAACACACGCTCTTGTTATAATAGGCATTATGAAACATTTGACTATGAAGTACGAGGGCCCCCTTTACACCAGCAGCCTGCTGGATTTTTACTTCAGCGGCATGCGTATCGGAGTCCTCGACATAGAAACGACAGGGCTGAATCCTGCGCGCAACAAGTTCATACTCGGCGGCCTGCTCGACCTGCAGACCATGACGATGCATCAGTATTTTGCAGAGAACCGCGGCGAGGAGCGCCAGGTGCTTGAAGACTTTGCAGAAAAAGTCTCGGGACTCGACATGGTGATAACGTACAACGGCAGACACTTCGACATGCCGTTCATCAACAGGAGACTGCAGCGGTTTTCCGCAGGAAGCTGCACGCCGTACGATCTGGATCTTTACCTCGTCGTCAACGGCCACTCGCCGATCAAAAAATTCGTTCCCAATCTCAAGCAGAAGACCGTGGAAAGCTACATGGGGCTGTGGTCGAACAGGGCCGATGAGATCTCCGGAGCCGAGAGCGTGGAGCTTTATGACCGCTATGAGAAGACCGGCGATCCTGAGCTTTGCAGGAAGATCCTGCTGCACAACAGCGATGACGTGCTGCAGCTTGCCAGGCTGCTCAAAGTCGTGAGCAAGACGGATTTTCACAAGGCGATGTTCCATCTGGGTTTCCCGGTATGCGGACTGAATGTGGAAAAGATCGGGATCTCGGGATCCATCATGACGGTGAGCGGCAGTCAGCGCGCTGAGCCGTTCGACTACACGGGTTTCAGCTTCGGTGATTATCCTGCGGAGATCAGGTTCAGCCGCAGGGATTCGGATTTTCATATAAAGTTTCCGGTCATCCGGGACTCGGGGCTCGTTATCGCGGATCTGGACGCCGCCGGGCTGCCTCGCGAAGATTTCGCGATCTATCCTTCATACAGCAGCGGATTCATCGTGCTGGAGGATCACGACAGGAAAAACCATATGGAAATAAATCAGTTTATCAGAGATTTTATCAAATCGTTTATCAGGAATTTATGAAAGGAAAAATCACATGGATTTTATCGACAGTATCAAACAAGTAAAAGGTGACAGTTTTACGATGGCGTCGCTCAGCGAAGATACGAGAAACAGTGCGCTGGAGGCGGTCGCAAAGGCGCTGACGGCAAACAAGGCCGAGATCTTCAAAGCAAATGAGAGAGACCTCGCAGCTGCAAAAGAAAGCTCCCTTGCCGACCCGATCGTAAACAGGCTGAAGTTCGACGACCACAAGCTTTCCACGTGCGTGACAGGCATATACGACCTCATCGACCTGGAAGATCCGCTTTTCAGAGAGCTGCTGAAGCGTGAACTCGACGATGATCTCGTGCTGACAAAGGTGACATGCCCTATCGGCGTGATCGGCGTCATCTTCGAATCGAGACCTGATGCGCTGGTGCAGATCGCGTCTCTCTGTATAAAGAGCGGCAACTGCATCATCCTCAAGGGCGGCAGCGAAGCGAAACACACGAACAGAGCACTCTTCGACGTGATCTATGACGCATGCATCAAGGCAGGACTTCCTGAGCATTTCGCAGTCCTCATCGAGGACAGAGCTGAGATCGGCGAGCTGCTCAAATGCCACGACTATGTCGACCTGCTCATACCGAGAGGTTCGAACCAGTTCGTTCAGTATATCATGGAAAATTCAAAGATCCCTGTGATGGGTCACGCTGACGGCATATGCCACGTGTATGTCGACGGCGCGGCCAGCATCGAAAAGGCGATCCCGATCATCATCGACTCCAAGACTCAGTATGTAGCTGCATGCAATGCGGCAGAAACACTGCTGGTGCACAAGGATATCGCGGACGTGCTGATACCGCTTCTCGCAGACGCATCCGGCAGCAGGATCAAGTACCGCTGCGACGCGGCCTCGATGGGCCTGATCCAGTGTGAGCCTGCGACTGACGAGGACTACGAGACGGAATACCTCGACTACATACTCACTGTCAAGATCGTGAATGATATAGACGAAGCGATCGAGCATATAAACAGATATGGCTCACATCACACCGACTGTATCATAACAGAAGACAAAGATTCAGCCGAAAAATTCATGTCGCTCGTCGACTCCGCAGGAGTATACCTCAACTGCTCCACCAGATTCGCCGATGGGTTCAGATACGGCTTCGGCGCTGAGGTCGGCATCAGCACCGGCAAGATACACGCCCGCGGTCCTGTAGGTCTGGACGGACTCGTGACATACAAGTACCGCCTCGCCGGCAACGGCCAGATCGTCGCTGATTATGCCAGCGGCAAGTCGACATTCAAATTCAGGGATCTGATATAAAACTGCGAAATTTTAACAGAACGCCGCCGTATGGCGCGCAAAAAACAGCGATGCCACTGTACGCCCCCCGATCGTTAGATTTCTGATCTAGCTTTTGAAAGTTTGTACATTAGCTATCGCTGTTTTTGATTTGACCTTTATATCGCTTTTATATTCTCATATCTATGCCCGCGCGCTATATGCGCGTCCGTACCTGATGGCTCACCGGCGTTCGGCCGGTGTTATGCCGGTATTTACATATCCTTAAACCCTAAAACGACTTTGTTTTCAGGAAATGGCCGAGCGCTTTCACGGCATTGTCGACATGACCGCTGACAGACAGCTCTTCTACGCTGACGATATGTATGTGGCAGCGGTTTATCGGAAGCAGTATCTTGTACGTATGGCTTCCGCCTATCGCTGACGCCATCGCCGGAGACATCTCTCCCATCATCGAATTGGCATTTATTATTCCTACTACGCCCATAACGATATCGACATGCTGCATATTATGTATTATGGCGTTTTCGCCCGTTGCACCGTCATCTGCGCCTGCCTTGAGCATCTGCCCTGTGGCCACTGAATTAGTGCCGAGCGCCACCACCTCGAGCTCCGGAAAAACTTTCTTGACCTTCTCAACGATGGCCCTGCCTATTCCTCCGCCCTGTCCGTCTACGACTGCTACTCTCATGATCTCCTCCATCTACAGATGTTTCCATCCTCTGTCATAACTGCTGAAGCATTCTATGCATACAGGCTTGCCGTCATGCACGCGCATCTTCGTCTCTGCCGCCGCTTCTCCGCATATACTGCACTTGACAGATCTGAGAGATCTGGCTTTTTCCGGAAGTGCGACCCTTGGCTTTCCTGTATCGAAGACTTCTTCCAGAGGCGCCGTCAGCACGTATTCTATGTATTCGCTGCCGTGCAGGCCTGCCTTCTTGTCCTTTGCCATGAGCCGGAAGCTGTCTCCTGTGCTCCTGTCAAAGAAATTGAATGCGAATTTGCCTGTGCCGTAATAGATGAGATTGCCTTTTCCCAGCGTACACCCGAGCACCGACTGTATGCCGTCTACTCCGCATGCATCGTTTTCCGTGATGCATACGATCTCTTCATCACCGCAGCGTTCCCTGCCGAATCGCTTCTGCGCCTCCATCGCGGCTCTCACTCCCAGAGCGAGTCCTCCGCACGTATGTCCGTGAAAATCAACTGCCTTTTCCCAGATTTGCCTGTTCATATCATAACTCCAGTTTGTAATCTCCGTCTTTGATCTTACCGGTCTTTCGCATGAACTTGTCTATGATGATCGTGAGTACCGCCGGCAGCACGATCTGGAGCAGCAGTACCTTCCACAGTGTGTCGAATGAGAATCCCATCGAATTGAATGTTCCGATCTGCCCTACGAGTCCGGATGTTCCCATTCCCGCGCCTACAGGAATGTTCGTCATCTTGAACACGCACGTCGAAATCGGCCCTATTATTGCTCCCGACAGCGTTGCCGGAAGCAGGATCCACGGATTCTTTATGATATTGGAAACCTGCAGCATGGACGTTCCAAGTCCCTGTGCCACCAGACCTCCCACACCGTTTTCCTTATAGCTGGCAACTGCAAAGCCTACCATCTGAGCACAGCATCCTACCGTCGCCGCACCTGCCGCCAGACCGCTGAGATCCAGCATGATACACAGTGCCGCACTTGAAATAGGTGCGGTCAGTACAAGTCCTACTATTACCGATATAACTATTCCGAAAACGAACGGCTGCCATTCCGTCGCTGTCATGATCAGATCTCCCAGTCTCAGCATGCACCAGCCTATAGCCGGTCCCACCAGTTTGGCAACTATCGCTCCCGATATCAATGTTACCGCAGGAGTCACCAGTATGTCAACTTTTGTTTCCTTTGAAACCATCTTTCCGAATTCGGCGCCTACCGCAACTGCCAGGAACGCTCCCGCAGGGCCTCCTGCCACTTCTATGCCGAAGCCTGTCATGCTGGCGCCCATCATTCCTGTCACGACACTCGTAAACAGTACTAGCGGCGGACTTTTGAGGCTCCATGCCACAGCCACGCCGATAGCCGCACCCATATAAGTCTTCGCCTGTGCTCCGACCTCTACGCAAAACGCGGATATCACGTTGTCTCCGAACAGATTTGCCGTCTGCACGCCTATAGTATCAAAGATAACACCTATCAGCAGCGATCCGAACAGACCCAGCGCCATAGCGGACAGCGCATCCTGCAGATAGCGTTTTACCGATATCTCGATATCCTTGCGTTTAAAAAAACTTTCCTTCTTGACTGTTGTTTCTTTCCCTTCCATGTCTTCTGCACCGTGCCGCAGCTGCATGCGATGCCGCATTCATGCGCGGATACGGTACACTCCTTTCTTCTTTTCATCAGATTTAGCCTGCCATATGATTTTAACAGGTGTATATACACTTATCAATATAATTGTATATATTTATTTCCTGTTTGCCTGTAAATCCATATTATGCTATTATGTTTTCATAGAAAATCGCACTTGTCTGCAGGTGTACCGATGACTGCTGAAAAGGAGGCGCATGGATGACTACAAAGAAAAACGGCAACAGTAAAGAAATATCAGCTGCAAAACGCAGAGATGTCATAAAGAAAGAGCTTGAGGGCGCTTCCGGACCGGTGACTGCGAACTATTTCGCAAACCGCCTGTCAGTCAGCCGTCAGATAATCGTCGGAGATGTCGCCATCCTCAGAGCTTCAGGCCTGGATATCCTGGCAACTCCGAAGGGATATATAATGAATATCCCCGAAAATGATACCGCCTTTCCTTTCACAGGGATCATCGCATGCAGACATACGACTGAAGAGATGCGCGACGAGCTTTACACGATCGTCGACTTCGGAGCAACAGTCATAGACGTAAGGATCGAACATGCAATATACGGCGAGCTCACGGCAAAGCTCGACCTTTCATCAAGATATGATGTGGATGTGTTTGTAGATAAAGTCGAACATGAAAACAATTCAGCGCCCATAAGCTCTCTTACCGGAGGTGTGCATCTGCACAGCATCGGCTGCCGTGACAGCCAGAGCTTCGAGCGTATCAAAGCCGCTCTCTCAGACAAGGGTTTCCTGATGAACTGATTTTTTTATCTTCAGGTAATATATCACTCCCGTCGTGTCTGCCAGTATCCATCCGATCGGAACTGCCCACCAGATACCGATCAGTCCGACTGCCGGAAGTGCAGAAAGCATGTATGCCAGGCAGACTCTGCTCCCGAGTGATATCACCGTCAGGACAAGCGACATTCCCGGTCTGTTGAGTGCACGGTAAAGGCCGTACAGCATGAACAGTCCGCCTATCCCGAAGTAAAACGCCCCTACCACATGCAGATATGTCACTCCGATCGATAAGATCTCCGTCTCGCTGCCTCTTATGAAGATCATCAGCAGCGGCTTTGCAAAAATAAGCACACACGTCGAGATCACCGCGGAAAAGATCAGCATACTGCAAAGTGCCGAGCGTATTCCTTTTCTTATCCTTTCCTCTTCACGCGCACCGTAGTTCTGTGCTGTGAATGTCGAAAATGCATTCCCGAAATCCTGCAGAGGCATGTATGCGAATGCATCTATCTTCACGGCTGCGGCAAAAGCGGCCATCACTGCCGTTCCAAAGCTGTTCACAAGTCCCTGGACCATCAGTATGCCCAGATTCATCATGGACTGCTGCAGGCATGTCAGTACTGAAGCACCTGTGATCTCGCCCAGGCCTGCTGCCGTGATCTTCATATCCTTTCGCTGAGGCCTCAGCTCCGGGCACTTTACAAGAGTATAGAGCATCATTCCCGCCCCTGCGATCCACTGTGAGATCACCGTTGCCAGTGCCGCTCCACCTACTCCCATATCAAAGCCAAGCACGAATACAAGATCCAGCGCGATGTTCAGGACTGCAGAAACCCCCAGAAAAACCAGCGGCATCATCGAATTTCCCACCGCTCTCAGCAGCGATGCGAAAAAATTATACAGAAAGCTCGCGAATATCCCGCAGAAGACCACCAGCAGATATTCACGCATGAGACTGTAGACTTCATCAGGTACAGAGATGAAACGCATTATCGCATCGATCATCACAAATGACAGGATATTGAGCACAGCAGAAAAAAAGGCGATCATCACGAATGAAGTGAATATGTTCGCCCTCAGATGAGCCCAGCGCTTTTCTCCGAATCTTATCGAAAATATCGCTCCGCTGCCCATGCACATTCCGAGCAGTATGGAGATGATGAATGTCATCAGCGTATATGCCGATCCCACTGCTGCCAGAGCTCCTGTCCCGATAAAACGGCCGACTATGAGCGTATCTACGATATTGTAAAGCTGCTGCAGCAGATTGCTGCATATCATAGGCAGTGCAAACATGAGCATGCCTTTTGTGACTGAACCTTTTGTCAGATCTAGCTGCATATCAAATTCTCTTTCTCTGAATATTACTATTACTTATGACCTGCGCGCAGTACAGAAAACACGCGCATATTTTGAAACAATACTTTGTTACCACTTTGGATCCGGATCCTCTTCGAAAAAAAGCAGCGATGCAATCTGCACCGCTGCTTTGAAATCACTGTTTAACAGTTTTCAGCTTTGCTTATTTTGAGCAAGTCTTGATAGCGTTTTCAAGGATTTCCAGACCTGCGTTCAGCTGTGCATCAGTTACGCACAGAGGGCAGAGGAATCTGATAACGTTTCCGTAAGTACCAGCTGCTTCGAGCATAAGTCCGTTGTTCATAGCTTCCTGAACGATAGCGCCTACGAGTGCTGCATCCGGTTCTTTTGAAGCCTTGTCTTTTACGAACTCGATACCGATCATTGCGCCGAGACCTCTTACATCGCCAACGCATTCATACTTTTCTTTCCATTCGTTGAATGCCTTTGTTGCAACGTCTGCGATGTGCATAGCCTTTGCAGGATAGTCATCTCTTTCCATAACTTCAACAACCTTCAGAGCTGATGCTGCTGATACAGCGTTAGCGCCGTAAGTTCCGCCGATAGTTCCGCCAGGAACTGCATCCATGATCTCAGCTCTTGCAGTTACTGCTGATAATGGAAGTCCGCCTGCGATCGACTTAGCTGTTGACATGATGTCAGGAGCTGCGCCTGCTTCTGCAAAGTACTGGGATGCGAACATCTTACCGCTTCTAGCCCATCCGCACTGTACTTCGTCACAGATCATCAGGATTCCGTGTTCGTCACAGATCTTTCTAACTGCTTTTACCCATTCGATAGGAGCCGGAACGAATCCGCCTTCGCCCTGTACAGGTTCGAATACGATAGCTGCGCATGCATCATATGGAGTAGCTTCGATGAATACTTCTTCGAGCTTCTTTACATAGTAAGCGATAGCTTCTTCTTCAGTCATGTGACCAGGAGCTCTGTAGAGGTTAGGGAACTCAGCTCTGTAAACGCCGTCAGGGAAAGGTCCCATGCCAACTGCGTAAGCTTTCTTAGCAGTCATTGTCATTGTAAGAGAAGTTCTTCCGTGGAATGCGCCTGTGAATACGATGATGTTAGGTCTTCCTGTATAGCTTCTTGCAATTTTAACTGCGTTTTCGTCTGCTTCTGAACCTGAGCATACGAACATAGTCTTTTTCTTGTCTCCCTTTACAGGAACCAGTCTGTTCATCTGTTCAGCAAGTGCAACATATCCTTCGTGTGTAGTGATGTTGAACATTGAGTGGAAGAACTTGTCTGCCTGTTCTTTTACAGCTGCGATACACTCAGGATTGCTGTATCCGATGTTTAATACGCCTACGCCGCCGATCCAGTCGAGGAAGATGTTTCCGTCAACGTCTTCGAACATAGCGCCTTCGCCTCTTTCGATAACTGCTTTGTAAGCTGTTCCGATACCATTAGGAACTGCTGCAGCTCTTCTGTCCATGAGTGCCTTAGCTTTAGGACCAGGTAATGTTCCTGTAACGATTTTAGGTAATGCTTCTCTTAACATAACAAACCTCCATAATTTATTATTTATAAAAATTAATTTATATC
This sequence comes from Brotomerdimonas butyrica, assembly GCF_025567305.1. Lineage (NCBI taxonomy): Bacteria > Bacillati > Bacillota > Clostridia > Eubacteriales > Brotomerdimonas > Brotomerdimonas butyrica. The sequence continues at coordinate 90,315 of NZ_JAOQJP010000004.1, forward strand.
CAGTTCAGCGAGCTTCCTGTAAAGGGTAGCCCGGGAAAGACCAAGATCTCTGGCGACAGTTTCCTTCACCCCGTTGTACTGCCTGAGCTTTTTCATGATCACCTCTTTTTCAAAGAGCTTGACCTGCTCGGCGAGAGGCCTGTCGAGATTCCTGAACTTGACCGTTTCCTCTTCTTTCTTCAGGATACGTGCAGGAACCTCATCTATGCCTATCACGTTGCCGAACGCCATATTGGCGCCGTACTCAACGGCATTTTCGAGTTCTCTGACGTTTCCCGGCCAGTCATGGTTTGTATAGATTTCTTCCACTTCCGGTGAAAATCGTTCTATCTTTTTGTTCATGAAGCTGTTGTACTTTTTAAGAAAATGATACATCAGCTGTTTTATATCATCCTTTCGCTCCCTGAGAGGCGGGATCGAAAGGGGTATTACACTCAGTCTGTAGTAAAGATCCTCTCTGAAGCTTCCTTCCTCTATCAGTTTCTCCAGATCCTTGTTCGTCGCAGCAATGACTCTGACATCCACGATGATGCTCTTGCTGCCGCCGACACGATCGAATCTCATGTTCTGAAGCACGTGCAGTATCTTTACCTGAAGGTGCAGCGGCATATCTCCTATTTCATCCAGAAATATGGTGCCGCCGTCAGCGAGCTCGAATTTACCTTCCTTGCCCTTTTCACTGGCTCCTGTGAAAGCGCCCTTCTCGTATCCGAAAAGCTCACTCTCCAGCAGGTTCTCCGGTATCGCCCCGCAGTTCACTGTGATGAACGGTTTATCTTCTCTCGGGCTTGCGTAGTGTATCGCCTTGGCGAACATCTCCTTGCCCGTACCGCTCTCTCCCGTGATCAGGACCGTCGAATTGCTTCTCGCCGTGATCAGAGCCTGCTTCTTGGCTATCATTATCTTCTCGCTGGTTCCTATTATATCATCAACGGTGTTCTTTATCTTGCGTGTATTGAAATTATACACGAGTTTCTGAGCTTCTTCAATATCCCTGAAGGAAATAACTATTCCGTCTATTTCCTCGCCGGATAAAAAGGGCTGCACAGTTACGATAAAGTGATGCTGTCTGCCGTCCACCTTGAAGATCTCTTCGTTCTCGGTATATCCCCTGCCTGTGTCCAGGACCTTTATCGCGGGGCTTCCAGGCATTATCTTGCTTATATGCTTGCCGATCAGATCGCCCTTGTTCGTACCGAACAGTTCGGCGGCTCTGTTGTTGCAGTGCTTGACATAGCCTTTCTGATCGAGTGCAAATATGCCTTCGTGCGCTGTTTCAAGAACGATCGACATCTCGTCTCTGGAAACCTCGACATTCTCAAGCGTCTCCTGCTGGTCAGCCTTTGCAGAGAGGAGATCCGCCATTTTCTCGACGAATACGGTCATGCTCTCGCGCTTGTCCTTGATGATGTGTTTCTGATCTTCAGTAAAAGCGACGAGACCTATGATCCCTATTATCTCTCCTTTGAGCACTATCGGAGTGCATATCTCAGCGAGCTCTCCGAGTCTGGTGTTGCCGACCACCGGCTGATCGTATCCCTTGAAGTTCTGGGCGTCCTCCACGTACTGAGTCTTTCCCGTACGCAGCACTCTGGCATAGAGATAATTGCCCTCCAGGTTGCCATCCTCTTCCTTTTTGCCGATACGGCCGTGATAGTAACCTGTACCGCCGATTATCCTCAGCCTATTGTCCACGATCTCAACTTCCAGACCGACAGCAATACTGATCGCCTCCGCGACCTGCTGCACGCTTTCCTTAATGCCGCTCAAAACAGACATTCTATTCCACCTTTATCTAATATAATATTAACTAAATACCTGTCTACATTTTAACACATGCTCCGGATTTTTAAAGCAGTTTTTTCGTCCTAATTTTAGTTTCTGAGGGTATTTATATGTCTTTTTTTCACTGATTTCGCTCTGAATTCTCTGTCATTTTATCATCAGTGACGGCAGCTCCGAGATTGATCGTCGATTTCTCCAGTTCAAGCACCATATTGTTTATCTGACTCAGCTTTTCAGAAGACATATCTTCACCGACAGCAAGCTTCGCATTGTACAGTATATCCTCTATTCTTCTGTGTATATCGTAAAGGTTCGTTCTGACGTCGTTGAGCATCTCCACGTCGACATCATCCCTCATGGCATCTGCCATATCAACGACCTCGTCTTTTTCAAGCACATATTCTGAATTTCCTCTGACAACTACAGGCTGATATCCGAGCTCCTCTTCGACGGTCTTTGCAAAGTCCTCCTTTGCCTCCATCTCTCCGTGTACGAGGAATATGTGCTTAGGCTCCTTTTGAAAGCCTTTGAGCCATTCAAGCAGACCGTCTCTGTCCGCATGACCTGAAAATCCCTGGAGATTATAGATCTTGGCATTTACCTGCACTTTGTCGCCAAACAGCGTGACTTCCTGCGCGCCGTCTATGAGCATCCTTCCCAGTGTGCCTTCCGCCTGATAGCCTACGAATACTATGCTGGATTTTCTGTTCCACAGATTGTGCTTAAGGTGATGTCTGATCCTGCCGGCGTCGCACATGCCGCTCGCCGAGATTATCACCTTCGGCTCGGGATCAGTATTGAGCCATACGGATTCCTGGCTCGTTCTGGTGAACTTGAGATTTTCGAAATCCAGAGGGTTGTCGCCCTTTGCAATGTATTCTTTCGTCTCTTCATCGAAAACCTGCGCGTTTTTCTTGAAAACCTCAGTCGCTGTAGTCGCCATAGGACTGTCGACATATACGTTCAGATTTTTGAAAGCCTCGTGGTATTCGCTGTTCGATTCATATACTCTGTTCAGCTCATATATCAGTTCCTGTGTCCTGCCTACTGCAAATGACGGGATCACGGTCGTTCCGCCTTTTTCCGCTGTATCGCGTATTATATCCAGTAATTTCTTGACATCCAGCGGATTCTTCGGATGCAGCCTGTTGCCGTATGTCGTCTCCATGATGACGTAGTCCGCCTTCTTTATTATCGTCGGATCTCTCAGTATCGGCCTGTCCTTTACGCCAAGGTCGCCCGAAAATACTATCTTCGATACGCTGTCGCCCTCGGTGACCCACAGCTCTGTTATCGCAGATCCGAGTATGTGTCCGGCGTCATTGAAAACTATTTTCATTTCGTCGTTGAGTTCTATAAGCTGGTCGTAAAGCACAGGCTTCACGTATTTCAGCGAATCCACCGCGTCATTATATGTATAGAGCGGCTCCACCAGAGGTCTTCCCGCACGCTCGTTCTTCTTGTTTTTCCACTGTGCTTCTTTTTCGTGTATGTATCCGCTGTCCTTGAGCATAACGTCCAGAAGATCCGCAGTCGCGTCTGTGCAGTAAATGCTGCCCTTGAATCCTCTCTTTATCAGGAGCGGTATCCTGCCGCAGTGGTCTATATGGGCATGGCTAAGCACCATGTATTCGATTTCTGCCGGGTCGAACGGAAACTCCTCATAATTGAGAGCTTCCTGCGCCTTTCCGCCCTGAAACTGCCCGCAGTCCAGCAGGACCTTGTGCTTTTCCGTTGTTATGAGATGGCAGGATCCCGTCACACCTGACGACGCCCCGCAAAACTGTATTTTCATTGCGATTTCCTCCCTGTTGAAACGTTGTTACCATGTTACCGCTATTATACTACCTGCCGCCTGTGATTTCCATGTGCAAAATCCGCAGACTGCAAAAAACGGGCAGACACATGCCGTGCCTGCCCGAATGCATTTCACTATCTTATATACTTGTTACCTGCTCTATTCGTTAAAACGCTTTCTTCCAAAGATCGCAGCTGCCATACCGAGCAGCGAGATGCACGCCAGGACGATCCGCAGCGTCGTGCTGCTGTCATCACCTGTCTGAGGTGATGACGGTGTGGTCTTATCGGAAGAAGAGCCGCCGCCCGCAGTTCCGCCATCGCCTGATCCCTTTGTCCACTTGGCATAAACAGTCATGTTTTTATCCAGTGTCACAGAAGTGATCTTTTCGGTCAGAGCTTTATCTGCATACCATCCGTCAAAGGTATATCCGCTCCTCGACGTCGTGTAATCGGCTAATGAGATCACGCTTCCATCGAATTTTGAAACAGGTGAAATATCGCTGCCACCATTCGTTTCAAAGCTCAATGTGTACTTGACCGCAGACTCATCCTCTTCAGTAGGAATGATCAGATATATCTCATGATCTGTATCGTCCGGTCCCCAGACACCGCTCAGCCATTCGCTGCTCGGAGCCTTGATAGAAACAGCACTTGAAGAATTCGAGACGTTGTTACTCCCTGACTGGATGCCGCCGAATCTGAGGATGACGCAGTCCATCCACTGTCCTACCTTGTATCCCGGGTTCATAACGATGCTCACTTCGAGCAGTTCTGAAGGCGAAGCCGCTTTTTGTCACTTCTGACTGGCTTCTGCGATAATATCATAAATAGAGGCGGATCATAACCGGCAACCGTTTTCTTTGCTGAAAACCATGTATTTGATCGTGCAGTATCCGCACTTTACGCGTTCCAGCGCTTTACATTATCAAGCAGCCAGCTGCACCACGCGTCCATCCCCTCGCCTGTCTTCGCCGACACAGGGAATATCTCAAGACCGGGATTTCTCATATGCGCATATTCTCTGACCTTTTCCATGTCGAAATCGAAGTACGGCAGCACATCGATCTTGTTGATTATCAGTGCGTCGCACACGTTGTAGATCAGCGGATATTTCAGCGGCTTGTCATGCCCCTCCGGTACCGAAAGTATCGTGACATTTTTAACAGCTCCTGTGTCGAATTCAGCAGGACATACCAGATTCCCGACGTTTTCCAGCACGGCCAGATCCAGGCCGTCCGTGCCGAGCTCTGCAAGTCCCTGCCTCGTCATTTCCGCATCGAGATGGCACATCCCGCCCGTATGCAGCTGGATCGTCTTCACCCCTGTCTCCGAGACTTTGACTGCATCGACGTCCGAATCTATATCTGCCTCCATCACGCCTATTTCTATCTCGCTCTTCAGCCTCTCTATGGTCTTCAGCAGTACCGAGGTCTTGCCGCTCCCCGGCGAAGACATCACATTCAGCAGAAACGTGCCTTCCTCTTTGAGCTGTGTTCTCAGCTGCTCCGCATCTGCGTCATTGCTCGCGAACACGCTCTGCCTGACTTCTATTATCCTCATAATGTCACATCCTTTGCTTTTTCAGCATGCTTCTATCTCTTTTATATTGCATTCATTTCCTTTGAGAAGGTACGTCCTGCCGCTGCCGCACTGCGGACACTGTCTGCCGAAACGCACCGTCTCATACCGTGCTCCGCAGTCTTCGCAGAACGTGACGGCCGGCAACGTCTCGATCTCGAGCTCCGCGTCTTCAAGAAGAGTAGTCTTTTTCCTGTAAAATTTCCAGCAGTCTTCGAGAAGCTCCGGTACGATGCCGCTGACTTCTCCAAGCTCCAGCGTCACTCTGCTGATCCTGCTCACACCGTTGTCCGCTGCCACTTCCGCGAGCGTCTTATTTATATTGACGATTATACCGAGCTCATGCATAGCTATTTCTTCCTCTTGAATTTTATCTTTATCGCACGTTTTGCAGCATAAGGCAGTATCGCCTTCATCTTGTCTTCCGACTTGTACATGCGGCTGGCTTCAGGAAGCTCTCTGTTCAGATGTATCGCATCGAACTCGCACTTCGTCGTACAGACGCCGCAGCCTATACACTGGTTCGGATCGACCGTAGTCGCACCGCATCCCAGGCAGCGCGCAGCTTCTTTCTGCACCTGCTCCTCAGTGAACGTGCATCTCATATCGCGAAAGCTCTTCTGCGATCCGCCGCTTCTGACAGCCGGGACATTGCGCTTTCCATTATCGTACGAATCCGGTTCGATCTTCAGATCATCTTTGTCAAGCGCGATGAAGTGTCTGAGATTTCTCCCCAGCGTGAGACTGTGTCCCGGATGCACGAATCTGTGTATCGACACAGCTGCCTCCTTACCTGCCGCTATCGCATCTATCGCGAACTTCGGCCCTGTGTATACATCGCCTCCGACGAATATATCTGCCTCTGCAGTCTGGTAAGTCACCGGATCTGCCTTGACCGTGCCGTTGGCGTTGAACTGCACGTCAGTACCGCTGAAAAGTCCGCCCGGCACTACGCTCTGACCTACAGAGAACAGCACATTGTCACACTCGGCCAGCAGTATGTCTCTCTCATCGTATACCGGTGCGAAGCGGCCTTCATCGTTAAATACCGATACGCATTTTTTAAGGATCACGCCTGTGACTTTTCCGCCTTCGCGAACGATCTCTTTCACGCCCCACGAATTGCCGATACTGATGCCTTCCGCAGCTGCCTCTGCCAGCTCATCCCTGTCCGCAGGCATCATGTCAGCAGGCTCGAGCGCGAACATCGATACATCATCGGATCCGGCTCTCAGTGCTGCTCTCGCCACATCGACCGCCACATTTCCACCGCCTATCACGACAGTCCTTCCGTGCAGACGTGTGCCGTTTTCATCGAGATTGAGCTTTCTGAGAAAATCTATACCGGACATGACACCGTCGCCTTCTTCGCCCGGAACTCCCGCAAGACGTCCTCCCTGCGCTCCTATAGCTGCGTAAAATGCCTCGTAGCCCTCCTGCCTGAGTGCAGCGATCGTGACGTCTCTGCCGACCTCAATGCCGCATCTGAACTCCACGCCCATCTGCCTGAGCACATCTATCTCCGCTTCTATCACATTTTTCTCCAGGCGGAATGAAGGTATACCGTTCATCAGCATGCCGCCCGGCCTGTTTTCCTTCTCGAAAACAGTGACAGGATATCCCTTCTGCGCGAGATAGAATGCTGCGGACATTCCCGCCGGCCCGGCTCCGATCACTGCGATCTTCTGAGTGAACGGCACGTTGTCCTGGTTGAGCATCTGAGGTATGTACCTGCTGTCGCTGTCGATCTCCTGCCATGCGATGAATTTCTTGATCTCATCGATCGCCACCGCTTCATCTATGCTCCCTCTGGTGCATTCGTCCTCGCACCTGCGGTTGCATATCGCTCCACATACCGCTGGGAACGGGTTTTCTGTCTTTATCAGCTTCAGCGCATCCATATATCTTCCCTGCGCCGCCATTTTTATGTAGCCCTGCACCGGAAGATGTGCAGGACAGGCTGTCTTGCACGGTGAAGTTCCCGTGTCATAGCAGTTTATCTGATTGGCATCTCTGTAATCCGGGCTCCACTTGTCCGGTCCCCATTTCGCGGCATCAGGCAGCTCGCGCTTCGGATATTCGATCTCGCCATGCGCAGTGCAGAGCTTCTGGCCGAGCTTAGCAGCTCCCGACGGACAGAATTCCACACATCTGCCACAGGCCACGCAGTTCTGCTTGTCGACCGATGCGATATATGCGGAACGCGACATATTAGGTGTATTGAACAGCTGCGACGTCCTGAGTGCATTGCAGACTCCGGGCGCGCAGTTGCAGATCGCGAAAATCTTTTCCTCTCCGTCGATATTAGTTATCTGATGCACGTAGCCGTTATCCTCCGAACGCTGCAGTATCTCCATGACTTCGTCTATATCTATGTAGCGTCCCTTGCCTGTCTCCACGAGATAGTCCGCCATATCACCGACTCCTATGCAGAGATCCGCTTCTATGTCTCCCGTTCCTTCGCCTCTGATACGCTGCTGTCTGCGGCATGAACATGCACCCACCGCATATTTGTCCTTGTATTTGTTCAGCCAGTGCGAGATATGCTCAACGCTCGCTGACTTCTGATCTGTCGGGATGGCCTTTTCCACGGGGATGACGTGCATGCCTATCCCTGCACCTCCCGGAGGCACCATCGGAGTCACTTTTTCGAGCGGCATTCTAGACATCTTCTCAAAGAAGTCCGCGATCTCCGTATGCTCTTCCACCTGCTCCTTGTTCATCACCATGAACTCCGCGCATCCCGGCACGAACATCGGCAGCACGTACTGTTTGTGCCTGTCTTCGTTCTCCCAGTTGTATTCTATAAGTCCGATCACGCCCATTTCCTGCAGCAGTTCTTCTGTCCTGGCCAGATCCTTGCCGCACCTGCCGGCGATCTCTTCGGCAGTCACAGGCACTCTCACCTTCATGGAAAGCGCCACCTCTGCCATTTCATCTGTTACTACTCCTGCCAGACCCCAGTATTCGGGATCGTCGACCGTTACTTTAACTCCTATCCTGTCTGTTATCTTCTGTCCCAGCTTTATTATCAAATCACGCTGTTCTGACATAGCGACACTCCTCTCGTTTTTCTCAGTTCGCTCCGTTTATTCACAGTGTCCCGTGATGCTGCACATCTGCGCACCGGAATCACCGTTTCTTTCCCTTATTGTAGTTTTTTTGTCAATAAAAAGCAATGATTTTCAAAATGAATGTAAGTGTAAACTGGAGATATCATGGACAGTTTGACGCAGCGTTTTCAGCCAAAGATCATCATTTTGGCATACCTTACGGCTGAAATCTGGAAATCATATTCTCTGCTGCCATATGAAATACAAGTTTCCGATGACCTGCAGCATAAGCATCGCGACTGCTTCAGCCATACGACACTATATCCGCCTGCTTTACAGCTGAAATCTGGAAATATATATCCATTCCCACCGCCGGATGACCTAGATAAAATCCCCTGCTCTGATATGTAAAAGCTATAATTTACATATTTCAGCCATAACGGACAGTCAGACACACACTTATGGCTGAAACAGCTGCGACATACCACCCGTAAAACCACAAAAGCGGACCGGTATTACCGGTCCGCCAGTTCTGTTCCTGATCCATGAGCGCCGTCAGATCCAAAGCCGACTCTGCTCACATCTCACACTATTTGTTTTTCTCCATCCTGATCTCTGCGGCACGCGCATGTCCGATCAGCCCTTCGCCTCTCGCCAGATTCGACACCAGCGGAGCGATACCCATCATCGCATCTCTGCTCATACTCTGATATGTACAGATCTTGAGGAATGTCCCGACCCATACGCCGCCTGTATATCTCGCCGCTCCCAATGTAGGCAGAGTGTGGTTCGGACCCGATGCGTAATCGCCGAATACCTCCGCGGTATTTCCTCCGATGAACAGCGAGCCGTAGTTTTTAAGTCCGCTGACCACCCTGTCAGCATCAGCCTCTGCCACATTGACTTCAAGGTGTTCAGGCGCATATGCGTTCGCATATTCCACAGCTTCGTCCAGCGAATCTGCGATCAGTATCTCGCCGAAATCATTCCATGAGCTCCTCGCGATCGGCTCAGTTTCCAGAGTCGACAGCTGCACTTCGACAGCATCGATCACCGCCGCCCCGAGCTTTTCATCTGTGGTCACCAGTATACCCTTGGCTTCCTTATCGTGCTCTGACTGCGCCAGTATATCTGCAGCGAGCACCTCCGGATCCGCATTGCCGTCTGCGATTATCAGTACCTCGCTCGGTCCTGCGACAAAATCTATACCCACCTTGCCGTAGCACTGCCTCTTGGCCTCGGTCACGAAGCTGTTGCCAGGTCCCACGATCATATCCACCGGCTGTATCTGATCAGTCCCGTATGAAAAAGCAGCTATCGCCTGTGCGCCGCCGACAGCGTATATCTCGTCCACTCCCGCTACGTCCATCGCCACCAGAGTTTTCGGATGTATGCAGTCAGTGCCTTTTATCACCGGCGAACATGCCGTGACACGCTCCACGCCTGCGACCTTTGCAGGGATCCCCAGCATCAGTGCCGTCGAATACAGCGGATACCCGCCTCCCGGCACATAGCAGCAGCACGATCCCACCGGTATCACTCTGTGTCCGAGCACTATCCCCGGCGACGGTGAGAAATCCTCAAGCGCTCCGACTGTCGCTCTCTGCGCCTTTGCAAAATTCTCGATATTCACAGCCGCTTTCTTTATATCTTCTATCTCCTGAGCGGAGACTTTGTCGTATGCATCTCTGATCTCCTGCTCCGAGATCCTCAGCGCCGTTCTCTCACACCCGTCGAACCTGCGGTTGTACTCCATCAGCGCCGCGTCTCCGTTCATTCTGACATCTGCTATTATATCTCCGACTGTAGCCATCAGCCGGCTTCTGTCTTCTTCCGTTCTTTTCTTTGAAGGCTTCAATTCTTTTATCATGTCAGTACCTCCTGTGCTTTGTCTTTTATTTTATCGCTTTACTATATTAATATACAACAGTGCCTTTTCTTTGTCAATACTGCCTGTTTCTCATACGTCATTCCCATGTTCGATACGCAAAGGCGCACGCATGTCACATTCCGGCGCTATGCAAAAGTGCACACATGCCGCATCATGGCGCTATGCAAAGGCGCACGCATTCTGTAACCTGGCGTTTTGCAAAAGCCGCACACATCATTCCCGCTTCAGTGAAATGAAAACTCCGGCGATGCAGATCGCCGTAAAAACGATGAATGAAACTCGTATCACCTTTATCAGCACGTCGGCCGGCACATCTGCCAGTGCCATGTCAGAAGCAAGCACCGTCACCGTTATCGTGACGATCACCATGCTAAACGTGTGCCCTATCGACCTCATCGTCGCCAGTATAGACGAGGCCACGCCGTAATCCTCCTTTTCCACGCATGACATCACTGCATTGGTATTAGGCGATGAGAACATCGCGAACCCGAGACCGGTAACTACCAGAGCTGCTATTATGAACACTAGATGCGTCTGCAGCCCCGTAAATATGAACATGAACGTTCCCGCGGCACACAGCGCCATCCCCAGAGACGACATCCTGAACGGAGAGAACCTGTCCGAAAGCCGCCCTGCGACAGGTGAAAGCAGCGCCATTATCAGCGGCTGGAATATCATTATCAGCCCGGCCGTCTGCGACGAATATCCCATCACCACCTGCAGATATATCGAGATCAGATAGCTGATCGCAAATGTGGCCCCGTAGTTCAGCATCGCCGAAAGATTCGAGAACGCATATCCTTTGTTTTCCCGAAACAGCCTGATATCCACGACAGGGTCCGCGCTTTTCATCTCATGACTTACGAATATGATGCCCGCTGCCGCACCCGCCGCGGCGACTGCGATATACACCGCGCCGTTTCCCGCTTCTGACAGACCGTACATCAGCAGGAATATGGATATCATATATATCACGTTTCCCGCCGCATCAAAGCTTCTCCTGCCCGCACCCGGGGCATGCGGCTCCGTGCGCTTTTCCGCAGGCAGCTTCATCAGTGCCGCTGCGAGCGCCACCACACCGAGTATCCCTATGAACACGAATATCGACCGCCATCCAAAATTGTGATTGAGTGCTCCGCCTATCACAGGTCCCGCCGAAAGCCCCACATATGTCGACGCAAGGGAGTATCCCAGCGCCCTGCCGCGCTGCTCCCCTGGAAACGCACTGATCAGTACCGCCGTATTGGTGCTGAATATCATAGCCGCTCCGACGCCCTGCATCACTCTGGATATCAGGAGCATCGCCATCGATCCTGACAGCAGAGCCGCGATGCAGCACGCCACGAACAGCGCGATGCCCGCTATCAGCACATTCCGTCTCGACGTGATGTCAGCCAGCCTGCCGAAAGGCACCGAAAACGCCGCTACCGACAACGTGTATCCGCTCACGAGCCACCCCATGCGTCCCGCACTCGCACCGAACTGCGATCCTATATCAGGTATCGAAAGATTCAGTGCGCTTCCCGTAAATGTCGTTATGAACGCCGTTATCACGACTACTGTTATCACTGCCCTCCGCAGATCTTTTTCCACGCGTTCCTTATCCACATGGCACTTTTCAGTATGACTGTTTTTCGCATGATTCTTTTCCATACGGTTATTATATACGATATACGACAGATTAAATACAGTAAAAGGCGAGATACGTTTAAAAAATCAGCATGCCCGGCGCCCGGCAATGGCACTGCGTCCTGTATCCGGCACCGCATCCAATGTCATGTGCTTCACGATCGCACTCGCCAGTTCATACCGCATGCCGGATCACACCGCACTCCTCTGCCATCCGATCGACAAACGTCCGGCGCTATATCACGATGCAGATGAAATATTCCTTGCCTTCATCGCTGATCTTCTGCAGAGACTTCTGCATCTTGACTCTGATGTTGTCAGGCACGCCCGCGATCTTGTTTTCCATCTGCTCTGCCACCATCTCGTACAGCGACTTGCCGAATATATTAGTGTCCCAGATGCCATTCGGCGACTCCTTCATCTCCTCACGCAGACTGTTCACCAGATCCTCGGACTGCTTTTCGCTGCCGACCACCGGCGATATCTCTGTCGTTATGTCTGTCTTTATTATATGGAGCGTCGGCGCCTTTGCCGTTATCCTCACTCCGTACTTGTTTCCCTGCCTGAACACTTCCGGCTCTTCGATCGTCATTTCGCTAAGTCTAGGCTGCACTATGCCGTATCCGCCGTTTTCCACCTGACTGATCGCTCCTTTGAGCTTGTCGTATTCCTGCTTGGCTGCAGCAAACTCCCGAAGAAGACCAAAGAACTCACTGTCATCATTCACCTGTGTGCCCATCATCTCCGTCACGATCCTGTAATAAAGATCCGGCGCCATATCGAGCCGCAGAGCTGTTTCGCCCGTGCCCATATCGATGCCCGTTATGCCGGCATTCTCTATCAGCTCTCCGTCTGCGAGCTCCGCTGCCGCTTTTCTGAAACCCGCAACCGTATCGAAGCTGCCTGCCCATGCTTTTATCCGCCCTATCACCTGAGCTTTGAGCCAGTGATCCAGTCCCAGACCTTCCATATACCCCGGCATGTCGAATATCACTTCCCTTACAGGGAATCTGCCGAGCAGCTCCGCCATCACACCGTCTATCTCAGCTTCCCCTGCTCTGGCACAGTTCATCCTCATCACAGGCATGCCATATTTTTCCTCCATTTTCGCAGCGACAGCCGCAGCGTTGTCAGATGAAGGCTCTGTGGAATTCAGTATTATCACGAACGGCTTTCTCATCTCCGTGAGCTGCCTTATCACCTTCTCCTCCGCCGCCTCGTAGCTGCTCCTCTCCAGTGTGCCGATCGTGCCGTCAGTCGTAACGACGATCCCGACTGTCGAATGCTCGCGGATGACTTTCTCCGTACCGATCTCCGCCGCTTCCTCGAACGGTATCTTTTCATCGCTCCACGGAGTGTCCACCATGCGCATCACCCCGTCTTCCATCTGACCCAGCGCACCCGGTATCATATACCCCACGCAGTCCACCATCCTGACCTTCAGACTGAGGCTGCCCGAGATCTGCAGTTCGGCCGCATCCGCCGGTATGAACTTCGGCTCTGTCGTCATCACTGTCCTGCCCGTTCCGCTCTGAGGCATCTCGTCGATCAGCCTCTGCTTCTCATATGCGTTTTTTACATTGGGGATTACCATCAGATCCATGAAACGTTTTATGAACGTGGACTTTCCTGCTCTGACAGGGCCTACCACACCTATGTAAATATCGCCGCCGGTACGTTTTCCTATGTTTTCGTAAATATTTATGTTTTCCAAAATAAAACCCTCCCCATGCTCGACTGTAAATCAATACAGTATATTGGGAAGGGTCTGTTTTTATTCTTTATTTTAAGATTTATATATCACGAGGTCTTCTACGATCGTCATGCTGTAGTCGCTTATGCCTTTTCCCTCGTTCGGATGTCCGGACGAGTACATCTGATCGGCTGCAAATATGCAGATCAGCGCGAGGCATACAGGTATCAGCACCTTGAGCTTTATCTTCCTTATCATGTTGTCGAGCGAAGGCGCCAGCGCATATACTACCGCCATTCCGCCGAGCCCGAATGTGATCAGACCTTCCGCGCATATCCTGCCGTCGAGGTTGAGAAAGTACCCGCTGTAGTCCCACCATCTCAATCCTTTTGTCATCTCGAGATAAAGCGATGTGAAATACTCCACAAATCCGCTCAGTATCACTGCCGCAAAAAATTCTCCCAGCGGATTGCGCCTGAACTTGTTCAGCAGTATCAGTATCAGCACTCCGCCGGCTCCGTATATCGGCAGCCACGGACCGTACATCGTGCCGCGGTTTATGAATACCCCGTCCTTTACGAGATGGAGGCTCACCTCCCACGTCCATCCTATGAACGAAAAGATGAAGAACATCAGCACCAGCGACGGTATCGAATAATTTCTTATATAGTTCGGCGTCTCCAGACTTATCTTCTTTGCCCGGTGCTCCAGCGGCGAAAGTCTCGCCGGATAGATCTTCCCGTCGAAGACGTATTTCAGACGCCTGATATTGTCAGCTCTTGCCTGCTCCTTTTCATACTCGAGATCGCCGGGAGTTCCCAGCAGCATCACGCCGAGCCAGTTCTCCATGAACCCTCTTATGCCTTTTGCCTTTCTTGCTTCCGGCACCGGCTCATTGATGTAGTGCATCACATCGGCATAGCTTTTTTCCATCGCGGAAAGCTCAGGTCTCCTGAAAAGATATGTATCGTTGAGCTTTTCAGCGTAAGGGAGCCCTTTCTCCTTAGCAAGCTGGCGCAGCTTTACATAATATTCACAGTAGACTGCTGTCCTGTATGCGTTGCTGTAAAACACGGACACGAGTCCCAGCGATATATAATCCAGCAGGAACCAGGGTATGAAGCTCAGGAATATCCTGAAGCACTCCCACTTGTGACCTTTCATCATGTGCCTTGAAAGCGTTATCGCTTCATTTGCCCTGATATCCGGGTTTTCTGCAACTATGTACGGCACCATGAAATATGAGTAATGCTTTATCGGGATCGCGATCACTGTCATTCCCCAGAGCAGCTTGTACACGAAAGTAAGCATCATCGTGAAAGCCGATTTTATCCATTTTCTGGACTTTACGAGATATACGAATGTGTAAAGCGGCACTTTGTCGTATATCCGGCCTTCCAGGAAAAGCCGCCTTGTCGTCACGACATAGCATTCCTTCAGCATGAACAGCAGCGCCAGATGATACAGCGCCGCGATGATCACGAACATCAGCACCACGAAGCTCTTCGATTTGAACACGCGCGTCGCTCTGTCGAACACGTCCACATATATCTTTCCCGAGCTTATCGAATTCGCCAGATCCGCAAACACGCCCTTCTGCCGCTCCAGTATCCTGTTGCCGTCTGCGCTTTTCAGGTTTTTCTCCACCTTTTCCGAAATTCGCCGGCTCTCCTCTGCCTGCCCTTGTATAAGATTCGTTATCACTGCGTCTGCAACATTGGCATTAGTTATTCCCAAACCTTCTTTCGCCGAGTCGAGCGTCGAATATTCCTTCACATTTACCGGTGCGATATTGGCACGGATGCCGTCCAGCGATCCGCCGAACTCAGATCCCATGAATACCGCTATCAGGCAGATCGCAACGAAAAGCCAGTAATTTTTCTTTAATGATCTCCTGCCGTTCTGCTTCAGCTCTTTTCTGTCTATCATTGATATCTTTTGTCCCGTTTTTCCTTTTTATACTCTTGTCTGTTCTTCCGTTTTCTGTGCTGTTCTTACTGATCCCGACTGTTTATTCTGCTATCTTTCCTGTCAGGCTGAAGGTCTTTCCTTCTGTTATCTCGACATTGACCATCTGTCCTATGAGCTCTCTGCCGCCTTCAAAGTCGACGAGCTTGAACCCCTCTGTCCTGCCTGTCAGTGTGTTTTCATTTTTCTTGCTCACGCCTTCTACGAGGACGCGCTCGATACGACCCTTATAGGCTGCGTTTTTCTCGGCGCTGTCTGCATTGACCGCATCCACCAGCCTGTCAAAACGCTGATGCTTGACCTCTTCCGGTATCTGATCCTCGTACTCTGCCGCAGGTGTGCCTTGTCTCACCGAATACAGGAACGTGAATGCCGAATCGTATTTCACACTTCGCACGAGAGACAGCGTCTCCTCGAAGTCTTCTTCTGTCTCCCCCGGAAATCCCACTATGATATCCGTGCTTATCGCTATATCCGGAACTGCTTTCCTGAGCCTTTCCACTACCTCGAGATACTTCTCCCGCGTATACTTCCTGTTCATCCGTCTGAGCACTCTGTCGCTTCCCGCCTGCACCGGCAGATGTATGTAGTTGCACAGCTTGTTGCAGTCGACGAATGCCTGTATCAGCTTGTCCGACAGATCTTTAGGATGCGAGGTCATGAATCTGATACGCTCGAGTCCTTCTATATCGTTTATCATATATATAAGATCTGCAAAATCGCACTCGCTGCCGCTTTCCCCGGCGCCTCTGTATGAGTTGACGTTCTGGCCCAGCAGGGTGACTTCCTTTACTCCGTCTGCGACAAGTCCCGTTATCTCTCTTACGATATCTTCCGGCTTCCTGCTCTTCTCTCTGCCTCTCGTGTACGGCACGATGCAGTACGTGCAGAAATTGTTGCAGCCGTACATGATGTTCACGAATGATTTGTGCTTGTAAAGCCTCTTCGCAGGCAGTCCCTCGACGATCTGATCGCTGTTCTCAAAAGTCTCCGCGATCTTTTTCTTCTCTGAGTACACTTTTTCGAGCAGTTCCGGGAATCTGTGTATGTTGTGGGTCCCGAAAATAATATCCACCCACGGATATTTGCTCTTGATGGTGTCGATGATGTGCTGCTGCTGCATCATGCATCCACATACGCATGCGACGTATTCGGGATTTTTCTCCTTGAGCTTCTTGAGCTGCCCCAGTGTTCCGAAAAACCTCTTGTCTGCGTTTTCTCTGACACTGCATGTGTTGATGATCGTGATGTCCGAATCGTCTCTCGACATCGTCTCGACACAGCCCTTTTCCTGGAGCATACCTGCGATCGTCTCTGAATCGTGCTCGTTCATCTGGCACCCGAATGTTATGATATTGTACTTCTTACCGTTGAGTAAATCCATCTCTTTATCCTTGTTCATGTTTCTTGTCTCTGCCCATCAGGAGTTCTACAGCCTGAGCAGCTGTTATCTCTCCCTTTATAGCTCTGTAGATCGCCTCTGTTATAGGCATCTCCACGTTTTCTCTCTTTGCAAGCTCATAAGCGGCTTCGGTCGTGAACATTCCCTCAACGACCATGCCGACTTTTTTAGTCGCTTCATCAGGCGCCATGCCTTCGCCGATCATGATGCCGCATCTGCGGTTTCTTGAATGCATGCTGGTACACGTAACGATCAGATCGCCCGTGCCTGTCAGGCCTGCAAAAGTCTCAGGCTTTGCTCCGAGCTTCAGCCCCAGCCTCGTTATCTCTGCCAGGCCTCTGGTCATCAGTGCAGCCTTTGCATTGTCACCGAATCCCATGCCGTCGGATATCCCCGCGCCGAGCGCTATGATATTCTTCAGCGCTCCGCCGAGCTCGACGCCTACGACGTCTTCTGTCGTGTAGACTCTGAATCTGTCTGTCATGAAAAGATCCTGCACTTTTTCGGCAGCCTCGATATTATATGATGCAGCCGCTACAGTCGTCGGCAGTCTCCTGCCTACTTCCTCGGCATGAGAAGGTCCCGACAGCACGACGTATCTGTCCATGTCGATATGATCTGCCGCTATCTGAGACATCCTGAGCAGAGTTTTCTGTTCTATTCCTTTAGCTACATTTATGATCAGCGCATCGTCTTTGATATGTCCGAGAGCTGACGTCAGTGCGCTCCTGAAATGCTGCGCAGGTGCGGAAAACAGCACCACATCTGCATCAGCCAGTGCTTCCTCCACCGTATACGCTATCTTTATATTTTCATTGAGCGGTACTCCCGGAAGATAGTCGACGTTTTCCCGATTTTCTTCCATGGATCTCAGATGTTTTTCATCTATGTCCCAGATCTTTACGCTGCCGCCTTTTCCGGCCAGAACCGTAGCAAGTGCTGTTCCCCAGCTGCCTGCGCCTATCACTCCTGTGGTCTTCATTCAGTTTACCTCCTTTGCAGCCTCTTTCCTGTCTTTCTTTTTCTCAAATATGCTCATCACCGGCTCCTGTCCCTTGAAGAGTCTGACGATGTTTGCTCTGTGCTTTACGAGTATTATCACTGCCAGCACGACTCCGTACCATACGAACTCGGGCTGCATGAAATACGATATCACAGGGAAGCATGCCGCGCCCAGTATCGAGCCTACCGACATCCTCCTGGTCACGAGCACGCCTATCACAACTACTCCGAGCGTCACAAGACCCATCAGCGGGTTCAGGCCCATCAGTGCTCCGAATGCAGTCGCTACGCCTTTGCCGCCCCTGAATCCGAAAAACACCGGCCATACATGTCCGCAGAACACTGCGACCACGCACCACATCGCTCCGACATGGCCCGCCAGCAGCAGACCCAGCAGCACCGCAGCCGTTCCCTTGAGAACATCGACGATAAGAGTTATCGCACCCGCTTTCTTTCCCATGACTCTGAGCGCGTTCGTCGTGCCTGCATTCCCGCTGCCTTCTTTTCTTATGTCTATTCCTTTGGCCTTGGCAAGCAGTATCGACGGCGAAATATTACCGATCAGATATGCGATCACAACGGCCAGTATCCTGAGCCAGATCTCATTCATCTTCTTTCTCTCCCTTTTCTCTGAACACGAATTTTATCGAAGTCCCTTCGAACCCGAATGCCTCTCTGATCTTGTTCTCCATGTATCTCGCATACGAGAAATGCATGAGAGGTCTCGAATTGACCTTGAACGAGAACAGCGGCGGCTTTACACCTACCTGTGTCACATAGTATATCTTGAGCCTCCTGCCCTTGTCGGACGGCGGCTGTTTCATCATGATAGCATCAGAAATGAGATTGTTGAGTCTTCCTGTCGGAACTCGCATAGCTCTGTTTTCTGCAACGTACTTTGCCATCTTTATCACGTTGTTGACTCTCTGTCCGGTGAGAACGGAGATGAACACTACAGGGGCATATGACATGAACGTGAGCTCTCTGGCGATATGCTTCCTGAATTCGTTCATCGTGTTGGTCTCTTTTTCGATAAGGTCCCATTTGTTGACTACGACTACGATGCCCTTGCCCGCTTCATGCGCTATGCCTGCGATCTTCTTGTCCTGTTCGGTTATTCCCTCCTGCGCGTCGATCATCAGCAGGCACACGTCGCATCGCTCGATCGCCGCCACGGCTCTGATCACGCTGAACTTCTCTATGTTCTCGTTTACCTTGCTCTTTCGCCTTATACCTGCCGTATCGATAAGCAGATATTTTTCCCCGTCTTTTTCAAACGGTGTATCTATCGAGTCTCGCGTCGTTCCTGCTATCGGAGAAACTATCACGCGGTTCTCTCCGAGCAGCTTGTTTATCAGCGACGACTTGCCGACATTCGGCTTTCCGATCATCGCGAGCTTTATCGAATCTTCCTCCTCAGTCCCCGCGCCTTCCGGGAAGCTCTCGACTATACGGTCGAGCAGATCTCCGAGGTTCAGCATGTTCGCTGCCGAGATCGGTATAGGCTCGCCGAGCCCCAGCTCGTAAAAGTCATAAAAATCCTCGGGCAGTTTAGCCGTATCCACCTTGTTTACAGCGAGCACGACCTGTTTTCCTGTCCTCATCAGCATTGAAGCCACTTCACGATCCGATGCTGTCACGCCGTCTTTCCCGTCGGTCATGAACAGTATCACATCAGAGGTGTCCATCGCCACCTCTGCCTGCTCTCTCATCTGCGACAGTATTATATCCTTGCTGTCAGGCTCTATGCCGCCTGTATCGATCAATGCGAAATGTACGCCCGACCACTCCGCTTCAGCGTATATCCTGTCACGCGTAACTCCCGGGGTATCCTCTACGATCGACACTCTCTTTCCCACGACTTTATTGAAAAATGTTGACTTTCCAACATTCGGCCGTCCTACGACGGCTACTAACGGTTTACTCATACATTATCCCTTCCGCGAATTCTGCCGGATCGAACTCCTTCAGATCCTCGATGCCTTCTCCTACTCCTATGAACTTGACAGGCATGTCGAATTCATCCGCTATTGTTATAACGATGCCTCCCTTTGCGGTGCCATCGAGTTTTGTAAGTATTATTCCTGTGATATCTGCAACATCTCCGAATTCCTTGACCTGAGACACGGCGTTCTTTCCTGTCGTCGCGTCGAGCACCAGCAGATTTTCCCTCGCAGCCTCAGGAAATTCGCGTCCGATGACTTTGTTCATCTTGTTAAGCTCGTCCATCAGGTTCTTTTTGTTCTGGAGCCTTCCTGCAGTGTCGCAGATCAGCACGTCTATATTCTTGGCCTTCGCCGACTGGATCGCATCATAGATGACTGCCGACGGATCGGCGCCCTCAGCGTGCTTTACTATATTTATCCCTACTCTGTCAGCCCATATGGAAAGCTGCTCCGATGCCGCCGCTCTGAATGTATCTGCCGCTGCCAGCATCACTGTCTTTCCCTCGAACTTCAGCTTATATGCGAGCTTTCCTATCGAAGTCGTCTTGCCTCCTCCGTTTATGCCTATCATCAGTATCACGAGCGGAGTCTGGCTGCACAGCTCCTGCTTGTCGTTCTTGTTGATGAGTCTCGCTATTATATTGCTCAGTATCCTCTTCACGTCGTCCGGTGCTGCCGAGCTGTACGACTTGATCTCCTTGCGGAGAGTCTCTATTATCTTCATCGTAGTCTCCATGCCCACATCCGAAGTGATGAGTATTTCCTCAAGTTCCTCCAGGAGATCATCGTCTATCGAAGCTCTGCCCATCAGAGCGTCTCCGATCTTCTTCGAAAGTTTTCCCAGGAAGGAACGCTTTTTTCCTTCATTAAGCATCTGTCAATTCTCCTTCTGTATCATAATTCAAAATCATTGTCAAACGAAAGTGAAAGCACTTTCGACACACCCTTCTCCGGCATAGTTACTCCGTAGAGCGCGTCTGCATGTTCCATCGTAGCCTTCTGATGTGTCACCAGCGTGAACTGTATGCCGCTGAATTTCCTGAGACAGTTTATGAACCTGTCTATATTCGCATCATCCAGCGCAGCCTCTACCTCGTCCAGTATGCAGAACGGAGTCGGCTTTGCCTCGAGCACTGCAAACATCAGCGCTATGGCAGTCAGCGTCTTTTCTCCTCCCGACAGCAGATTTATGTTCTGCAGTCTCTTTCCCGGAGGCTGTGCCACTATATCGATATCAGAGCTCAGCGGATCCTTTTCATCCGAAAGCCTCAGCTCTGCATGGCCTCCGCCGAACAGCTCCTTGAATTTGTTCTCGAAATTCACCACTATCTGATCGAAGCTTTCCTTGAACTTGACTCTTATCGTCTTGTCCATATCTGCTATCATTCCCGTCAGGCTGTCGACCGCTTCCTGTATGTCGGCTCTCTGCGACGCCAGGAAATCGTAACGTTCCTTTACCGTCTCATATTCTTCTATCGCACCGACATTGACTTCACCAAGCTCGCGCATGCGGTTCCTGATCTGCCTGCTTTCCTTGACCGCCATCGACATCACGAACTCACTGCTCCTGAACTCCATCGCCTGTATGTACGATACTCCGAAGTCCTCCCACAGCCTGTTCTTGTAAGTGTCGAGCTGCGTCTCGTTTTTCGCGTTCTTTATCTCAAGCTCGTATTTCTGGTCCTGTACGCTGCCGAGCCTGCTGCTTATGCTTTCCTTTTCGGCATTCAGCTCTGCCGTGGTCTCACCGAGTCTGCTCTTCTCCGCCGCAAGTTCGGAAAGATACGTTTCAAGCCTGAGCTTTTCGCTTTCTTTCTCCCTGACCGCTGTATCGGTGTTGCCGCTTTCCGAAATTATGCGGACTTTTTCATTCTCCATATCTGCGAGCTCTGTCTGCCTTGCTGTGATATCAGCTTCGAGTTCATTCAGCGATGCAGTTATCCTGTCCGCCATCGAATCGACGTGCTCTTTTTCACGCTCACAGCTGTTCACCTCGATCCTCGCAGCTGTTATCTCCTCGCTTATATCGTCAAATGACGATTTCTGTTTTTCGTAAAGCTCACGCTGTTCTTCAGCCAGCTTTTCAGCATCCTGCGCGGCTTTTTCATCGGCTTCGATCCCGGCTTCGAGTTCCCGGATCATCTTTCTGGAATTCTGTTTTTCAGCCTCTATGTTCGCAAGCTCTCTCTCCAGTCTGTCGCTTCCTGATCTTATATCCCGCAGCATGGTCTCGATCATCCTGATCTCGCTTTCCATGGAAAAATCCTGCTGCTCCTTTTCGCGAAGCTCAGCTTCGAGTTCCGTGATCCTGTCTGCCGCACGGCTTACTGTTTCACGCACCTGCGTGAGCTCTGCCTCATGTCGCTGTATCGCTTCGCTTTTTTCTCTGATCTGATTTCGCAGCGATCCTATCTCTGCTTTCCGATCCAGTATATTCGCAGTCTTGTTTCTGTATTTTCCTCCGGTTATCGCTCCTCTGGCATTTATCACTTCGCCGTCCAGCGTAACGAAACGGAATTCAGCTCCGGATTTTGACATCCTGAGCGCATTGTCCATATTGTCCACTATGACTACTCTGCCAAGCAGATAATCTATGATCCCGCTGTACTGTCTGTCGTATTCGAGACAGTCCGGCCCGAATCCCACGAAACCCGGCTCTCTTTCGAGCCTGCCGTTTCTGAATGCTCTGCCGTTCACCGAGCTTACCGGAAGGAACGTCATTCTTCCTGCTCTGTTTTCCTTGAGTGATCTGATCGCGGCCTTTGCACTGCTGTCATCGTCGCAGACGACATTCTGCAGCGCCGCTCCCAGCGCCGTCTCCATCGCGGTCTCGTATCCTGCCGGCACCTTTATCAGATCCGCCACAACGCCTCTGATGCCGCGAAGCCCAGATTTCATCACGTGTTTTACAGCATAGTTGTAGCCCTCGTAGTTGCTCTCCATCTCCTCGATGGTTTTCATTCTCGAGGAAAGCTGTCCCTGTGACAGTCTCAGGTCTTCCACGATCTTCACGAGTTCTCTTTCCCGAAGTCCGGCCTGCACGGAAGCCGATTTCTGCCCGGCGACCTGCTCCTTTACAGCTGAAAGCTCCTGCTGCAGCTGTTCGCGCTGGCCTTTTATCCTGTTCAGTCTGTCTATCGTCTCCTTGCTGCTGTCATCTCCCGATGATTTCTCCCGGAGCAAAGATTCCTGACGCTTTTCAAGAGTCTCCTGCAGCCTTTCCAGACTGCTTATCTCGGCGCGCCCCGAGCTCACGGAAGCTGTCAGTTCGAAAATATCGCTCTTATATCGGTCTGCCTGTGCCGCTATCGCAGCCAGCTCTCCCGCCGCGGTATCATACAGCTCTGTCTTTTCATGCAGCGTGTCCGACGCTTCTGCGAACTTCCTGTCGATCTGCGCTTTCTTTTCTCTGAATTCACTCTGAGACAGCTTTTCCTTGTCATATTTCTGTTCCAGCTGTCTGATCTCTTCGGAAAGCCGCGCGGTGCTGACCTCTATTGACGCCAGCTTTTCTCTGTCGACCTGGCCCTTGTTCACAGCGGAATTCAGCTCATCTATCGCCGTCAGCAGCTTTTCCTGAGTCTCTGCTGCCAGTTCCTCCAGCGCCTGATTCCTGCTGCCGTTTTCAGCAAGTGCACGCTCCAGCTCGGTTTTCCTGTCGCTGCACTCATCTATCAGTAACTTCAACTCAGCGAGATCCTCTTTTATATAATTGTTTTTGCTCTCGAGATTTTCAATATTTTTGAGTGTTATATTGATCTCAAGCTCTTTGTATCTGTCTCTGAGTTCAAGATACTCCTTCGCCTTTCTGCTGTCTTCGGCAAGTCCGCCGATCCTGCCTTCAAGCTCGCCGATGATATCGTTCACACGCTCCATGTTCGAGCTGGTCGAAGCGAGCTTCCTTTCGGACTCGGCTTTTTTTGTCCTGTACATCACGATGCCGGCAGCTTCTTCGAAGATCTCTCTCCTGCTGTCGGTCTTGTTGCTGAGTATATCGGAGATCTTTCCCTGGCCTATGATGGAGTAGCCGTCCACCCCTATCCCTGTATCCATTATCAGATCTCTTATATCTCTGAGTCTGCACTGATTGCCGTTGATGCGGTATTCGCTTTCTCCGGATCTGAACATGCATCTCGTTATCGCTACTTCCTTGTAATCTATAGGAAGGCTTCCGTTCTCATTGTCTATCACGAGTGTTACTTCAGCCATTCCTCTCGATTTCCTGCTGTCGGTACCCGAGAAAATGACTTCTTCCATTTTCCCGCCGCGCAGCATCTTCGGACTCTGCTCTCCCAGCACCCATCTTATAGCGTCGCTTATGTTGCTCTTTCCGCTTCCGTTAGGTCCAACGATGCAGGTGATCCCCTTGTCGAATTCTATCACAACAGGCTCTGCGAAAGACTTGAATCCGTGCATTTCTATTTTTTTAAAATACATCTATCACTGCTCCTTTTCCAGCATCGCCTTCGCAGCATTCTGCTCAGCCTGTTTTTTACTCTTTCCTCTGCCTGTGCTCACAGGTCTGCCGTTGACTGCAAGCTGCACCACGAATGTCTTGTCGTGGTCCGGCCCCAGTTCCTCCAGCATATTGTAGCGTATGTTCGCAGCTCCATTTATCTGCAGCTTTTCCTGAAGCCTCGTCTTGTAATCCACGATGATATACTTCCCGCGTTTTACATCCTCTATCGCATCCCTGAACAGACAGAGCACCACGTCTTTTACAGCTTCAAATCCGCCGTCAATATAAACAGCTCCCATTATGGCTTCCATCGTATCCGCCAGGATCGACTCTCTGTTTCTTCCGCCATTATGCTCTTCGCCGTTGCCCAGCAGTATATATTCACCCAGCCCGAGCTGCTTCGCTTTTTCCGCCAGTGATTTCTCACAGACAAGCGTCGCTCTCGTCCTGGACAGGTACCCCTCTTCCTTCTGAGGGAACATCCTGAAAAGCTTCTCGCCTATGATCGCGTCAAAAAACGCATCTCCCAGGAACTCCAGCCGTTCATTGCTCTTCGTGCTCCTGTCGTGCTCCTTGATATATGAACTGTGGGTAACAGCGGTTTTAAGGATCGAAATATCATTGAACCGGTATCCGATCTTTTCTTCAAGCTGCCTTATATCCTCCATGTACCGATCTACTCCTCTTCATCCTTTTCTATGATCTCTTCCAGATCGAGCATAGACTGCCTTATGATCTCGACCACATTTTCCTCGCTGTACGGTATCCCCTTGATGATCGCATTCTTCACAGCATTCGCTCCGGAAGATCCGTGTATCTTTATTACGGGACCGTTGACTCCCAGTATCGGAGCTCCGCCGTATTCCTCATAGTCAAAATCCTGCTTCAGTGATGACAGATCGGATTTCAGCATCAGTGCCGCCATCTTTGTCTTTATGTTTCTCATCAGCTTGTTTTTTATCAGCTTCAGGATATTCCATGCGAGTCCCTCGGTCAGCTTGAGGATGACATTTCCGACGAAGCCGTCGCAGACTATGACTTCACATGCGCCCACTGGGACTTCACGAGCCTCGACATTTCCAATGAAATTTATCGACGCTGTTTTGAGCTTCTGGTATGCATCCTTGGTGACGCTCGTTCCCTTGCTTTCTTCAACTCCCAGGTTGACAAGCCCTACTCTTGGATTTTCTCTGCCCCATACCTTCTCCATGTAAATACTTCCCATGAGTCCGTATTCAAGCAGGTTCTGCGCCTTTGCTTCAGAGCTTGCACCGGCGTCCACGAGCAGTGACGGTTCACCGCCGAGGCACGGATATATGCTCGCCAGTACAGGTCTGTCTATACCTTCGATCCTGCCCAGTATCATTCTTGATCCCACGACGAGAGCGCCTGTGTTGCCTCCCGAGATGAATATGTCTCCGTGTCCGTCTCTGACCATGTTCAGACCCACTACCATCGAGGATTCTGTCTTCCTTCTTATCGCTTTCACCGGACTGTCGTCCATCGTGATCACTTCCGCCGCGTCTACGATTTTTATATTCTTACCTTTGAACTTGTTCTTCTGGAGTTCGGCTTCTATCGCATCTTTTTTTCCCACGATATATATATCGTGCTTTATCATGCCTGCCGCCATCACAGCTCCCTTTACGATCTCTGCAGGTGCGTGATCTCCTCCCATTCCATCGAGTACTATTTTCATTTTGTCCTCCTATTCAAATGCAGCAATAAACTCTCTGACACTTCCTGCGATATCGCTGCTTCCAAATACTGACGATCCGGCCACTACTATCTCGACGCCCGCATCAGTCACTTCTTTTACATTTTTCAGATTTATACCTCCGTCGATCTCAATCCTGAGCTCCGGATTGCGTTCCTGCTTCATCCTGTAAAGCTCCCGGACTTTTCTGAGTGCTGACGGTATGAATTTCTGTCCTCCGAATCCCGGATTCACAGACATCACAAGCACCATGTCCAGATCTTCGATGCAGTAGTCCAGCGTCTCCAGCGGTGTTGCCGGGTTGAGCGCAACGCCTGCCTTGACTCCCTGTGACTTTATGTGCTGTATCGTCCTGTTCAGGTGCGTGCATGCTTCCTGATGGACCGTTATATATTCAGTCTGGTCTGTAACGAAATCCTCCAGGTATCTGTCCGGATCTTCTATCATCAGATGCACATCGAACGGCATCGCTGTCTTTCCCAGCAGGCTTTTCATCACTGCTGCTCCGAAGCTGATGTTCGGCACGAAATGTCCATCCATCACATCCACATGTATGAGGTGCGCTCCGGCCGTTTCTATCGTCCCCACATTTTCGCCTAGTTTTGAAAAATCCGCCGATAATATTGACGGAGCCAGTTGTATCATTTTGATTCCTCCTGTATGTTCCTAATACTGTTTCGATCGTTTTATCTCATCCATCATGCTTATATACGAGTCATATCGGCTCCTGCTGATCTCGTTGTTTTCAAGTGCGGCCCGCACGCTGCATCCCGGCTCTGCCATATGCCTGCAGTCACTGTATCTGCATGTGCCGAGTCTTGCTGCTGTTTCCGGGAAAAAATGCTGCAGTTCGTCTTCATCTGCCTCCAGCACGTCAAAGGAAGTGAACCCCGGGGTATCGAATATCATCGTCCCGTCTTCCTCATCGATCGTAAAAAGCTCGGAGTGTCTCGTAGTATGCTTTCCGCGCTGGGATTTTTCGCTTATCTTGCCGGTCTCAGCCTCCGCATGCGGTATCAGTCTGTTCAGTATCGTCGACTTTCCCACTCCGGACGGACCTGCAAGCGCTGTCTTTTTTCCTTTTATCACGCGGCGCAGCTCGTCAAAGCCTGTCTCGTTCACGCTGTCTATGCATACGACAGGATAAAGCGGCCCGTATGTCTCTTTAAGGATCTCTATGTTTTCAGCAGCCTTCCTTCCGCTCTTGTTTTTTCTATCGTCTGCATTTTCCGCAAGATCGCATTTGTTTATGCATATGACTATATCAGTCTCCGCCTTCTCCGCCATCACGAGAAATCTGTCGATGACCGGAAGTACAGGCGCCGGCTTCAACGCTGCAGTTACTACTGCAAAACAGTCGACATTAGCAACGAACGGCCTTATGAAGCTGTTCTTTCTTTCCTTTATATCGGTTATCACGCTGTCATCGTTGTCCGGTATCACTTCTATCGTCACTTCATCGCCCACAGCCGGCTTTATATCGCGCTGCTTGAATATCCCGCGAGCTTTGCATCTGTAGACTGCAACGCCGGATTTTACATAATAAAACCCGGCGATACCTTTTACGATCGTGCCGTTCAGATGACCGGCACAAGTTGTTTCATTAATTATCATCATCTTCATCTGTCGGTTTGGTAGTCGGCTGATCTGCAGGCTTGTTGCCCTTGCTCACTCTGATCTTGACTGCAGTGCCCTTGTCGAGCTGTGCATTCGCATCGTACTGCTGCCACATTACCTCGCCTTCCGCATATGTGCTGCTGTAGTCATAACTTATGCTGCCTATCGTCAGTCCTGCGTTCAGCAGTGCCGCCTGCGCATCCTCAAGACTCTTGCCTACGAGATACGGCACGACTGCCTTTGCCTTTGAGCCATCGCTCACGACTACGTTTATCGTACTTCCCTTTTCTGCCTTTGAACCTGCTTTAGGATCCTGTCTGAGGACTGTTCCTGCTTCTTTTTCGCTGGCTTCCGTAGTGACTGTTCCCAGCTTGAAGCCTGCCGCCTCAAGATACGATTCTAGCTCATCCTGGCTCTTTCCTTCGAGATCAGGCACATCTCCGTCTCCCAGGCCTTTGCTTATGTTTACCTTTATCGTGCTTCCTGTCTTGATCTTGGTCCCGGCCTTAGGATCCTGCGAAACGATCTTGCCCTTTTCGACCTCGTCGCTCACAACCTCGTCACCTTTCTTGACCTTGAGATTATATGTATCTGCAGCCTGCTGTGCTTCTTCGAACGTCATGTTCTTGAAATCCGGCGCATCTATCTCTTCTCCGCCGAACACTCCCGCCGCGAATGCTATCACAAGTCCCAGCACCAGTGCTCCGACAACCGATGCGATGATTATTATCATCTTTTTCTTCTTGTCCATCGGTTTCCTGTTCTTCTTGTCTTTCTTCCCGCCGCGAGCGTCATCATCGCCATCACGATCCTCACCGTCATCGTAATCTGTTTCAGCGATCGGACCTCTGCCGTTTCTCACGCCGTTCATCGTGCCTGTAGCTCCGCCCATGAGCACTGAATCGCCGACAACGCTTCCCACGAATTCCAGATTGTTCAGCGCCTCTATCAGTTCCTCAGCTGAAGCATATCTGTTTACCGGATATTTGTCCGTACATTTGAGGATTATGTGTTCAAGAGCCGGCGGAACGCCCGGCACCAGCTTTGACGGCGGTATCATTTCACCGTTTATATGCATCAGCGCAATGTTCACAGGATTGTCCCCGTCAAACGGGACTCTGCCTGTAAGCATCTCGTACATCACTATTCCCAGTGAATATATGTCTGATTTTTCATCTACATAACCACCTCTTGCCTGTTCCGGTGAAAAATAATGAACTGAGCCTATGATTCCTTCCGTATTGTCAACTATCGTCGCTGCATTGACAGCTTTCGCTATACCGAAGTCTGTTATCTTCGCAGTTCCGTTAGGCGTTATCATGACATTGTGAGGTTTTACGTCCCTGTGTATGATATGGTTCTTATGCGCAAAGGCCAGCGCTGCAGCGATCTGCTTCGACAGTGCTATCACCTTCGGATAGGACATCGGCCCCTGCTCTTTTATATAATCGCTCAGAGTCCGCCCCTCTATAAGCTCCATCACTATGTAATGGATGTTGCCTTCTCTTCCGACATCGTAAATGTTTACTATATTGGGATGCGACATGCTCGCTGCCGCCTGTGATTCTCTTCTGAAGCTGTCAATGAATTTGCTGTCATTGATAAACTGCGGCTTCAGTATCTTTATCGCCACAAAACGATTGAGCAGCTTGTCTTTTGCCTTGTACACAACGGACATACCGCCCTCGCCTATTCGCTCAAACAGTTCATATCTCCCTGCCAGAACTTTATTGCTCATAACTTCCTCCTATATTCAATCCTCTATATCTTTAAACAAACAACCGTTATGTTATCTCTTCCACCGCATCTTATCGCTTCATCCACAAGCTGTGTGCATATATCGTTCATATTGCCTTCACCTGCGAGTATCTCCGCTATCTTTTCCGGAGCGACCTCACCGTAAAGGCCGTCCGAACACAGCATGAGTATGTCGTTTCTGGACACGTCAAGACGGTAAAAATCCGGTTCTACCGATTTTTCCGCCCCCAGCGCCCTGGTTATAACATTTTTCTGTTTGTGATTTTCCGCCTCTTCTTCCGTGATCACGCCTTTGTCTATAAGCTCGTTCACATATGTATGATCTTTCGTTATCCTGCTGAGCGTCCCCCCTCTGAACAGGTACGCCCTGCTGTCACCTAGGTTTGCTATGTATGCGACGCTTTTATATATGTAAGCGGTCACGACTGTCGTCGCCATGCCGCGATTGTCTTCGTTTTCAAGTCCCAGCCTGTAGATCTTCCCGTTCGCGCTGTCTATCGCAGATGCAAAAAACCCGAAAATATCATACGGCTCCCTGCATTCTCTGAGATCGTTGCTCGTGACATAGTTTGCGATCTCGCTCACAGCCGTCCTGCTCGCCACTTCACCGGAATTGTTTCCGCCAACTCCGTCGGCAACTATGTACACATCATGACTCGGTATGACAAAACACGCATCTTCGTTTTTTTCACGAACCAGGCCTTTGTTGCATTTGAATCCTATCTGAACCATCACCTATTGCCCTTTCCTGCATTTTTCAACGCTACAGCAGACTTGTGCTCTTTTCCATAACGCAGATGAAAAATCCGTCCGTGCCATTTATATTAGGCAGCAGCAGCGTTCTTTCGATTTTTGAGAATGACGGATTCCTCTTGAGGAAAAGCTCTGTCACTCTTTCGTTCTCGTTCGGGTTTACAGTGCAAGTACTGTAGACAAGTCTTCCGCCCGGTTTTACGTAGCTCGATGAAGCTGAAAGTATCGCCAGCTGCTTCTTAGGAAGCAGTTCCATTTCTTCTGTCATAGGTTTGTATTTGATTTCCGGTTTTCTGCGGACTACTCCAAGACCCGAACACGGTGCATCCACCAGCACTCTGTCCGCCTTGTGGAGCATCGAGGAATCCACTCTCGTGGCGTCCCATGATCTTGTTTCTATATTGGTTATCCCGAGTCTTTTCGCTTCTTTATCGATAAGATCGAGTTTTCTTCTGTAAATATCAGACGCTATTATCCTGCCGGTATTGTTCATTCTCTCTGCTATGGCTGTAGTCTTTCCTCCCGGAGCAGCACATACATCCATCACGAGCTCTCCGTGCTTGGGATCGAGCTTCTCTGCCACGAGCATCGAGCTCTCATCCTGAGGAGTGAACATCCCGAGCTTGTACATTTCTGTGTCCAGCAGCCTGCTGCCCCTGACATTGAGTGCATTCTGGCAGAGTCTGCCTTCCTCAACGCTGAAATGCTGTTCTTCAAGCTTTTTTATCAGATCCTGTTTCATGACCTTGAGCCAGTTCAGTCTGACAGTCATAGGCGGCGTCACATTGCCGGCCTTGAGAAGCGCTTCAACAAAATCCGCACTGTAATTCTCCAGCCAGAGCTGTACGATCCACGGCGCATATGAATATTTTATGGACAGATACTCCACTTCGCCGTCAGCTCTGTCAGGAAGCCTTAGCTGTATCTTCTTGCTCAGGTACTCACGCAGCACTCCGTTCACGAGTCCTGCCATGCCCTTGGTGTATCGCTTCGCGAGAACGACGCTTTCATTCACTGCAGCATACTCCGGAACGGAATCCATTCGGCTGAGCTGATATATGCCCATCCTTATGATATTCAGCTCCTGCTGCCTCAGACTTTCTATACCTTCATTGAGCAGCTGGTCTATATAGTAGTCAAGCGTCAGCTTGTTTTCCAGTACGCCGTAAACCAGTTCGCGGACAAATGCCGGCGAACCCGGCTTGTTCAGTGCGATCTGGTGATTTATCGCCAGATTGGAATACGCTTTACGTGATTCCACATCCATAAGTGCAAGATATGCGGTCTTTCTGTTTATATCCATCAATCGCGCCCCCTTATCATTAATATCCTTATCAGATTTGCGACTGCTGTAGCCAGTGCTGCCACATAAGTCATCGCTGCAGCCGACAGTACCTTCCTCGCACCCTTCACTTCGGACGCGTCTATTATATTCAGAGCCTGCAGCTGCTTCACAGCTCTGCTGCTCGCATTGAATTCAACCGGCAGTGTGATCGTATGGAACAGCACTACCACGGCAAAGAATATCACTCCAAGATCAAAGATGAGGTTGCCTGTTGTCCTGTTTCCTGCCCAGATTATCATCAGTCCTATCAGCAGGAGCGGCCACGATGCCGCCGACACGAGATTGACGACCGGCGCTATCGCATTCCTGAAACGCAAAAAGCCATAGGCAGTCCCGTCCTGTATCGCATGCCCCGATTCATGGGCCGCGATACTCACAGCTGCTATGGATGTTCCGTTGTGTACCTGCGCCGAAAGACGCATCACATCTTTTGATGGATCATAATGATCTGTAAGTGTCCCTGATACCATTTCTATAGGGACATGTCTGAGTCCGTTGCTGTCCAGTATCATCCGCGCCGCCTGACGTCCTGTCAGGCCTCTTCTGTTTGCTATACCCGAATATCTGCTGTATGCGCTTTTCACCTTAGCCTGAGCATACAGGGAAAAAATGATCGCCGGTATCAGCAAAATGACTGTTGGATCAAACATGCCAAAATACATATATTATTCCTCCAAATCTGATTTTATCCTAAAACCGTTCCAATTTCAATGGAATTGCCTTTTAAATATTCTCTGACAGCAACTCTTTTTTTGCCGGGCACCTGTATCTGCGTTATTCTCAGCACTTCTCCGGCCGCTGCGACATCGATCCCGTTTTCTCCCGTTCCGATCACTGTACCGTTCGCCGCTCCGGTTTTGATACCCGGTACCTCTGCCTGCCACAGCTTCATCATCTTGTCACCGCAGTATGCATATGAACCCGGCCACGGGTCGAAGGCTCTGATGATACGCTCGATCTCATCCGGAGTCCTGGAAAAGTCTATATGACCTTCACTCTTTGATATCATAGGCGCATATGTGGATTCTTCGTCATTCTGCTTTTCAGCAGTGATCGCATCAAGATGCGGTATCGTCTCCACCAGAAGCTCAGCACCCATCTGCGAAAGCTCGTCATGGAGCTGCTGGCCCGTCTTCCCTGCAGTGGACGTCGACCGCTTGGCGATCATATCACCCGTATCGAGTCCTTCCTCCATATACATGAGCGTGATACCGGTCTCTTCGTCCCCGGCTATGATAGCCCTCTGTACAGGTGCTGCACCTCTGAACCTCGGCAGCAGCGACCCGTGTATATTTACACAGCCCTTGGCCGGTATGTCCAGCACTTCCTTCGGAAGCAGCTGACCGTATGCAGCTACTACGATAAGATCCGGCGCCGCATCTCTGAGCGTTTTTATGAACCCTTCGTCTTTTCTCATCTTCTCCGGCTGCATCACCTGCAGTCCCAGCTCCAGCGCCTTTTCCTTCACCGGAGGGAATTTCACCTTTTTGCCGCGATCCCGCAGCGCATCAGGCTGAGTCACGACAAAAGGTATCTCGTAGCCTTCCTTGTGAAGGGCTTCAAGCGCAGGTACCGCAAAATCCGGAGTCCCCATATAAACGATCTTCATCTGAGCATCATTCCCCCTCTGCTGTTATCTGGTACACTTCTTTTGCCTTGTCGGTATAAAGTATCCCGTCGAGGTGATCGTATTCGTGACACATCACGATGGCTCTGAACCCTTCGAATTCATATTCCTGAGGTTCTCCGTCCCTTCCAAGGCCCTTTATCCTTATCTTCTCCGGACGGTCTACCAGACCCGAATATCCCGGAACTGAAAGGCATCCTTCCTCGCTTTCCTGAGTCCCTGTCATGCTTATTATCTCCGGATTCACGAAATAATATATCTCATCCGGCTCAGGCTCTGCCACGAACATCCTTCTCATCATGCCGATCTGAGGCGCCGCCAGCCCTACGCCGTTTGCGTCTTTCATCGTCTCTACCATGTCGTCTAGGATCGTCCTTATCCTGTCATCCACTTTATCGACTTCACGACATTTTTTTCTGAGGATAGGATCCCCTTCTGTGACTATGTTTCTGAGTGCCATCGAATCAAAACCTCCTATTCAAAGCTGTACGGATTTATGTCCGTGACCGCCGTATAATTCTTCTTTCTGTCCTTCTTGTCTTCTTCCCTTATGGAATTTATCATATCCGAATATCCTCTGCGCCTGCCCTTCGGGCACTTTATAAGCATCGAATATCTGTATTTTTCCTTTATTTTGCTCATGTACGCTTCCTGCGGTCTGAAAAGATTCCCCTTTTCTTCTTCAGGCAGTGCTTTCATCAGCCTGTCGTGCCAGCTCTGTGCGCCTCTCAGCGCCTCCTGCTGATCTGCAGATGTGAACAGTATCTGGAACATGTCGCTGAACGGCGGATACCCCATGTATTTCCTGAGCTGTATCTCCGTTTTGTAAAAGCCTTCGTAATCCTGTGCCGCCGCAAATGCTACGGCATAGTGTTCAGGGCTGTACGTCTGTATCACGACTTTTCCCTTTTCATCTCCTCTGCCGGCACGGCCCGCCGCCTGTATGATAAGCTGCAGCGCCCTTTCCGGCGATCTGAAATCCGGTATGTTCAATGCGACGTCAGCTGATACTATCCCTACGAGTCCGACATTTTTAAAGTCGAGTCCCTTTGCGATCAGCTGCGTCCCTATCAGTATGTCTGTCTTTCCTTTCTGAAACGCTCTGAGCCTGCGCTCGAGCTCCCCTTTTTTCCTGACTGAATCAAGGTCCAGTCTTTCCGTGCTGTACTCCGGAAACATAGCCGAAACTGTCTCTTCAACTTTTTCGGTACCGCTGCCGAAATATTTCACATATCGGCTCCCGCAATCAGGACAGCTGCTTATGGCCGCTGTCTGATACCCGCAGTAATGGCATACCGCGCTGCCGTTTTTTTTATGATAAGTCAGAGAAAGCCCGCAAGTCGGGCATTTTGCGACATAACCGCATTCTCTGCACGAAATGAATGTCGAATATCCTCTTCGGTTCAGGAAAAGCATCACCTGCTTACCCGCGCCGAGCTGCTCTTTCATCGACTGATACAGCCTGCCGCTTATCACCGACGTGTTCCCGGATCTGAGCTCATCACGCATATCAGTCACCGTCACTTCCGGCATGCTCACTTTATTGTATCTTTCCGTGAGCTTTATAAGTCTGTATATGCCTTCTTCGCTTCGCCTGTACGTCGCTACCGACGGTGTGGCGCTGCCGAGTATCAGCACACCCCTGCTGTCTTTATCCTGAAGGCGTTTTACTGCCACTTCTACAGTATCATACTTGGGAGTATGGTCGGATTTGTACGTGGATTCGTGCTCCTCGTCCACAACGATCAGCCCCAGATGCTCAAGCGGCGCGAACACCGCCGATCTTGCTCCGATGACGATATCCACGCCGCCGTCTCTTATCTTTTTCCACTGATCGTATCGCTCTCCCAGTGACAGCCTGCTGTGCAGCACCGCTATCCTGTCGCTGCCGAATCTCCCGATGAATCTGTCTATTATCTGCGCAGTGAGCGATATCTCAGGTACGAGAATGATCGCCTTCCGGCGCTTATCAAGCACCTTTTCAGTCGCTCTGATATAGATCTCAGTCTTGCCGCTTCCGGTGACGCCGTGTATCAGAAACCTCTCATGCTGTCCGCTTTCGACAGCTTCTCCGATCTCCGCAAGCGCATCGTTCTGCTGCTTCGTCAGCTGTGCGACTTCGGACTCCACTCCCTGCCTGCCGGCGAACGGATCTTTTCTCGTGCCCTTCTTCAGTTTGCTGCCTGCAGGTGTGAAGCACTTTATCGCGTCTATATATCTGCAAAGATATCTCTGCCTCATCCACAGTGCCGTACGCACCATTTCAGGCGTGAGCGAAACGTCCGGATCCACGCTGTCTACATATCTGAGCTTTGCGCCCAGACCTTCCGGCGCACGATCCGAAACCGCAGCCACATAGCCGTCTCTGAGATTCCGGCTTTGTGCAAAGGGCACGTATACCTTGCTTCCGACGCAGACGCTGTCGTCTTCACATCCGTATGTATAAAGGATGTCTGTGCTGTCGCTTTTGTTGTCTATGACCAGGTCTACGTATTTCATCAGCTACAGCAGGAAAATATCGTTTTCCCTGCACTCCCTGATCATTTCATCAGGCCATATCGACGCCTGCACTTCGCCTATGTGCGCTTTTCTGAGGAAATACATGCAGAGTCTGCTCTGACCTATACCTCCGCCTATAGTATACGGAAGTTCGCCGTTAAGGATCATCCTGTGGAATTCCATGCCGCGTCTGTCATCAGCTCCTGCAAGAGTCAGCTGTCTGTCCATCGCCTTCTCGTCGACTCTGATCCCCATCGAAGAGATCTCGAATGCGCGATCCAGCACGTCGTTCCAGAGGATTATATCGCCGTTCAGCTCCCAGTCATCATAATCCGGAGCTCTTCCGTCGTGCTTCTGGCCCGATTTCAGCTGTCCGCCTATTTTCCTGATGAAAACGGCACGTTTTTCTCTTGCTATGATATCCTCGCGTTCCTTCGGAGTCTTGTCAGGATACATATCCTCCAGCTCCTGCGAGGTTATAAAGAATATCTCGTTCGGAAGCTCTGTCTTCAGTTCATTGTAAAGTCTGTTGACATAGTCGTTGAGGTTCTTTATGGCATTGTAAAGCGTTACCACGGTCTCCTCCAGATATTCTTCCGTCCTGTCTTCCTTGTTTATGACTTTCTCCCAGTCCCACTGGTCCACATAGATGGAGTGAAGGTTGTCGAGCTCCTCATCGCGCCTTATCGCGTTCATGTCCGTGTAAAGCCCTGTACCCGGCTTGAACTTGTATCTTCCGAGCGCCATTCTCTTCCATTTTGCAAGAGACTGCACGATCTCTACCTTTTTTTCATCCATGTCCTTTATCGTAAAGCTTACAGTACGTTCAACTCCATTCAGGTTGTCGTTCAGTCCGGATTCCGGCGCCACGAACAGCGGTGCGGAAACTCTGCGCAGCCTGAGACCGTAAGCCAGCTCCTGCTGGAAAAAGTCCTTTATTTTTTTAATCGCTCTCTGACTTTCCATGTAGTCAATGAACGGCGTGTAGTTCTTAGGGATTATAAGTCCACTCATTATCACTCATCTCCTCTTCTGTTTGAATATTTACAACCGCAGTAGTTCTGGCGGTATAATCCGTATTTTTTTGACAGCTCAACAGATCGTCTGAAGCCGTCTTTTTTCTTGAAGTCTCTGTCCAGAAACGAAAGTCTGTATCGCAGCGCCAGCTCACTGCCTATCCTGGAAATAAGCTTGTAATTCTTGTGCGGGCTGACTGTCAGCGTAGTGCCGAAATAGTCATACCCCGAAAGGCTTGCTGTTTCAGCTGTTTTTTCCAGTCTCTGCTTAAAGCATACGCTGCATCTGGCCCCGCCTTCAGGCTCATCCTCGAGTCCTCTGACTGCCTCGAGAAAATCGCGCGGTCTGTAATCCAGCTCCATAAAGTAAACTCTGGTCACTCCTGCGTTTTCCTCGTTGAACTTTTCCAGATACTGCAGCTGAGCGCTTCTCCTGAGCTGGTATTCCTTTTCCTCCGTTATGCATGGATTG
Source organism: Brotomerdimonas butyrica (assembly GCF_025567305.1). Classification (NCBI taxonomy): domain Bacteria; kingdom Bacillati; phylum Bacillota; class Clostridia; order Eubacteriales; genus Brotomerdimonas; species Brotomerdimonas butyrica. The sequence goes on from NZ_JAOQJP010000004.1 coordinate 127,325, forward strand.
TAAAAGAACACCGTCACATCGAATTCATCGGTAAGCCGTTCTATCACCGCAGTGCTGCACGGTCCGCAGCAGCTGTGCAGAAGCAGCTTAGGCTTCTCAGTCGTTTCTCCGAAATCATCTCCGGGCATATATTTTTTTTCATTTTCCAACAAACACTTGTTACTCTCAATCATAATGGTTTATTATATCATATAATCAGACTATTGAAAATGTACTTATAATGAAATTTTAAAGGAGCACGATACTATGGCATGCAGCCGCAAACCGCTGATTTTCGACGACTCTGACGGTCAGGAGCTGAGGATCAACACTGTAAACACTTATCTGAAGAAAAAGTTCGGGATGAAGATGGTCAAACTGTCTATCGACGGCGGATTCACATGCCCGAACCGTGACGGCACCAAAGGTGTAGGCGGCTGTCTTTTCTGTTCAGCGAGCGGCTCAGGTGACACTGCTGCCGGTTCGGGAGATATCATAGCCGACCTCGACAGCCAGATAACGTTGCTTTCGGACAAATGGCCCAGCGCAGGCTACATAGCGTACTTCCAGAGCCACACGAATACATATGCACCCGTTACTGAGCTTCGCGAAAAGTTCTGTGCGGCTCTCGAACACCCGTCTGTAAAAGGCATCGCCATAGCTACACGGCCGGACTGTCTGCCGGATGACGTGGTCGATCTGCTCGCAGAGCTCAACAAAAAAACATTCATGTGGGTGGAACTCGGACTTCAGACCATACATGCAGAAACTGCCGCAAAAATGAATCTCTGCTACACGCTTGACGATTATGACCTCGCAGTCAAAAAACTGATAAGCCGCGGCATTCCTGTCGTGACTCATCTGATCCTGGGACTCCCCGGAGAGACCCGTGAAATGATGCTCGATTCCGTAAAACACGTATGCAGCCGGGGAATATTCGGAATAAAACTGCATATGTTCAATCTGGTAAAGGGTTCTCCCATGGAAAAGCTCTATCCTGACTATGTTTCCTTTGACAGTATCGAAGAATACACCGATCTGGTCATATCAGCTCTGGAGCTGATCCCGCCTCAGGTCACAGTACACAGGATCTCAGGCGACGCACCGCGCTCAACGCTCATTTCGCCCGCCTGGAGCTACAAAAAACGTACGATCCTGAACGGCATACACAGCACTATGCGCGAAAGAAATACCTGGCAGGGCAGGAAAGCGCAGTCGAAAGCGCAGGAGCAGACGCAACTGCACTTAAACTTCGCCGGCTCCTCTGTGACGAGTTCAGATACCGCCCCTTTTTTAACGTGAGCGAAGATGCGGATACTTCACAACAATAATCAACGATCACAGACATACGAGTATTTTAAAACGGATCCTGAAAAACAGGATCCGTTTCGTCATTTTTATCGTTGATTCCACCGTAGTCCAGCATGTCGCTGCAGCATCATATCTGAATAGCAGCAGACTTCCGCGCAACATTTCACACTCCGTAAGAATCACTCTTTAGGGCCTATACGGCCTTCATTGTAGTGTTTCCTGCATAGAGAAACATACATATCGTTGCCGCCGACCATGATCTGCTCTCCGCTTTTCACGAATTTGCCATCGATCACTCTCGCCACCATCGTGGCTTTTCTGCCGCACCAGCAGATAGTTTTGATTTCTTCGATCTTATCCGCATATATCAGCATATAATACGAGCCCTCGAACAGTTCATTTTTAAAATCATTCTTCAGACCGTACGCGAGCACCGGTATATTGAAGCTGTCGACTATCTCCACAAGTTCTTCGACATGATGCTGCTTCAGGAACTGACACTCATCCACGACCACACAATCGATCGTCTCTATGTCGTTTTCCCTCATGAAGATCTCCAGTATATTAGTATCTTCATTGACTATAGTAGCTTCACGGCTGAGCCCGACTCTCGAAGTTATCTTCCCTTTTCCATACCGGTCATCTATGCCCGGCACCAGAGCAAGCACCTTTTTTCCGCGTTCCTCGTAATTATATGCCACTTTTATAACTTCTATGGACTTTCCGGCATTCATCGTGCTGTATCTGTAATATAACTGTGCCATTTTCCGTCTTACCTCCTCGCATTGCGTCCAGGTGAATCCGTCAATTTCTCTATGAGAAATTTTCCTATGCTATAAAAAAATAATCCCTCGGACATAGTCAGCAAGAGATTATCTTTATAAATAAGTGGTGCCCAGACTCGGAATCGAACCAAGGACACGGGGATTTTCAGTCCCCTGCTCTACCAACTGAGCTATCTGGGCATACTACTTATAAACAATATTATGGTGGGCCATCAGGGACTTGAACCCCGGACCTGCCGGTTATGAGCCGGACGCTCTGACCAACTGAGCTAATGGCCCATCTGTTGTCAAATAATGGTCGGGGTGGCAGGATTTGAACCCGCGGCCCACTGGTCCCAAACCAGTTGCGCTACCAAACTGCGCTACACCCCGATTATGTTTAGTTATTGGCAGGGGCAGTAGGATTCGAACCCACGGCACGTGGTTTTGGAGACCACTGCTCTACCAACTGAGCTATACCCCTGCATGACTGTGAATCAAGTCCGGCTAAAACCGCTCCACAGAAATGGCGGAGAAGATGGGATTCGAACCCATGCGGCCCTTGCGAACCCTAACGATTTAGCAAACCGTCCTCTTCAGCCTCTTGAGTACTTCTCCAGGCTAAACTAAACTTCTATTCAATTATATGTGGTATAAACCAATCGACTTCCGACAAAGTCTCCGCATATATGGCGGAGAGGGTGGGATTCGAACCCACGGCCCCTTTCGGAGTCACTGGTTTTCAAGACCAGCTCCTTAAACCACTCGGACACCTCTCCTCATGCTTCTGCGACAAGTCCATGCCTGTTATTTCAGATGACCCCAAGCCTTTTCGATGGTGACCCATCGGAGATTCGAACTCCGGACACCTTGATTAAAAGTCAAGTGCTCTGCCGACTGAGCTAATGGGTCATATTGGCTGGGGTAGCAGGACTCGAACCTACGCATGACGGAGTCAAAGTCCGTTGCCTTACCGACTTGGCTATACCCCATCTTTTTTTAAAATGGCGAGCCCACAGGGATTCGAACCCCGGACACACGGCTTAGAAGGCCGTTGCTCTATCCAGCTGAGCTATGAGCCCTTAAAAAATTGGAGCGGATGATGAGAATCGAACTCACGCCATCAGCTTGGAAGGCTGAGGTTCTACCATTGAACTACATCCGCAAATTGGAGCGGAAGACGAGATTCGAACTCGCGACCCTCGCCTTGGCAAGGCGATGCTCTACCCCTGAGCCACTTCCGCTTATTATTGGTCGAGGGAGGTGGATTCGAACCACCGAAAGCTCAGCTAACGGATTTACAGTCCGCCCCCTTTGGCCACTCGGGAATCCCTCGAAAAAGTCTGCTTTGCTATCTTATCATACTTCACGAATTTGTCAAGCACTTTTTTAACAGCATTTCCAATATTTTTTTAATTGGAGCTGGTGGAGGGAATCGAACCCCCAACCTGCTGATTACAAATCAGCTGCTCTACCGTTGAGCCACACCAGCATATTAATATGTATGTTTTAAAATTGGCGATCCGGAACGGGCTCGAACCGTCGACCTCCAGCGTGACAGGCTGGCATTCTAACCAACTGAACTACCGGACCGCATCGTCTGTACCTTTTAAAGTTTGGTGGGCGCTATAGGGCTCGAACCTATGACCCCCTGCTTGTAAGGCAGGTGCTCTCCCAGCTGAGCTAAGCGCCCTCACTTTTTATCTGTTTGCTCGGCACATTTACTAACTATACAGCATGACCTCTAATCTGTCAACACCTTTTTTATATTTTTTTCAACAAAGTTTTTTCCTCGAGGATCTCAACAGCTCCAGACGTAGTATTTGTAAGCAAAGCAAGCACATTATCCTTTCTGTCGAAAGTTGTGAGAATATCCATTATGACCTTGTCCATATACTGTATTTCATCGATAATAAATGCTGTTTCAGGTGCATTTTCTTCAAAAACACCCGAAGCCATATTCTGCAGTTTTGCCAAAAAAGTATAGTCTATTTTGATTTTAAGCAAACAAATCTCGCAAACAGCGCAAACTTGTGCTGCATCTATTCCGAGTTTCGCACTGCTGGTATATGCACGCACAAGACCACCTGTCCCGAGCTTTATTCCTCCGAAATATCGAGTGACCACGACCGCAACATTTGTTATGCCTTCCTTTACCAGCATCTGCACTATCGGCGCACCTGAAGTCCCCTGCGGTTCTCCGTCATCGCTGGCCCACTGGATCTGAAACTTGTCGCCCAGAACCATTGCCGGCACATTATGGGTCGCATCTTTATATCTGCTCTTTACAGAGGCGATGAATTCATCTGCCTCCTCCTTTGTCTCGACCGGTTTTACATGAGCCGTAAACCTCGATTTTTCTATGATCTGTTCCGCTTCCGCTTCTTTTTTCACGGTTTTATATAATTCCATCTGTTTTCCTCTGTCATAACTGCAAATTTATTTCGACGGCATCAGGCTACTGTAAAGCTTTTGTATTTTTCATAATCTGCCACTTCAAAATTGCCTTCGAGCACGGTTCCTTCCGCTTCATACTGCATCGAGGTTATTTCTCCGTTTTCACACAGATATGACGTCACACCGCCTTTATCATACGGTATGACGAATCTCGCATGTATGCGTTTTCCAAAAAGACTGTTCTTTACAGCAGCAAGCAGCTCGTTCATATTCCGGCCGGTTCTGGCCGAAACATATACCGCGTCATTTCCACTGACATCGATCGGCATCTCATCCGCGAGATCGATCTTATTGTACGCCATGAGTTTTTCCTTGCTGCCTGCGCCTATCTGTCCCAGAACACGATCCGTGACTTCGATCTGAAAATCACGTTCTGCATATGAACTATCTACAACGTGTATCAGCAGATCTGCATATTTTACTTCCTCCAGTGTGGATTTAAAGGCCTCCACCAGTCCGTGAGGCAGCTTGCTGACAAAACCTACGGTATCTATAAGTATGAACTCGTTTCCCTGCTCCAGCGTTATCCGTCTGTGCTGCGTGTCAAGCGTGGCGAAGAGCATGTCTTTAGATGCGACAGTCTTTTCCTCGTTGTCAGCCATTGAAAGCAGCCTGTTCATTATCGCAGACTTTCCTGAATTCGTATATCCTACGAGTGCCACGACAGGAAGCCGTGACTTCTCTCTGCCTGCTCTCTGCAGCTGGCGGCTCTTCTCCGCTTTTCTGAGTTCTTCTCTGATATCGTCTATCCTTCTGGTGATATGCCGTCTGTCAGTCTCAAGCTTCTTTTCGCCCGGGCCTCTTGTGCCGATACCTCCGCCGAGACGCGACAGCGATTTTCCGAAGCCTGTGAGACGCGGCATCCTGTACTGCAGCTGCGCAAGCTCCACCTGCAGTTTTCCTTCCTTTGATGCTGCTCTGTCTGCGAATATGTCGAGGATCAGTATCGTCCTGTCGATGACTCTTACACCGGTCGCTTCTTCGAGGTTTCTCAGCTGCACGCCGGAAAGCTCTTCGTTGAATATAACGGTATCGACATCCATCGCCTCGCACATCTCTGCCAGCTCCGCCACCTTTCCCTTACCTATCAGCGTCGCTGTATCCGGCTTTTCACGAGCCTGCACCATCATGCCGGCGACTTCGATACCGTCAGCCTCGGCCAGTCCGGCGAGCTCTTCCATCGAATACGATATATCTTTGTCAAGCTGTATCCCGACGAGAACAGCCCTGTATTCTTCTGTGATTATTTCATTTTTATCGTTAAATCTAAGCATGTTCTTATATTACCACATTTTTATCATTCTGTTACATCTAAAATATCATCTTTAGGCACCTGCACGAAGCTGTCCGGTACATCTCCGAGTATCACGGTTTCTGCAAGCAGTATCTTGCTCGACGTATCGAAAGTCCTGGATGAAAAAGGCGCCATGACCTTTACACGGCATTTGAGGACTATGTATATCTTGTATTTAGTCTGATTTATGGCCTTAGAGTCAAACTCTGTCCTGAAATCCGTGGAAATCACGCTTACGGGCTTTATGACCACATCTGCACACGGTCCTGTCTGCGAAAGCATCTTGCTGCCCATCAATGCGCCCAGCGGTACCTGCAGAGGTTCTTCATCCATCGTCCTGAATGCCTCTTGCAGATTCAGCGCAAGCTGTGTGAGCAGTATGTTGATGGCTATAGAATTTGCCTGTACAAGCTCTGTTTTTCCGTTTTCATCCTTTTTAAGCAGAAAAAGGTCTTCTTCTACAGTCTGCTCCTGAAAAAGCTCTGAAAGCGCTCTGTTTATAGTTCTTGTCACGAGAACTTCCGCCCTCATTCTGGATATATCCTCAAGATTCGGATCTATGACCGCCTGCAGATATACGAATATCGCAGAAAAGAGCACGACTGCCGTAACGAGCGGCACCAGCACAAGCCTTCGCACTTTTCTCTTTCCGCCGCAGCTTCCGCGCTTTCCCAGTCTTCTTTTTCTTTTTCCGCATGACTTACCCGACATATCTCCACAGCTCCTCAAAAACGAAAAACTCCTGCTTTACATATTATGCAAAGCAGGAGACTTCTGTCATTATTTCAGATCGCATTCAGAATATAAGCATCTGTCTTATATAGCCATCTTGTTGAGTTCTTCCTTGAATTTGGAATTAGTGATCTTGATCCTCGTTCCTTTCATACCGAGCGATCTGGATTCTACGACGCCTGCACTCTCAAGCTTCCTGAGCGCATTGACGATAACAGACCTGGTGATCCCTGATCTGTCCGCGATCTTGCTGGCAACGAGAAGTCCTTCATCTCCATCAAGCTCGGCAAATATCTGCTGTACAGCTTCTATTTCCGAATACGAAAGAGTGCCTATCGCCATCTGCACCATTGCGATCTCTCTCTCTTCTTCTTCTCTTTCGAGAGACTTTCTTCTCTGTATCTCCATTCCGACTATCGTTGCTCCATATTCACCGAGAACGAGATCTTCCTCTGTGAACTCAGGAGTGTATCTCGTAAGTATCAGTGTTCCCCATCTCTTTCCTCCGCCTAATATCGGAATTATAGTATGGAGCTTGTCCGATGTGTCATAATCGTACTTGAATATCTTGAGCGCCTCTTCGCCTGAAACATTCGCAACAGTTTCTCTGACACGCATCAGTTCTTCATTATATTCCTCCGGGAATACCTGCGAACCCGTCTCCGCATCTGAAATAGCCATGCTGTCTGACTTTATTTTATATCCTACACCGATCACTTTTCCGGTCCTGTTCGCGATATAAACGTTCGCATCCATAAGTTCGCTCATAAGCTCACACATCTCATCAAACGAGAATGCCCCTGTCGGGCTCTCCTGAAGCATCCAGTTCAGCTTTCTTACCTTTGATAACATATTCATCTCCTACCTCATCTGATTTAAACTGTTATATTTTATTTATCATATTTGAATTTTTACATATTATCTATATTATATACATTTATATTCAACAAAGCAACGATATTTTTTGATTTTTCCAAAAAGTATCATTTTTCACACAATTGACACAAAAGTGCTGTTTTCATCGTATTTAGCCTGTTTAATTTGTTCTTTTGCAAACAATCGACAGAACTCCACCAACATCTGTTGTTTACAGATACCAATGGAGTTCCTGTCAGGCCGCCTGATCACAATATATACTTGTCTATATCTTCCGGATGTATTTTCTCAGCAAATTTTTCTTTCACATACTGCTGATCGATCGTAATTTTCTCATCATCCATATCCGGGATGTTAAAGGAAATGTCCTCCAGAAGCTTTTCCAGTATCGTATGCAGTCTTCTTGCACCTATATTTTCGGTCTGTTCGTTCATCAGAAACGCCATAGTGGCTATCTCGTCAATAGCTTCATCTGTAAACTCGATCTCTATGCCTTCAGTTTCAAGCAGCGCCTTGTGCTGCTTCAGCAGAGCATTCTCCGGCACCGTAAGGATCTTTACGAATGTATCCTTGTCGAGTTTTTCCAGCTCCACTCTTATCGGGAAACGCCCCTGAAGCTCCGGTATGAGATCGGTCGGCTTCGCCGTGTGGAACGCACCCGCGCCTATGAAGAGTATATGATCAGTCTTCACCGGACCATGCTTTGTATTTATCACACTGCCTTCAACGATAGGAAGGATATCTCTCTGCACACCTTCCCTTGATACATCAGCGCCGCTTCTGTAGCTCGAGCCAGATGCGATCTTATCGATTTCATCGATGAATATTATACCGTTCTGCTCAGCATTCTGCAGTGCATCATCTGTGACCTGATCCATGTCTATCAGATTCTGCGCTTCTTCTTCGCGCAGGATCCTTCTGGCGTCTTTTACCTTTACTTTCTTATTCTTCATCCTTTTCGGCGCCATATCACCGAAAATATTTCCTATCGCTATGCTCATGCCCTCATTGCCCATATCCAGAGCGTTCGTTTTAGGGGCATCCGTCACCTGTATCTCTATATACTGTTCTTCCAGGAGTCCTTCACGAAGCTGCTGTCTGACCTGCTCTCTGGCAAGCATATCAGGTTCAGTCTTCTGTTCCTCTGCCTGCTGCTGTTCGTACTGCTCCTTCTGACTGAGATATCCGCTGTTCCCCAGGATGAAATCAAAAGGTCCTCTGTTCTGATTTCCTGATGCGTTCTTCTTGTTTCCCGGGATTATCGCTTCGATTATCTTTTCTTCCACGATCTCATCCGCAACGGAATACTTTTCTTCGAGCATCGCCTGCTTCGTTATCCTCACTGAAGCCTCGACAAGGTCTCTCACCATGGAATCCACATCACGTCCCACGTATCCGACTTCCGTGAACTTCGTCGCCTCTACCTTTACGAACGGAGCGTCCATCAGTTTCGCAAGCCTTCTTGCGATCTCTGTCTTACCACATCCTGTAGGTCCCATCATAAGTATATTTTTAGGAGTTATCTCCTCTCTCATCTCTTCTGAGAGAAGACTTCTTCTGTATCTGTTTCTCAAAGCGATCGCTACAGATTTTTTTGCTTCATCCTGTCCTATTATATATTTATCCAGTTCGCCCACTATTTCTTTAGGCGTCATCTGGTAAAGCTTGTTGGCCATCCATCTACCTCCTATAATTTTTCTACAGAAATATGATCATTGGTGTAAACGCAGATCGACGCCGCGATTTCCAGTGATTTTCTTACTATTTCCTCTGCTCCGAGATCTGTATTATTATAAAGGGCATTAGCCGCGGAATACGCATAGTTGCCCCCTGAGCCTATCGCAACAAAAGGCTGGTCAGGTTCGATCACTTCACCGGTTCCCGAAAGAACCAGCATATCAGATTTATCAGCAACGATCATAAGCGCTTCAAGGTTTCTCATAGCCTTGTCCGAACGCCACAGCTGCGCCAGTGCGACCGCAGCACGTTTCAGATTGCCGCCGTGTTCATCGAGTTTGCTTTCGAATTTCTCTGTCAGCGAAAAAGCATCGGCTACAGATCCCGCAAAGCCTGTTATCACTGTATTCTTATAGATCTTCTTCACTTTTTTAGCGCCGTTTTTCATTATAGCGGTCTCTCCCATCGTGACCTGACCGTCTCCGCCGATGCAGATATCGTCCGGTCCTCTTCTGACTGCTACGATAGTTGTTGCATGAAATTGTACCATGTTCCCCTCCTTCTGTCACTGACACGAGTCAGCATATCTTTATATCTCTATTCTTTGTAATCACACTCGCTGTTGGAGCATGCATATTTTGCATCTTTGCTTTTTTTCTCGACCAGCAGCTCGCCGCATTTAGGACATTTTCTGTCTATCGGCTTGTTCCAGTATGACTGCGTGCATTCCGGATAGCCGCTGCATCCGTAAAACACTCTGCCTTTTTTGCTTTTTCTTGCCACTATATCTTTGCCGCACTTCGGGCACTTGACATTTATGGACTGTACGAGAGGCTTCGTGTTTTTACATTCCGGATAACCTGTGCATGCTGCAAAAACGCCGAACCGACCGTGCTTTACAGCCATAGGCTTGCCGCATTTCTCACACATCTCACCCGTGAGCTCTTCTTCGAACTCCACCTTTTCGATCTGCTTGTCCGCGATATCCAGTTCTTCCTTGAGCGTACCGTAAAAGTCCTCTATGACGCTCTTCCACCGTACTCCCTTGGATTCTATATCATCAAGATTATCCTCCATCTGAGCTGTAAATCCTGCATCTACTATCTCCTTGAAGTACTGTTCCATCATATCAGTTACTATAAACCCTAGTTCTGTTGGAATCAATGATTTTTTTTCTTTCGAAATATACTTTCTGTCTATGAGAGTAGCAACGATAGGGGCATAGGTGCTCGGACGCCCGATATCCTTTTCTTCCAGGTCCTTCACCAGGCTGGCTTCTGTGAATCTTGCAGGAGGCTGCGTAAAATTCTGCACTCCTTCGACCTTTACAGCCTTGAGCACTTCGCCTTCATCCATATCAGGAAGCCATCTGTCCTCCTCATCATCCCTGGCATGAGAATAAACTTTAAGAAAACCGTCAAAAACAAGCTTCGATCCCACAGCCTTCAGGTCGTAATCACCATTCTCCACGATGACATTCAGAGCCTTGAACTTTGCAGGAGCCATCTGGCTGGCCACGAATCTGTTCCATATCAGACGATACAGGTTGTACTGATCCTTGCTCAGCGAATCTTTGATGCTTTCAGGATCGAGTTCTATATAACTCGGTCTTATCGCTTCGTGCGCATCCTGTACATCTTTTTTCTTGTTTTTATATACATTCCCGCCATAATACTGTTCGCCCATATTGCTGATGATATACTCTTTCGATGCAGCCCTGGCTTCATCGGATATCCTGACGGAATCTGTTCTTATATATGATACCAGACCGATGGTACCGCGTCCTTTTACTTCTACGCCTTCGTAAAGCTGCTGCGCGATCATCATAGTCTTTTTTGTCGTGAAATTTATCTTGTTTGCAGCATCCTGCTGCATGCTGCTCGTAGTGAAAGGCGCTGCCGCCCTTCTCGATCTGTCTTTTTCTTCTATACTCTTTACGATATATCTGCCCTGTTCAAGCTGCGCCAGTATCTCATCGTTCTGCTCCCTGTTTTCTATCAGAAGCTTTTCACCTTTGTACTCGATTAGCTTCGCGATAAAGTTTTTATCCTTTTCGAATTCTGCAGTAATGTTCCAGAATTCCTGCGGCTTGAATTTTTTTATCTCGTTTTCTCTGTCGCAGATTATCTTTAATGCAGCTGACTGTACTCTTCCGGCACTCAGCCCTCTGCGTATCTTTCTCCAGAGAAGCGGACTTATCTGATATCCCACAAGTCTGTCCAGCACTCTTCTGGCCTGCTGCGCATCGACGAGCTTGAGATCGATAGGCCTGGGACTTTTTATAGCTGTTTTTATGGCCTTTTCCGTTATCTCATTGAAAACTATCCTGCACGGCGAATCTATATCTATACCGAGCAGAAACGCCAGATGCCATGATATCGCTTCTCCCTCACGGTCCGGGTCGGTCGCGAGGTAGACTTTTGAAGCATTCTTCGCTTCTTTTTTAAGTTCTTTTATTATATCACCCTTGCCCCTTATCGATATATATCGGGGCTCGAAATCGTTGTCTATATCTATTCCAAGTTTACTCTTAGGAAGATCGCGCACATGTCCGACCGAAGCGATCACTTTATAGCGGCTTCCTAAAAACTTTCCTATGGTTTTAGCCTTCGATGGTGATTCGACAATTACCAGTATTTTCTTTGCGGCAGCCATGAAGACTCCTCCTTTTTTTGTTAAATTTAGCTTCTAGTATTTGATTATATGTATATTTTTATGCTTTTGCAATAAAAACTTTACCCATATCTGAAAAAACAGCACCTTTCATCTCCATTACAGTCACTATACCTGCAACATACGACGGCGGTTTTTCCATGATCCTGCACAGCTCATCAGTGCTCAGCTCGCCGTGCTCACACAGAAGTCTGTATATCCTCAGCTCTGTTTCACTGAGTATCCGCTCAGCCTCTTCCCGTCCAAACGCACCTGCACCCAGCATCTCAAGCAGATCACCTGTGCTCAGCACCGGCGTGGCACCTTCCCTGATGAGCTTATTGCTTCCTATATTATACTGGCTGTCTATATTTCCCGGCAAAGCGCACACCTCTCTGCCCTGCTCTGCTGCAAGCTCTGCAGTTATCAGGGCTCCGCTGTCATTTCTCGCCTGAACGATCAGCGTGAGTTCTGAAAGTCCGCTTATTATCCTGTTTCGCTGCGGGAAAAAATAACGCTGCGGTTCAGCATCAGGCGGATATTCAGAAATCACAAGCCCCTTTTGCTCGATTTCCTTTTTCAGTTTTCCGTTTTCCTTCGGATAACACACATTGACTCCGCATCCGAGCACCGCTATCGTATCTCCCCCGGCATCAAGAGCTCCACGGTGCGCGCACGTGTCTATCCCCCGTGCCATGCCGCTCACTACAGTAAAACCTGCGCGGGCGATATCTCCTGCAAATCTCACCGCCATATTCCTGCCATACACGGTAGTGTTCCGCGATCCCGCAACAGCTACACAACGCCGTTTGAGCAGAGATATATCACCGATACAGAACAGCTCTTTCGGACAGTTTTTTATCCCCCTGAGCATATCCGGATACTGTGCCATACTCGAAGTGATACGTTCTGCATTTATTTTTGTTTCCATTATATAACCCTTTTCCTGACCCTTTATGATAAAATTTCTCTTTTATTTCACATCGCGCCGCGCGCTTCATTTTTATCCGAGATCCGGTACATCAGCGCTTCAGCTATATGACTCTCCCCGATATCATTTTCGCCATCTATATCAGCTATCGTTCTCGCCACTTTCAGCACTCTGCCATAAGCACGCATGGATATCCCCATTCTGCCGTATGCCTCAGTCATAAGTTTCCGGGCCTTTTCATCCGGTGTACAGAATCGTGATATTCCCGCTTCATCAAGAGAGCCGTTGCTCTCATACATCGTTCCCTTATACCTGCATTTCTGTATCTCATAAGCCTGTGCGACTTTTTCTCTCATTTCTTCAGACGAGATACAGCTGCCGTCAGGCTGGCAGCTTTCCTGATCTGCACTTTTTCTAAGTTCTTCTTCCGGCACGGGCCGCATCTTTACATGCATATCTATACGATCCGAAAACGGCCCCGAAAGCTTGCGCATATAATTCTGTATCTGCCTCGGCGTGCACGTGCATATTTTCTTTTCATTCCACAGATTGCCGCATTTGCACGGATTCGCCGCTGCAACAAGCATGATCTCCGCCGGAAAGATGACTTCATCGAGGTTCCTGTGTATCCTCACCATACCATCCTCGATCGGCTGACGCATGGCGTCGATCGCTCTGCTGTCAAACTCTCCAAGCTCGTCCAGAAACAGCACTCCTCTGTGTGCGAGAGAAAGCTCTCCCGGCCTCGGTCTTCTCCCTCCGCCTATCAGCGCTGCCGGCGATATCGTGTGATGCGGACTTCTGAACGGCCGCTGTTGTATTATCGGCATTCTTTCGCCCAGAAGGCCTGCAACACTGTATATCCCTGTGATCTCAAGCTTTTCTTCATATGTCAGCTCCGGCAGTATCGTAGGTATGCGCTTTGCAAGCATCGTCTTCCCGCAGCCCGGATCGCCAATCAGCAATACACCATGTCTGCCGGCCGCCCCGATCATGACAGCTCTTTTAGCAAGCTCCTGTCCTATCACCTGAGAAAAATCACCGTTCCATGTTCCTCCTGTCACCGTATGAACCGGTTCATATGCATGGATAGGCCTGTCCCCTGTTATGTGCTCGATCACCTGCCTGAGATCATCCGCAGGCAGTATGGTGACATCTTGCAGTATCGCGACCTCTTCAGCATTTTTTCGCGGCACCACTATATCCTTCACGCCAGCAGCTCTAAGGCTCATCGCCAGCGGGAGCGCACCGTTTACCCTGTTTATCCTGCCGTCCAGCGACAGTTCTCCCAGAAATGCTGTATCATTGATATCTGTTCCGGCCGGCACGATCCCTGACGCTATTATCCCCACAGCTATCGGCAGGTCGAAATGACTGCCTTCCTTGGGTTTTCCCGCAGGCGCCAGATTCACAGTGACTCTTTCATTCGGAAAATCATAGCCTGAATTCATTATCGCAGGCCTGATGCGCCGGCACGCTTCTTTTATCGTCGTGTCTGCCAGTCCGACCACCATGAAAACAGGCAGTCCCCGCCTTATATCTGTCTCGACCGACACCACGCTGCCGGCAACACCCGCAAGCGTTGCTGTTTTTATTTTCGTAAGCATCTCTCATCCCTCCATATATTCCTGCTCTCCACTGTCAGAAGCTGTCTATGATGTGTTCCATCACTATCTCTATCACGTCAAAATGCATCCGTCTGAATACGCACTGCCTCTTACAGACATCCCTCAGATAGCAGATCGCCGCATCCCTTATATGCCGCTGCTTTCGGTGATCTACAGCTTCACACGGTCTGCCGTAGATACTGTTTTTCCGTGTCTTGACTTCGACGAAGCTTATCTCCGCATCCTTTACAGCTATTATATCTATCTCGCCGCAGCTGCATTTATAGTTGCGGTCCAGTATCTCATACCCCTGCGCTTCCAGCAGCATTACCGCGGCATCCTCTCCGACCCTGCCGAATCGTATATTGTTCAACGCATCGCCTTCTTTCTGTTTCGTTTTACATTATTTTACATTTTAATATTAATATGTAAAATAATTCATGTCAAGTAATTTTTTGCCATATTCTGCGAATCTGCATTTCTTTTACATATCCTGTTATCATCCTGCTGCTCTTTCCTGCGTATCAAAAAAGCCCCCTGACTTCTACAAGCCAGAGAGCATTTCTAAAAAATCCTATATCGTATTTTCATTCAGCACAAAATGCCTTACAGCATCTGCGACACCGTGACGATAATTTTCCGGCGCTATATAGCATGCGACTGCCTTTACCTCGTCCTTTGCATTACCGACTGCCACAGGAGTGCCCGAAGCTTTGAGCATAGCTATATCGTTGGGACTGTCACCGACTGCCATCATTTCCGCGGTGCTTATCCCGAGGATCCCGCACATGCAGCGCAGCGCCTCCGCCTTGCTGGTCGTCGCTCCGCCGATCTCGAGATTATGATCAAAGGAGCTAGTTATCGTCGCTTCCGGTATCTCCAGCATTTTCTCACGCATCGCGGGCTTTTCGGAAATATCCTCGAAGTTCACATTGATGTTCTCGATGTGATCTCTGTGATCCAGAATGAACTGATAGATATCATCGACCGGATTTCTCGTTTCCAGTATATATTTGACGCTCCTGTAACTGCGTCCCGAAGCCTTGACCATCTCAAAATATGCTCTGTCTATATAAGCGATGCCGTCGACGAAGCATTCTATCACATAATCGTGCTGCCTGAGAAGCTCGACTGACTTTTCTGCCGTCACTCTCGCCATGCAGTTCTCATAGATGTTTCTGCCAGTTTTCAGATCAGTTATCCTGGCGCCGTTTGACGTGAGAACATACCTTATCGAATCTATATCAAAAACATCCTTCGGAAGCGCCGAGTAAGGTCTTCCTGTCGCGATAACGACGTTCACCCCACGCTCTGCAGCCTGTTCCAGAGCCGTTCTGTTTTCCTCGCTTATGACCCCCTCTTTATTGAGAGTAGTTCCATCGAGATCAAGTGCTATAAGCTTTACCATATCTTTGTCACCCCATTTCACTGTTTCCTGTAATATTCTAATCTATTTGAGCTCTTCTTGCAATTAGATGTTGAAATTACAGCGATTAGTGGTAGAATTATTATGTATGTAAATAATATATCCATAGGCAGCTCTGCTTTTACAGATGTACCTAAGCACCGGAATCAAAACAGTATGTGTGGTGCAGGACCACTGTATACAGTATGTTCCTAAATATGGATACAAATAAGGAGATTTTATGAAAATAGTTATAGTCGGCGCCGGCAAACTTGGAGTCAATGTTGCAAAGGCTCTGCTGGGCGGCGACCATTCAGTTACGATCATAGACTCTGAGGATTCAGTTCTTCAGAAGATCAGTTCACAGATGGACGTCATGACCATCAACGGAAACGCCAAAGAAATCAAATTACTGAAACAGCTCCATATCGATTCGTATGACTTCCTCATCGCGGTAACAGGCGACGATGAAGCCAATCTTGTGATTGCCTCGTTTGCCAAAAAACTCGGATGCAGCAAGGTAGTTGCCAGAATACGCGATCCGGAGCATATGCAGCAGATCAATTTTATAAAAGAAGCACTCGATATAGATCATCTGGTAAACCCTGACCAGGGTATCACTGTTGAGATCTACAAATATCTTGCAGAGAAATATACACTCAGCAACGGTATCTTTTCATCCGGAAAAGTGTCGCTTGTGGAATTTTCAGTGCACCGCATGCCTAAACTGATCGGCAAGTCCATGAAAGATATCACCAAGATACTCCCTGACATGCTGGTCGTTGCGATTTCAAAAAATGGAAAAGTCATAATCCCTCACGGAAAAGAAGTCATCGAACCCGAGGATTTCGTATATGTCATCGGTGAAAAAGGCCCTATCCTGGCTCTCAATTCGAAAGTCCACGAGCGCGGCAAATATACAGACCTGCAGAAGGTCATGATAATAGGCGGCGGTAAAACAGGATTCTACCTCGCGGAGATGCTCTCCGAATTCGGTGCTGCAGTAAAAATAATCGAAGCTAAGAAAGAAAGGTGCCACTATCTGTCTGCTCACCTCGAAGACGTCATGATACTTCACGGTGACGCGACCGATCTGACACTTTTAGAAGAAGAAAATCTCGACATGATGGACGCAGTCGTGACCGCTACCGGATTCGACGAGGATAACCTGCTGCTCGCGCTCACAGCTAAGCAGCACGGTGTGGATGACGTTATCGCAAAGGTCAGCAGGACAAGCTATGCGGAAATAATATCACGCATGGGCATAGATATGGCTCTCAACCCGCTGGACATAACGACAAGCAATATCCTGCATTTCGTACAGGGTTCAAAGAAGATACTGTCCTCACAGCTTATCGAAGGACAGGCTGAGCTTATGGAGATCATCGCCACTCCGCACATGAACATACTGGATACTCCTATATCGGAGCTGGATCTTCATGACGGCATCATCATCGCCGCTATACACAGAGGCAGTGAAGTGATCATACCTAACGGCGATACGGAAATTCACGAAGATGACAGGATAATCCTCCTAAGCCTTCTGAGAGACAGAGTCATAACTGAAAGTCTGCTCAAAGACACAGGCAAGCTGGGATTCTTCAGACGATAAGAGACGGGTGGTTTTATGAATTTAAATTTAAGTTCAGTATTCAGGATAATAGGCATAGCGATGGCTGTTATCAGTCTTTCTATGCTTCCGTCGGTCATCGTCTCATTTATATACGACGATTCATCGATATATATACCGTTTCTTATGACTATGCTCATCGCCGGCGCCATCGGTATCCTGCTGATGAAACTCTGTCAGTACAGGATGCAGCATCTCAAAGTAAGAGACGGTTTTCTGATAGTCACATTATGCTGGCTGATATCAGCGATACTCGGCGCAGTGCCGTTCGTCATCACAGACAGCATCCCGCACTTTGCAGATGCATTCTTCGAGTCGTGTTCAGGTTTTTCTACAACAGGCTCCACAGTGCTGGCTGAACCGGAACTGCTGCCGAAAGGTATACTTTTCTGGCGTTCTTTCACGCACTGGATCGGTGGCATGGGTATCCTGATCTTCGCGATCGCACTGATGCCTTCGCTCGGTATCAGTGGTCAGAATATCGCAGTATCTGAGGCTCCGGGTCCTTCGCTCGACAAGGTGACACCCAAGATGTCTGACACTGCAAAAACGCTCTACATCATCTATCTTTTATTTACGATAATAGAAACGATCATGCTCATGCTCGGCGGCATGAGTCTTTATGATTCGCTTATAACATCGTTCGGCTCAGTAGGTACCGGCGGACTTTCGAACTACTCCGACAGCATAGGACACTTTGACAGCACCTATATCAGGATGGTGATCACCGCATTCATGTTCCTGTGCGGAGTCAACTTCAATCTCTATTTTCTGTCGCTGAAGCACGGTCTTAAGACCTTTACGCGCGATTCTGAGTTCAAGCTGTATGTATTCGTATTCGCAGCTGCGTCATTATTTATCTTCGCCGCACTGCTCATCAGCGGGCAGTATGATGAAGTGCTGCCGGCCTTCAGCGATTCGGTGTTCCAGGTATCTTCGATACTGACGACTACCGGGTTCATCACTGCAGATTACGAGACCTGGCCGATAGTATGTCAGATGGTGCTGCTGATGCTGATGTTCATAGGCGGCTGTTCATCGTCCACCGGCGGCGGTATCAAAGTCGTGAGGATACTCGTGCTGCTAAAACTCATACGCCGCGGCATATCGACGAGACTGCATCCGAACATCGTAGAATCTGTCAAGCTCAACGGGAAAAACATGCCGGGCGACGCCGTTTCTGCGATCGTAAATCATTTTTTCCTTTGTCTTGCGATGGTGTTTGCAGGTGCGTTCATAGTTTCATTTGAAAACGCAGACATGATGACGTGTTTTTCCTCAGTCATCACATGCATGGGGAATATCGGCCCGGGATTCGGTGCTGTAGGTCCGGTCGACAACTTCGGCGGACTTTCCGTACTTTCAAAATACCTTCTGTCGATATACATGCTTGCCGGAAGACTTGAGCTTTACACAATGTTCATCATACTGACTCCTAGATTCTGGAATCCTGATCGCTGATAACGACTGACTGGAGAACTCAAATGTCAAAATTAACACTTAACTACAAAGCAATAGTAAAAATAATGGGGATCATAATCCTGATCCTGGGCATCTCCATGATCATACCATGGATCTACTCTGAAAAAACCGGAGACATAGATGCTGTTCACGCTTTCAGGATATGCTGCCCCGCGTCTGTGATCTTCGGACTTCTGATCACACTGCTCATAAAATCGCATAAGACAAAATTCAGAACCCGAGAAGGATATATAGTAGTCGCATCCTGCTGGATAGTTGCTTCTGTCATCGGTGCTTTCCCGTACTACCTCGCAGGTTTCGCGGAGCATTATATCGACGCGCTCTTCGAATCCACATCAGGATTCACTACGACAGGCTGTTCTGTAGTTGCCGGAAAATTCCTTTCAGGTGGTCTGCTGCTGTGGAAAGCGATATCGAACTGGCTGGGCGGCATGGGAATACTTCTTTTCGTCATTTCCATCCTTCCTGCACTGGGAATAAACGGTCAGATAATCGCGAAGGCTGAGACCCCGGGACCCGTGCTCAAGAAGATGACCGTAAGGATGAGCGATTCTGCGAAAATACTGTATATAACCTATATATCATTCACGATACTGGAAATAATCCTTCTGATGCTTTCAGGCAAAGTTCCGCTCTTTGATGCGGTCATCAACACCCTCGGAAGTATCAGTACAGGCGGAGTCCTCGTACATCCCACAGGCATCGCATACTATGACAGCGTATACGTCGAAGTGGTTATCGCCGTGTTCTGCATCCTTTCATCGCTAAACTTCGTGCTTTACCACTATCTGATAACGGGGAAATTCGCGGAGGTCTTCAAGGATATCGAGCTCAGAGCCTTCCTCATCATCATGGCTGTCTCCATAGCAGTGTGCACCATCGCACTGATGGCCGCCACTGACACCGGCTTCGGAACAGCTCTTCGTGATTCGTTCTTCCAGGTAGTCAGCATGAGCACGACTTCCGGATACACCAGATCACCTTATATGACATGGCCTTCGACCTGCCAGATAATCCTGGTAGCACTGATGTTCGTAGGAGGATGTGCATCTTCTACATCCGGTTCACTCAAAGTCGTACGTGTGCTGGTAATGTTCAAGCTGATATGGAGAGGCTGCATCAAGAGGATACATCCGCGTTCAGTCGTCGCGGTGAAGCTCGGAAAAACTGCAATCCCCGCTCCTGTAGTATCAGGAATATCAGCATTCGTAGTAACATATATGGGCATATTCCTGTTTTCATCATTCGTGCTGTCGTTTCAGGGCCTCGGTCTGGATGATACGCTGACATCAGCTCTTGCAATGCTTTCCAACACAGGCAGCGCTTTTGGAGAAACTGCTTCGCTCGGCAATTTCTCCGCATTTCATCCTGTACTCAAACTTTACATGAGCTGCCTGATGATAATAGGACGTCTCGAGCTTTTCACGATAATAATCCTTTTCAGCAGAAACTTCTGGGGACGCGACAGATAGACATAAAACACTGTAGAATAAAACCGCAGTGTGCCGGTAAATAATAAGTGTGGATAAAAACTTCAAAAACCAGTAGAAGGAGCATTCACATGAAAGTAAAAGAACTGATGAGCACCGGCATCACCTGCATAATGGAAAACACTCCGGTAGCACTGGCTGCGCTTTACATGAAAAAAGACAACGTAGGCTCCATGCCTGTATGCGACAGCGCCGGACACCTCAAGGGCATAGTGACCGACCGCGATATCGTGCTGCGCGCGCTGGCATGCGAAAACAGCGACAGCAGCGAGTCTGCGCTTTCCATACCTGTATCGGACATCATGACCTGCGATCCGGTGACCGTATCTTCCGATATGAGCGTACATGACGCCGCACTGCTTTTTTCTTCCTATCAGATAAGAAGGCTCCCTGTTACGGAAACCTCTAAACTCGTCGGTATGCTGTCTCTCGGGGACGTCGCCGCAAAACCGGTATGCATCGATGAAGCCGGTGATGCGCTGTCTTCGATAAGCGCTGCAGCCTCTACAGATGTCCCGCGATCAGAAAATCGATCTCATGTTTTTCAAGGTCGACGTGATCCACGATGACGCGCACTTCATCCCCCAGCCTGTATACGTTCCCGGTACGCCTTCCCTCGAGGGCGTATTTTTCTTTGTGATAATCGTAGTAATCATCCCGCAGCTCATCTATCCTGACAAGCCCCTCCACGGTGTTCTCAAGCTGCACATATATCCCGAATCCCGTCACTCCGCTGATCACGCCGTCGAAGATCTCTCCGACATGATAGCTGATGTACTCGGCTTTCTTGAGCTTTTCGACCTCGCGTTCGGCTTCGACTGCTTTTCTCTCGGCGATCGATGACTGATCAGCCGCATATTCTGCTTTTTTGCGGAAATGCTTCAGCGCCTTGTCACTCAGGCCTTCATGTATGCTCTGCTTTATTATCCGGTGGATCATTAGATCAGGGTATCTTCTTATCGGAGATGTAAAGTGGCAGTAATACTTGAGTGCCAGGCCGAAATGGCCTTCGCACGACGTGCTGTAAAACGCTTTCTGCATCGATCTTAGCGTCACAGAATTTACCACGTCTTCACCCGGTTTGCCTTTGGCGCTGTCGAGCACTGAGCATATAGCCTTCGGGTGTATGCCGTCGGCATTTCCCCTGAGCGTGATCCCGAAGCCTTTGAGGAAGATCCTGAGCTGCTCTATCTTATCGGCTGCCGGCTTTTCATGTACTCTGTACACGAATGGTGTCTCCATCCAGTAAAAATGCTCTGCAACCGTCTCGTTGGCAAGAAGCATGAACTCCTCTATCAGCTTGTTCGCACTTCGCCTCTGAGCTATACCGATGCCGGACGGTATACCGTTCTCATCCAGTGTGATATATGCTTCATCGAGGTCAAAATCGAGGCTTCCCCTGTCATGCCTCAGTTTTGAAAGTCTGACTGCCAGATTGTGCATCATGAATAGCTCATCTCTGATATGTGCATATTTTTCAGCGATACGTTTCTCGTTCCTTTCAATCAGATCCGATACATCATCGTATACGAGCCTTTCGACGGAATTGATCACGCTCTCATATATCTCATGTCTGACCATGGTGCCATCCGCTGTTATCTCCATATCTACGGACAGTGTCAGCCTGTCCTCATGCGGATTGAGGCTGCAGATACCGTTTGACAGAGACTTCGGCAGCATCGGGATCACCTGATCCAGCAGATACACGCTCGTTCCCCTCTCAAGCGCCTCCTGATCCAGAGGGCCGTCTTCTTTCACGTAATGAGCCACATCAGCGATATGGACGCCCAGCAGATAGTTGCCGTTATCAAGCAGCTCTATCGATACCGCATCGTCAAAATCCTTTGAATCAGCTCCATCTATAGTGAATATCTTCTTTCCGCGAAGATCACGCCTGTTTTTCAGATCTTCGTCGCTTATCTTTCTCCTGCTTACAGCCTTTGCCTCTGCATTCACCTTTGACGGGAAAGTCTCGCGCATATTGTAGTTTCTTGCTATCGCTTTGATATCGCCGCCTGCCTGCCCGGCACGGCTTATTATCTCAATGATCCTGCCCTCGGCACTGTTGTGCCTGTCCGGGTATTTGATGATCTGCGCAACTACCTTGTCGCCCTTTTTCGCTCCGGAAAAATGCTTTTTCCGGATAAAGATATCCTCATTGAACTTTTTGCCGTCAGGCACAACGAATCCGAATTTCTTGCTTTTCTCGAATGTTCCTGCGACCTCTGTGATCTCTCTGTTCAGGACTTTTGTGATTATCCCTTCCGGGGAATCTCTCCAGAAATATTCCGGGATCAGATCCACTTCGACTTCGTCTCCGTTCATCGCTCCGCCCATCGAATCTGCCGAAATGAATACATCCTTTTCAAGGCCTTCGCATTTTACGAATCCAAAACCGCGCCTGTGCTTGCTGAGTATACCTGTAAGATTTTTTCTCTTTTTCTTTTTAGCCATTTGTCATATATCATGCGCGCCTGATGTCGCGCGCATTATCCTCCGATCCTTAAGATCTGCATCCCGCTCCACAGCCTTGCCGGGCGAAAACTGCAGATCTTTAGGTATTATTTTCATTTTACAGCATAAAAGGTGGCTGTGCCACCCTTTACACTAAAATTTACCTGTTGTTTCTGTCGCCGGCAGAATCGTTTCTGTCATTGCCGTCCATAGCATCTTTGACATCATCGACAGCATCTTCAGCACCGTCCTTCATGTCCTCGGCGCCGTCTTTCATATCCTGTGTCACAGAATCATCTTTGTTCCTGTTGCCGTTGTCTCTGTCTACGCTCTCTTCAGTCACACTTTTGTTGCTGTCATCATTCATACCATTATCATTATTGCTGCCGCATCCGGCAAACATCATGAGTGACAGACAGAGAACCGCAGACAGTAAAATCCTGTTTTTCTTCATGGCTTTTCTCCTCTCATGTTTTCTTTTATATTATTTGCCGCTTCTATGCCAAATATATATCACAGTCTATTCCAAATTATGTATTTTTTATATCGCCGACTTACAATTCGATGATTATAGCAAACAAAGGTATCACTGCGAGAGAAGAAAGCGTGGAAAGCAGTACTACTTTCGTTGCAAAATCCGTTTCCCCATGGTACTGTCTGCTGAACAGAACGCTCGCTGACGCTGCAGGCATCGCAAAGCACAATACTATGACTTTCTCCATCAGAGAAAACTCTTCTGCCAGGATTTTTACAAATACAAGCGCCAGTACAGGAATTACTACCAGTTTGAAGAAAATAACAACGTATACCTGCCATTCTCCTAAAAGGGTTCTCACTTTCATGCTCCCCAGCTGGTATCCTATAACAAACATGGCCAGCGGAGTAGTTGCATTTCCTATCATTTCCACTGAACCACCAAGCATTTCCGGCAGTCTGAAATCAGCAAGAAACAATATCAGTCCGATCAGCACTCCTATCATCCCCGGGCTCAGCAGCTCCTTTGGTTCCAGCTTTGATTTCTTACCGGCAGACAGCTGTATCAGCGTTATGCCGACAGTAAACATAAATATATCATTCACCAGCTCTATTATCGCTGTAAAAAACAATGCTTCTGAACCATACAATGCTTTCATCACCGGTATCCCTATAAATCCTGTATTGCCAAATATCAATGCGAATACCATGAGATAGCGCTTGCCAGAAGATAGTCTCATCAATTTCGCCACAGAGAAGCCTATAAGCGCTATAACTGCAAACAGCACCATACTTACTGCCATTATATACCCACTCTGTTTAAGTATATCAATGCTGAAATTCACCTGCATGGCATCTATTACCAGGCATGGCCATGTGAGATTCACTGTTACCGAAGTCACTGCATCTACTTGATGTTCATCCAGTATATCTTTTTTTCTAAAAATAAAACCGGGCACCATCATTATAAAAATCATTGCCAGAGAACTGAGTATTTCACTTATCAGCATCAACTACCTCCTGCTTTCTACTTCCGCACAAATGATCACATAAGAGTGATAAAGCGCATTATTATCGTACAACCTATCATTTTTTCACAAGCTTATCAACAAAAAAACAGTATCAGAAACCAAGACTCACTCTCTTTATATACATCGAGACTATAAAAATAGAACAGCCTGCTGGATATATCAGCGACAGACCGTCCCATTTTATTTAATATGCTGTTTCTGTTTTTTCTTTATTTTTTCTGCTGAATGAACTCTGAATAAGCTTTTGCCGATGCCGCTTCCACAAGCTTGTCTGCATGTTTCAGCGAATATTCAACAGTCACGTCATCAGGTTTTATACAGTATATATCACTCACGCCATTCTGATAAAGAGCTTCTGCGCCTTTCCCTACTATGCCCGCAAGCATTACCACCGGTACATCGTACTTCTGCGCTATCCTGGCCACTCCATAAGGAGTCTTGCCGTTAAGCGTCTGTCCGTCGCATTTGCCCTCTCCAGTAAGCACGAGGTCTGCTGTTTTTATTTTCTGATCCAGCTCTGAAAGCTCCGTCATTATCGTTATTCCCTCAGCGAGTCTACCGTTAAGGAAAGCTATCGCTCCTCCTCCAAGTCCACCGGCTGCACCTGAGCCCGGGACCTCTGCGATATCCTTGCCGAGACAGTCTCTGATAACTCCTGCAAAGTTCTTAAGGTTGTCGTCCAGCACTTTTACAGTTGCTTCATCCGCGCCTTTCTGCGGTCCGAAGATCCGGCTTGCACCGTTCTCACCGCAAAGAGGATTCTTTACGTCACATGCGATCATGAACTCAGATTCTGCTATACGCGTGTCTGCGTTCTTCGCATCTATCCTGACCAGCTCGCTGAGCGCACCGCCGCCGTATGCGATATCATTTCCGTCTTTGTCAAGCAGCCTGTAGCCCAAAGCTGCAGCCATGCCTGCTCCGCCGTCATTCGTCGCACTTCCGCCCAGACCTATTATAAATGATCTGTAGCCTTTATCCAGCGCCGCCTTTATCAGCTCTCCAAGACCGAATGTCGTCGTTTTGAGCGGATTCAGCTCATCCTCGGTCAAAAGTGTTATCCCGGACGTCTCTGCTACTTCTATGACGCAGATATTCTCGCGAAACACTCCGTACTTTGCCTTCGTCGGCTTCCCTGCAGGTCCGGTCACTTCCAGATATTCAGTCCGCCCGTTGAAAAGCTGGACTATATTATCCGTTATACCTTCTCCGCCGTCCGCCATTGGCGCTTCACAGATGACTGCTGCCGGGTCGATAGATGTTATGCCCTTTTTCATGGCCTCTACAACTTCGATCGCAGACAAACTTCCCTTGAATGAATCTGGCGCCAATACTACTTTCATGCTTTCACTCCTTCAGCTTCAAAACTTTCTCTCTTCCCAATCCTTTTAAATGCACATGTCCGGCTGTGCCGGCGCTCAGCATCGACTAATGAACTGCCTCACTCTCTTCTTCCTCGTCTTCATCATCATCATTCTTGAATACGCCTTTTGCAACTTCTATAAGATAGAGTATAAAGCAGAGCGGTCCGTATATAAGCGCACCTATGCCCAGTATAAGAGGCAGTGCCTGATCTGACTGCTTGTATATCAGCACTCCGAAAAACAGGGTGAGCAGTATAGTGCAGACAGCAGTTATATTCGCCATTTTATGTTTTGCTTCAAGACTAAGTCCTTTTTTCTCCATAATTACACCTCCTGATCTATACGCCTGCGTCCAGTTTAGCTTTGCTCTTGGAATACCTGCCGTAAGTTGCGTTGCATACTATAAGATAAACTACTGTATTGAATGCAAAGCATATCAGGCTGGATGGTATATCGTAAGGGCATTCCAGTACGAATTCCCATACCATGTACATAACTATAGTAAGCGTCATGCTCCAGAAACCTCCGGCAGGTGTTCTTCTCTTGTAGTAAAGTCCGAACAGCATAGGTACTATGAATGCTGCTACAGAGAATCCGCCTACATAATACCATGCTTTCTGGATCCCGCCTTCCCAGAAGTATGTACAGAATATCATCGCGACACCGATAGCCCATACAGCTATTCGTGTACCCATGAGGTCGCCTTTGTCCGTCATGTTCTTATTTATGAAGCCCTTGACGATATCATGCGATATTGCAGCGCCTCCAACGAGATAATCGGCACTTACCGTAGACATTACCGCAGCAAGCAGTGATGCTACGAACAGACCCCGGAGACCTATAGGAAGTGTCGTGAATACTACTGCCCAGAATGCTTCTGCAGGTGATTCAGCTGCAAGTTCCGGGAACATCGTCAGTGCAGCCATTCCTGCGAAAACATTTATCGACATGAAAAACTGACCGAACAGTATGATGAATGAATATGCGACCTTGAGATCTGCAGCGGATCTTGCGGATTCGAACCGCTGATAAGACTGTGCGTTCGCATATATCGCCACCGCACTTACCAGCCATGCCGCTATTTCCATCGCATTGTTGCCTCCGCTTATCGTTACGAAATCAGGGTTTACTGCCGCCGCCTGACTGAACAGAGGTCCGAAGCCTCCATAGTAATTGTATATCCCCAGACACAGTGTTCCTGCTGCAACAGTCATGATAACGAACTGTATCATGTCTGTGAGTGCAAGTCCCCATAAACCTGAAAGCGAAGTGTAAACGATACATATAAGTCCGAGAAGTGCGAACGACAGCCACATGTTTATGCCTGTAACATACGCGATTACCTGTCCGCCAGCTACTAACAGAGCTGAGTCATAGAACATCTGCGGGAGTATTCCCAGTGCAACTACGAGCTTTGTCTTGTTGTCATACAGATATGACATCAGGTCTGGCATCGTAACGACCCAGTCAGGGAATTTCTCTCTAACACGAGGACCGATCCACAGTGCAAGAGGAAGCTTCATGATAGTCGTCGGAATCAGATAGAAGAACAGGATACATACACCCATTGTCGTTCCGCATTCTGCCGCACCTACTATCGACCATGAATCCTCCCAGCTGGCAGCTCCCACGCCGATCAGAATAGGTATCGTGAGACGTCTTGAGGCAACGAAGAAGCTCTTCATGCTCTTTCCTGCCTTTCCTCTCATGAGGATACCTACAGCAATGATACCGGCAAAATACAGCAGTATCAGTGCCGTGTCCAGTCCGGACCATAAACTTTGAATATCAACCATTACCTTTTTCCCTCCATTCATAATTAATTAAATAATTCAGTAATGTAAATAAATGTATAGTGTGAATATAAATTTATTGTCTCTGTAAAAATCAGACTCTTTCCGTCATCAGTGAGTCAGTCTGTATTTAAGTCCCAGGATATGCTCACTCTTGACTCCGTACGAATCAAGATATGCATACCTGATGTTTCTGTTCACTCCTCTGAAAAAGATCTCCATTTCGACTGCAGGTCTGAGGAATATTATACTTTTCACAGGCTTTATCGTCCCTCTGCGCCCGAAAGTCCTGTACATGACCTTCATCTGAATGAACTCCTCAACAAATTCAGTAGCCTTTCTTTCAGACATCTCGCTTTTTATTATCGTCCAGTCGTCTTCTGCAAAGTCTTTTCGCTCGAGAGGAAGATCTCCGCTCTCCTTCTCATCGTACTGCATGCAGTGTTTTTCATTGAGGTCACATATTATGTGCACTTGCCCGCTGCGTTTAGCCTTCAGCAGTCCCTTGCCGCCGACTTCATAATCATATACGAAGTATCCATACGGCACCCACACATCTCTTAAAGTGCCTACATCGACTTTATTCACAGGCTTTCCGAAGAAGCTGCCCTGAAGCTTTTTAAGCTTGGCATCGATGCTTTCCTGGCGATCCGCAACGACCGGCATATAATATGCCATGCTGCTTTTACCCGACTTTTTCTTAGGAGCCGCTGCCTGTTTCTCTTCAGTTTTCTGTTTATTTATAGTTTCTTTAAGTTTTTTCATCATCCATCACCATTTAATATCAGCTTTGCTGCTGATTCAATTAGTTACAATTTGAATATATCACACCGTATTTTATAAGTATATGTTACAGGTACTAATTAATTAATGAATATTATGTGCTTGTTAATTTTCAGTGATCAGTGCGTGAAGTCTCTGCATGCTGCAAACTGGCGCAAACCAGGGTTCTTGCAGTATTGCACCACACCGTATCATCACACTCCTATATATTTCCATGGGCCGTGAAACAAAAACAGCTGTCTGCATATGCAGACAGCTGTGATGCTTGTCCTTATTTGATCCACCAGCTCTGACTAGAACAGTGAAGTAAGAAGTCCGCCGATCTGTACGAACAGTGGTGCGAATACCAGTGATACGATAGTCATCAGCTTGATAAGGATATTGATCGAAGGACCGGAAGTATCCTTGAACGGATCTCCTACAGTGTCTCCAACAACTGCAGCCTTGTGAGGATCTGATCCCTTGCCGCCGAAGTGACCTTCTTCGATGTACTTCTTAGCATTGTCCCATGCTCCGCCGGCATTTGCCATCATGAGAGCCATGAGAACACCTGATGATAAAGCGCCGCCCAGCATTCCGCCGAGTGATGCAGGTCCTAATACGATACCTACAACCAGTGGTGCAAGTACAGCCATGAGACCAGGAACGATCATTTCCTTCAGAGCAGCCTGAGTTGAGATATCAACGCAGTGTGCATAGTCAGGCTTTGAAGTTCCTTCGAGTATTCCCTTGTCTGATCTGAACTGTCTTCTAACTTCTTCGATCATCTGGTTAGCAGCTTTTCCTACAGAATTCATAGTGAACGCTGAGAACAGGAACGGAAGCATTGCTCCGATGAACAGTCCGATAACTACTAACGGATCGAGCAGGTCTACTGCTGAAAGCTGTGTAACCTGTGCATATGATGCGAACAGAGCCAGAGCTGTAAGTGCTGCAGAACCGATAGCGAATCCCTTACCGATAGCTGCTGTAGTGTTACCTACTGAGTCGAGCTTGTCAGTGATCTCTCTTACGCTGTCAGGAAGCTCTGACATCTCAGCGATACCGCCGGCATTGTCAGATACAGGACCGTAAGCGTCTACTGCTACAGTCATTCCTGTAGTTGAAAGCATACCTACTGCTGCGAGTGCGATTCCGTACATTCCAGCTGTGTAGTAAGCAACGAATATACCTACTGCGATGCAGATGATCGGCCATAATGTCGACATCATACCAACGCCGAGACCGCTTATTATAGTAGTTGCGGAACCAGTCTGTGACTGTTCTGCGATCTTCTTAACTGATTTGTAGTCTCCTGAAGTGTAGATCTCAGTGATCTTACCGATAGCAACGCCGACTACCAGACCTGCGATGATCGCGATCGAATAATTGAACGATCCGAGCATTACCTTTGACAGGATGATAGTTGCGATAATAACGATTATACTTGCTACATATGTACCCATGTTAAGAGCGTTTGCAGGGTTTTTGCCTTCCTTGCCTCTTACCATGAATATACCGATAACTGATGAAAGGATGCCTATACCTGAAAGGATAAGCGGGAATATTGCAGCAGTAGTCTCGTCGAATAAACCGCCTGAATTAGCTGCAGCAACAGCAGCAAGTGTAACTGCTGAAATGATCGATCCAACATATGATTCGAACAGGTCTGAACCCATACCTGCAACGTCACCTACGTTGTCGCCTACGTTGTCAGCGATAACTGCAGGGTTTCTAGGATCGTCTTCAGGGATACCTGCTTCTACCTTACCTACAAGGTCCGCACCAACGTCAGCAGCCTTAGTGTATATACCGCCGCCTACACGTCCGAACAGAGCCATCGATGATGCACCGAAACCGAATCCGGTGATGCATTCAGTTACTGTAGCGAGATCGAGTACACAGATAACAACGCCAAGTCCTAAAAGTCCGAGACCTGATACAGCCAGTCCCATTACAGCTCCTGATCTGAATGCGATCTTGAGCGCTTTGTTCATGCCTGATTCCTGAGCTGCATTTGCAGTTCTTACGTTACCGAGTGTAGCGACCTTCATTCCGAAGAATCCTGCCAGTACTGACAGCAGCGCTCCTACTACATACAGAATAGCTGTAGTAACGCTCTGCAGGCCGAATCCTATGAGCAGTGCCAGAACGACGATTACGATCGCCATGATCTTGTACTCTCTCGTAAGGAATGCCATAGCGCCTTCTCTTATGTATCCGGCGATTTCCTTCATTCTGTCATTTCCTTCATCAGCCTTAGCTATCCATGAAGCCAGACCGATCGCAACAACAAGTCCGATTGCCGCTGCAATTACGGAAACAATTGCAATAACGTTCATTTTGATGATACCTCCCCCTCGTACTCCGGCATCCACAATTATAAGAGGCGTCAGTGACACCTCTTATTATCAGACATGCAAAAGCACGAATTATTAAATTAATAATTAAAGACAATAATTATATATTCTCAAGCCATCTACTTTTCGACAGCTACAAGAATCAGCGAAAGCACGATAAACAACACTGCTGTGACTGCCGATATCTTGCTTAAAATAGCATCGTAACCCTGGCTCTTTCTCTTGCCGAAAAGCTGTTCAGCCCCTCCGCCTATCGAACCTGACAGACCGTCACTGTTGCTCGACTGCAGCAGAATCGTTATTATTAAAATCACACTTGCTATTGCAAGCACTATTTTCAGAGCTATTCCCATTTTTGATCCTCCTCATATATTAACCATTTGAGTGTATCACAGTGCCTGCAAAAAATCAATGATTTTGATGTCGGCGCATGCTATTTTTTGCTGATATTGTAAAATGCGCTCTTTCCGGCATACTGTGCGGAAGTGTCAAGCAGCTCTTCTATTCTCAGCAGCTGGTTGTACTTCGCAATCCTGTCTGTTCTCGATAACGAACCGGTTTTTATCTGACCTGCGTTCAGACCCACAACGATATCTGCGATAGTAGTGTCTTCCGTCTCTCCGCTTCTGTGCGAAACTACTGCAGTGTATCCTGCCTTCTTCGCCATTTCGATAGCATCGAATGTCTCTGTAAGAGTTCCGATCTGGTTCACCTTGATCAGGATCGAGTTTGCGATGCCTTTTTCGATACCCTGTGCAAGTCTTTCAGTGTTTGTTACAAAAAGGTCGTCTCCAACGAGCTGGATCTTGTCTCCGAGCTTTTCAGTGAGATATGCCCAGCCTTTCCAGTCGTCTTCTGCCAGACCGTCTTCGATCGAGATGACAGGATACTTGCTGCAGAGCATTTCATAATATGCGACCATTTCTTCCGCAGTCCTGCTCACGCCTTCTCCAGTCAGGTTGTATATGTCTTTCTCAGCATCGTAGAATTCGCTTGCTGCAACGTCGAGCGCGATCTTTACATCATCTCCCGGCTTGTAGCCTGCTTTTTCGATAGCTTCGATTATCACCTGTATAGCTTCTTCATTGGTAGCAAGGTTCGGTGCAAATCCGCCTTCATCGCCTACTGCAGTATTGAGGCCCTTGCCCTTGAGCACGCTCTTGAGGTTATGGAAAACTTCAGCACCCATTCTCAGAGCTTCTCTGAAAGATACCGCACCTACAGGCATGATCATGAATTCCTGGATGTCCACTGTATTGTCTGCATGTGAACCGCCGTTGAGGATATTCATCATAGGTGTAGGGAGCACCTTGCCGTTCACTCCTCCGAGGTACTGGAAAAGCGGCAGTCCCAGTGATTCTGCTGCTGCTCTTGCAACTGCCATCGATACTCCGAGAATAGCGTTTGCTCCGAGCTTTCCTTTATTAGGAGTTCCGTCGAGAGCTATGAGCATATTGTCGAGACCTACCTGGTCAAACGCATCCCATCCGAGGATCTCGTCTGCGATGATGCCGTTCACATTGTCCACTGCCTTGAGCGTACCTTTGCCGAGATATCTCGCCTTGTCTCCGTCTCTGAGTTCCACTGCCTCGTGAACGCCTGTCGATGCTCCCGAAGGAACGATCGCTCTGCCCACGCTGCCGTCTCCGAGCATAACTTCAACTTCTACTGTAGGATTTCCTCTTGAATCCAGGACTTCTCTTGCTATCACGTCTTCGATATAAGCCATGTTTATTACCTCCCTGTTATCTTTCCGATACTCTAAAAATCTATTATCTCCATGAAATCTTTAGCTTTCAGGCTTGCTCCGCCTACGAGAGCTCCGTCGATCTCATCCATATTCATGATTTCCGTTGCATTTGCAGGCTTTACACTTCCGCCGTACTGTATGATCACCTGATCAGCAGTCTCCTCATCATAAAGTTCGATAAGCGTGCTTCTTATAAAGGCGCACATTTCCTCTGCCTGCTCCGGCGTCGCTGTTCTGCCTGTGCCTATAGCCCATATAGGCTCATATGCGATGACGATCTTTGCGGCATCTGCAGCTGCTATATCTGCCAGACCGAGCTCGAGCTGCGACTTTACTCTGTCGAAAGCCTTTCCGGCATCACGTTCTTCAAGGCTCTCGCCCACGCACATGATAGGCCTGATACTTCCTGTGAGCAGCTTCTTCAGCTTGAGGTTCACAGTCTCGTCGGTCTCTCCGAAATACTGTCTTCTTTCCGAATGACCTATTATGCAGAAATCCACGCCGATCTCTTCCAGCATAGCCATCGAGATTTCTCCGGTATATGCTCCCTCATCGGCAAAATGCATATTCTGCGCACCTACCTTTATATCTGTGCCTTTAAACGCCTCGACCAGCGCCTCCAGGTCTGTAAAAGGTGCACAGATCGCAGTCTGGACGTCAGTGTCCTTATACAGCTCTCTGAACTCTTCTGCAAATTCAAGCGCTTCTTTCTTCGTCTTGAACATTTTCCAGTTTCCTGCAATGAACGGTAGTCTCATTTACTTTTCCTCCAAACATGATATCCCCGGCAGATCCTTACCCTCGAGGAACTCGAGTGAAGCTCCGCCTCCTGTTGAAATATGTGTCATTTTATCTGCAAGACCGAACTGCTCTACAGCTGCCGCCGAATCACCGCCTCCGATTATCGTGACAGCGCCGCTTGATGCGAGGGCTTCTGCTATGGCTTTCGTTCCTGCTGCAAAATTCGGCATTTCGAACACTCCTGCGGGTCCGTTCCATACCACAGTCTTCGCTTCTGCAATCGCAGTCTTGTAAAGTTCTACTGTCTTAGGACCGATATCCATGCCCATCATGTCGGCAGGGATACTGTCTCTGTCGAATACTCCGCTCTCACTGTCGTTGTCGAACTCTTTCGCGCATACGGTATCCACAGGGAGCAGCAGCTTGACTCCTGCGTCCTCGGCCTTTTTCATGAGCTCCTTCGCCAGATCGATGCTTTCCTCGTCAAGGATCGACTTGCCGATCTCATATCCCATAGCCTTGAAGAATGTGTAGCTCATTCCTCCTCCGATTATAAGGGAATCTACTTTCTTGAGCAGATTTTCTATCACAGGTATCTTGTCTCCGACCTTTGCGCCTCCCATGATGGCAAGGAAAGGCCTCTGCGGATCTTCCAGAGCGTCGCCGAGGAACTTGACTTCCTTTTCGATCAGGAATCCCGATACGCTAGGCATATATTTTGCGAGCCCTGCAGTCGAGCAGTGAGCTCTGTGCGCCGTACCGAAAGCATCGTTCACGAATATATCTCCCAGCGATGCGAGCTCTCCGGTGAACGGTTCCTCATTCTTCGTTTCCTCTTTCCTGTATCTTACGTTTTCAAGCAGCATCACCTGCCCCGGCTTGAGTTCATCAGCCTTTGCGCGGACACTGTCGTCAACCACGACATCAGACGCTGCGAAAACAACATCCATACCGAGAAGCTGTGCCAGTCTGTCAGCTACTGGTTTAAGAGAAAACTCAGGCTTCGGTTCTCCTTTCGGTCTGCCCATATGAGACATCAGTATGACTTTCGCATCATTTTCTATCAGGTATTTTATGGTCGGCAGTGCAGATGTTATCCTTATATCATCTGTTATCACGCCATCCTTCATCGGTACATTGAAATCGCATCTCACAAGTACGCGTTTACCTGAAACATCAATATCTTTAACAGTTTTTTTCATTTGAAAACCTTCCTTTTCCACTCCGGCAGCTTCAACTTCAACGACCGACAGCCGGCACAAAATGTCGGCTGTCGATTTGATATCATATTATTTATTATGCGTTATCCACGCTGTACATATGCTTGATCAGTTCAAGAACCTTTGTGGAGTAACCGTATTCGTTGTCATAGAATGCGATCAGCTTGAAGAACTTGTCGTTAAGCTGTATACCTTCTCTCGCATCGAATATCGAAGTGTGCGGATCTCCGATGAAATCGCTCGAAACGACCTCATCATCGACATACTCGATAACGCCCTTCATAGCGCCTTCAGATGCTTCCTTCACCTTTCTGCAGATCTCTTCGTAGCTTGCTGATTTCTTCAGCTGTATGTTAAGGTCGATGACCGAAACATCATTAGTAGGAACACGGTAAGCGATACCTGTCATCTTTCCTACCATCGACGGGATAACCAGACCTACAGCCTTTGCAGCACCTGTGCTTGTAGGAATGATGTTGCCGAATGCCGATCTTCCCGTTCTCCAGTCTTTCTGTGAACGCGCGTCAACGACCTTCTGCTTTGCTGTAGCAGCATGTATAGTCGACATAAGACCCTGCTCGATGCCCCAGTTGTCTTCGATTACTTTTGCCAGAGGTGCCAGGCAGTTAGTAGTGCATGAAGCATTTGAAACGATCGTCATATCTTTTGTATATTCTTCATGGTTTACACCCATAACGAAAGTAGGCGTAGTCTTGTCCTTTGCAGGAGCTGTGATGATAACCTTCTTTGCGCCCTGGTTGATATGTACCATTGCCTTTTCCGTAGTGTTATATGCACCTGTTCCTTCAACGATGTACTCTGCACCGCATGCATCCCAAGGGATATTCGAAGCATCGCTTTCGCTGTAAACAGGGATCTTCTTTCCGTCAATGATCAGTCCGTCATCGTATACCCCAAGCTCTTTCGGAAAACGTCCAAATACTGTATCGTACTTCAGCATGTATACCATGTATTCTTTGTCAGCGTTACGAACATTGATACCTGCGATCTCGATCTCAGGCATGTCCATTGCTGCGCGAATAACCACACGCGAAATACGACCAAAGCCGCTTATTCCGATTTTAATTGCCATTTTTAAATTCCTCCTAAAAATACCACTAAGTTTAATTCATTT
This sequence comes from Brotomerdimonas butyrica, assembly GCF_025567305.1. Lineage (NCBI taxonomy): Bacteria > Bacillati > Bacillota > Clostridia > Eubacteriales > Brotomerdimonas > Brotomerdimonas butyrica. The sequence continues at coordinate 162,696 of NZ_JAOQJP010000004.1, forward strand.
ATATCAATCTTTAAAAGATCAATAACGTCTTCGTTTGGATGAGGAGAGTATGTTCAGCTCATCCCTGTATTTTGCCACGGTCCTTCTGGAAATACTGATGCCTTTGTCCTCAAGCATCTTTACCATGGCCTGGTCGCTGTACGGCGATTTCGGATCCTCGCTGTCAACGATCTCTTTTATGAATTCCTTTATGCTGTTCGACGAGATGCCTTCTCCATCGCTTCCTGACACGCCTGCCGAGAAGAAATACTTTATTTCGAATACGCCCTTCGGACACTGCAGATATTTACCGTTTATCGAACGCGACACCGTGGATTCATGTATCCCCAGCTCTTCCGCTATATCCTTGAGGGTCAGTGTCTTCAGATACTTGCTTCCTTTATCCAGGAACTCCTTCTGATGCCGGACTACTGCAGTCACTACATTATATATGGTCTGTTTTCTCTGCTCTATGCTCTTGATCAGCCACATTGCAGAATTCACTCTGTCTGAAAGATATTCCGACAGCTTTTCATCCTTCTCCGCCTGGTGCATCAGTTTGCTGTAATACGAACTCACCATGAGACGAGGCGCACTGTTTTCATTGACAGTCACCACATATTCATCGTCAACTCTTTCGACTATGACATCCGGCACGATATACTTCGTATCGCCCTGTGATGCGAAAAGCCTGCCGGGTTTCGGCTCGAGAGTGCGGATAATGTCGCTCATCTCCTGCACATTCTGCGGAGATATACCCATGTCCTTTGCAATGACTCCGAATCTGCTGTTTGCCAGCTCTTCCAGATGCTCGTTGATCACTTTTTCAAAGATATCCGTAAGCTGACCGGTCTGTCTGAGCTGTATGATCAGACATTCCGCCAGATTCCTGGCACCCACGCCGATCGGATCGAATCCGTGTATCACTTCCAGGACTTCCTCGACCTTATCCTCCGGAGCATCTGTCGCCTTTGCTATCTCCTGTATGGTCGAAGTCATATAACCGTTTTCATCAAGAGACTCTATTATGTATTTGCCGACTTTAAGACATGCCTTCTTGCTGTACGCGAGCTGAAGCTGGAACAGCAGATGTTCCGGCAGAGTAAGATCCGAAGACGTGTACTGCTCGTACGCATTCTCCTTTTCTTCCCCGTTGCGGTCTTCCCACTGTCTGTAGCTTATATCGTCATACTGTCTGTCTTTTATGTATTCTTTCCAGTCAAAATCATCGTCCTTGCGGCTGGATGCACTTTCCCTCTTATCCATCATCGGTTCTTCCTGACGCTCGGCAGTGCTGTTTTCGCTGCTGTCACGCCCCGGATTCTCTGGTGCATCTCCATGTGCCTGTTCAAGGACAGGATTCGCCAAAAGTTGCTCCTGCACATACGAATCGAGTTCCTGCGTATTGAACTGCAGGATCTGGATCGCCTGTATAAGCTCAGGAGTCATTACCAACTTTTGAGACTGCTCAATTTTTAAATCATAACCAAGTCTCATACTCATCTTTTAAATACCTCGATTTACATTATAGCATATCGCTGTTTTTTTGTCAGTGCCTACCATATAAATTTTGGTTCCAATTATTTCAGATCCGGGAAACCAAGCTGCCTCAGAGCCTCAAAAAGAATGATGTTCACCGAATTCGCAAGGTTCAGCGACCTGAGTCTCGTATCCCTGCTCATCGGTATCCTGATCGCGTTCTCGCTGTGTTCCGCTATAAAAGGCCGCGGCAGCCCTGCCGTCTCTCTTCCGAACAGGATCATGTCTTCATCCCGGAATTCTACATCTGTATATATATGTCCGCCTTTCGTCGTCGCCAGGAACATCCTTCTGTCTCCGCCCCCGTACTCTGCCATGAATTCGTCCAGGCTTTCGTGGACCTGCAGCTTTACGAACGGCCAGTAATCGAGTCCCGCTCTCTTGAGGCTCTTGTCATCTATGGAAAATCCCAGCGGTTTCACAAGGTGCAGGACCGTGCCCGTCGCTGCACAGCTTCTAGCTATGTTGCCTGTGTTAGGCGGGATCTCCGGTTCAACAAGTACTACGTGTATAGCCATTTCTTTCCTTCTTTCTAACATTTTTCTAACATCGGATATGATCACCGCGGACACATGTCGCGCCCGGCATTCTGTATATCGTATCTGCGGATCGACAAAAATCGACCACATTTTATTATTTTACTTGCTTGCCGTAAAAAGTTCAATATGTTAAATCCAGTAGCGCATTCGTATGTTTTCCGGCAGGCACACACTGCGATTTTGCAAAAACACGATTTCTCCCCGCCCGAAGGCAAAAAAATTGCAGACAAACGTCGAAATTTATTATATAATCAGTGTTGATCGTTGAATTCAGTGGAGGATAATATAATGAAAACAATCAAAATCGGATTACTCGGTATGGGAAACATAGGTACCGGAACATACAAGACTCTGGAAATGAACAGACCGGAAATAGAATCTACAGTTGATGCAAAAGTAGAGATCGTAAAGATCCTCGAAAGAGATACTGAACGCGACAGAGGCATCGCTGTACCAAAGGAGAAGTTCACATCGGATCCCGACGAAATATTCAAGGATCCTGAAATAGATATCGTTATCGAGCTTTTAGGCGGTATCGAACCTGCAACGACATTCATGCTCACAGCAATGGAAAACGGCAAGCATGTCGTTACAGCAAACAAGGCTGCTATCGCAGCAAACTATCACAAGCTCATGGACACTGCAAAGGCAAACAACGTGGCATTCAGATTCGAAGCCAGCGTAGGCGGCGGCATCCCTATCCTGGGAACGCTCACAGGTCCGCTCAGAGCTAACAAATTCGAAGAAGTTCTCGGAATCCTCAACGGGACCACGAACTACATACTCACTATGATGACTCAGGAAGGCCTCGACTACGACACAGCCCTCAGGGACGCACAGGCGCAGGGCTTTGCAGAAGCAGATCCTACAGCTGACGTCGAAGGTATCGATGCTGCAAACAAGCTAACGATACTCATGGCTCTGATGTTCGATAAATACGTCGCTCCTCAGGACATCCCTACTACAGGCATAACTCAGATCACCAAGGAAAAGATCGAGGAAGCGCGAGCAAACAACTGCACGATCAAGCTGATCGCACATGCCAAAAAGCTTGAAAACGGCGAAGTGGAATACGAAGTAAAGCCTATGAACATGGATAACAGCCACCCGCTCGCAAGCATCAACAAGGAATTCAACGCTGTGTTCGTAAAGGGCAATGCAGTTGACGATGTGATGTTCTACGGAAAAGGCGCAGGTCCTCTTCCTACGGGAAGCGCAGTTCTCGGTGACGTCATCGATATCGCAAAGAACGTAATGAAATAAACTCGCTATAAAATACGAATACGATATGGGGCATTACTGTCCCATATTTAATGTTTAGATGTGCAGAGCACAAAACCTAACTACAGGAGGTCAAAATGACTTTATTTGAAGAATGGAAGAATCTGATCGAAAATCAGACCGAAGACTCATTTCCGGAATTCTGGAAAGAGTACAGCGAAGCCGAAACAAAGCTTTACAGCGACATCCTCGACAATCCTGAGGAAAAGATCAGCGGCACATTAGGCGAGCTGGCAGCAAAACACGAAGTGAGACCTGTCATCTACATGGGATTTCTGGACGGCATCGACAGCAGTCTGAAGAACAGCAATGATTTTGAGAACTTTGACGAAAACTCGGAAGTCGAGATCGAGATCGAACCCGAAACACTGTTCTACAACATGCTCGCAGCCGGAGCAGACTACCTCTACGGACTTCCGCAGTGGACCGACATCCTCGGCGAAGAAAAAATGACTGAGATAGCTAAAAAATACAAGAAATCCAAGACAGTCGTAAAAGGCAAGAAAATCGGAAGAAACGAGCCTTGTCCATGCGGCAGCGGCAAGAAATACAAGCACTGCTGCGGCAGATAGGACGACCTTCAGGAGATATCATCATATCAAAAATAAACAGCAGATCGATGCACAGTACATACTACATTTCGTGTCTGCTGTTTTTATTTTCCATATGACAATGCCGTGCCGGATGTGAATGCCTGGTTCACTTCACGCCTGCCTTTTTGCATAAATCTGCTATCACGCAGCTCTCACACTTCGGATTTCTCGCACTGCAGCAGTTCCTGCCGTGAAAAATGAAGCTGTGATGCGCTTCCGTCCAGCGATCTTCCGGCAGTACCTTCATGAGCGCCAGTTCAGTCTTTAGCACGTCCTTTTCCTTTACTATACCGATCCTGTTCGTGACTCTGAAGACATGAGTATCCACAGCTATCCTCTGATGGCCGAATCCCACCGACTGGACGACATTCGCAGTCTTTCTGCCTACTCCGGGAAGAGATATAAGACTGTCATAATCATCCGGCACCTCGCCGCCGAACTCGTCGACCAGCTTTTTCGCCAGCGCTATTATGTTCTTTGACTTCGTCTTGTACATGCCTATCGTCTTTATTATATCTATCACATCATCCTGGTCAGCCTCAGCCAGCTCAAAGGGCGTCGGATACGCTTCGAACAGTCTTCCGCTTATCCTGTTGACACTTTTGTCAGTAGCCTGCGCCGACAGGACTACTGCTATCAGCAACTGATATGTATCTATATGCTCGAGTGCACATCCCGCTTCGGGATATTCCGCTCTGAGAGCATCGAGTATCTGGTTTATCTGTTTCTTCGTAAAAGCCATATCCGTTCCTCCATAAATGCGAACTTCCTGAAAAAAACTGTCCGCTGGTCACTATGATCGATTACAGTATACCATTTTCTCACGCATCTGAAAATCGGCTTATTTTTCACGTAAAGAGCAGGCCGTCTCGAGCGCATATTGTACACCAGCCGTCATTTGTATACAAACTTTATCAATGCAGGGGCATATACAGTACAATCTTGCTTTATTTTAATACTTTCCGGTCTGAGCTGTGAGAATTTTGCAATAAAAGTATCAAAAGGTCATTGACGAAATGCATCCGAAATAGTATCCTATAAACAGGCTGGAGAATTGATAAGGATTCTTCATAGTAAGAATTAAAATTTGGAGGAGTAAAAAAATGAAAACACCATTAGATTGTATTATGGAAAGAGAAAACAACCCGCAGATCATCGGACAGTATGTAAATCTTAAGACTAGAATGTCAGCTGGCGATGCTCACTATGCTGGTGAACTGGTAGAAGGCGCTCACATCGTAACTGCATGGGGAGACGTTGGTACTGAACTGGCTATCAGACTGTTCGGAGACGAATCACTGTTCGTTGGATATTCAGAAATCAGATACACTGCTCCTGTATACGCTGGAGACTGGATGGAATACGGCGGATACATCGAAAAGGTTGGTAACACTTCACTTACTTGCAAATTCTTCGCTTACAAGTGGATGAGAGATTCAAAGGACGAAAACGGCAACGTAATCAACGGATCAGGTGCTGAAATGATCAACCCACCTGAACTTTGCGCATACGGAACTGGTACTCTGATGGTTGCTAAGCACCTGCAGAGACTTGAATGCGCTGATCCTAAGTTCGCAGCAGACGCTAAAGCAGCTGGAGCAAAGGCTTTTGCATAAATCCAACAGGATTATAAAAGTACATCAATCAAAAGGATCGTGCCGGACGGCATGGTCCTTTTTTATTATGTAGCTATTTGCGCTCCGTTATTGTATAATTAGCTATTATGACGATCAACAAAATACATCACGGAGGTTTTTATGTCGACATATACACAAGTTGAAACGAATGGTCTGTACGAACTGACTGATGCAGCGCGTTCTGAACTGATATCTTCAAAATACTACAACGAAGATCTTGCGCCTACATCTGTATCCCAGAGAACATGGACCACATACAATATTTCCATGCTGTGGATAGGCATGGCAATATGCGTCCCTTCCCTTACACTGGCTACCGGGCTCGTAACCGCAGGGATCTCACCCTGGCTCGCCATACTCAACGTAGCCCTCGGAAACTTCATAATCCTGATCCCTATACAGCTCAACGCCAATATCGGATGCCGGTACGGCATTTCGTTCCCCGGCTTTGCCAGGATCACATTCGGCAGCAGAGGCGCCCAACTCCCGATACTGACAAGAGCATTCACCGCATGCGGCTGGGTCTCCGTACTCGCATGGGTGGGCGGCGGCGCTATTGCTGCAGCGCTTGGCTGTTTCATTCCAAAATTCGCTGACCCCGACTGGACAGTGACCCTTCCATCATGGGGCGGTATGCAGACACATTCTGCCGGCATCTTCATCGGCTATATCATCTTCATACTGCTGATGGCGTGGGTGGCATACAAGGGAGTCGGAAGGATCCGCGTGCTCCAGAACATAGGCGGACCGATACTTCTTGCGCTTCTGATCGGTCTTCTGGCATGGTCTGTAAAGATCGGCAGTGATGCAGGTTTCAGCTTCGGCGATATCATGAACCAGCACAGCACACTGCACGGCAGAGCGTTCTGGGGAGTTTATCTGACAGGACTTATGGGAAATATCGCTTTCTGGGCGATGATGGCTTTCAATATACCGGATTTCTCACGATATGCGCGTTCGCAAAAGGCATATTTCAGAGGACAGCTTTACGGCCTGCCCGTGCCTATGGTATTCTGTGCATTCGTCGGCGCATTTTACGCTCAGGCAGCGACGCTTTTCAATGCTGCAAACGGACTGTCTGAAGGCAAAAGCGGATGGTATGACCCGTTCGATGCGATACACGTGCTTTACAACATAGACAGCAAAGCAACAGTTCTCATAACCGCCCTGGGCGTCGTGATCGCAACACTCACGACCTGCATAGCAGCAAACCTGGTAAGTGCGGCAAACGGCTTTGCCAATCTCTCACCTGCAAAGATTTCCTACAAAAAAGGAGTGTTTATTTCTATCCTCATCGCATTCTTCGTGCTGCAGGCATGGTGGATATACGGATCCGGCAACCAGTCATACGTGACATGGCTCAACGCATACGGTACTGTACTCGCTCCGCTGGCAGCGATATTCATTTCAGACTATTTCTTCTGCAAAAACAAGAGGATCGACCTTGCCAGCATTTTCAAGGGTGCAAACGGCAGGTACTGGTATTCCGGCGGATTCAACACTGCTGCGATAATCGCATGGGTAGTCGCTTTCATCTGCCCTCTCCTGACGTATTTCGGCCTTGATGGTATGTTCTGGAAATTAATCAATTCGATCAGCTATATATGGTCGTTCACGATAGGATTCATCGTGTACACCGTCCTGATGAAAACAAGGATGACAAAAGGCTCATACGTTTCGGAAGAAGAACACGAAAACTTTACAAAGAGAGTATCTGAAGAAAACTGACATAGAAAAACAGCATCGTGACCTCATACGCAGGCTGCGATGCTGTTTTGTATTCATTCTATATCATTTTATATTCGATCTACACCCACTCTATGTCTGCACGTTTGAAGCGCTGAGGTATATGTAAAAATTCTTCATTTTCCGGGTAGCCCAGCATGAACGCTCCGTAAAAGCTGTGATGCTCCGGCAGTTTTGGAAGAAGCGCCTTTATTTCCGGTATCGTGTTCGCCATCCTTTTAAGATATCCGGCCCAGCAGGTCCCGACGCCTTTCGCCTGCAGATAAAGCTCCGCCGTCGTCATTGCTATCGCCGTATCGGTTTCCGGCGATATGGAGTTGTCATCAGCATATGCAAGCAGCAGCGACGTCGCTGTTCCCATCACTACATTGTTGCCGATTTCCATCTCCGTTGCGATCTCCGGAGACACCCCGGTCTTCTTTACATGATCAAGAATAAGATCCATGATCCTGTTCATCACATCCTGCGACTCGATTATCATCCATTTCGTAGTATGCTGATTCTTAGCGCTCGGCGCCCACGAAGCTAGTTCCAGCGCATCTTTTATCACCTCGCGAGGCACCTGCTCTTCAGTAAAATGCCTGTGCGATCGTCTCATCATAACATGATTTTTCAGATCTTTGATGAATCCGTCCCCGATCACCGGCAGCTCATCGCTGTATATAGCCGATTGACCTTTATATGATATCGCATCAGTAGGACAGACCGCCCCACAATGCATACAGTCTATACATATTTTACCCTTTATCGGCCTTATCCCTTTCTCCGACTCTTCCAGTACAGTGAACGGACATATCGTAACACATGTCATACATTCTATACAAACATCTCTGTTGACCTTGATCATCGTCTGCTTCTCCTCCAAAATCCAACATCCTTCGTATATGTTAATTAATTAACTTGCGCTTATACTATCACAGCCATCGCATTCCGTCAAATTTTTTTGCCAGATAATGCGATTTTTCATTGACAGTTGCATATGCATTCAACTATAATACAGTCATGGAGAACAGTTGAATGTTTATGCAATCGTTTTTAAGCATTTCAGAGCATTCATCAGCAGATATATAAATGACAACAAGGAGGGAGCATATGGGAAAAAGTGAAGTCGGCTGTGACTGTGCCGCGATACACGGCGATGTCCTCGAACATGTACAGAGCGAGATCGTTCCCGATGAAAGCCTCAACAGCATGGCTAAGCTGTTTAAGGTTTTTGGAGACAATACCCGGATACGAATCATGTCGGCGCTCAACTGCCATGAAATGTGCGTATGCGATCTGGCAGTCCTGCTGGACATGACGAAATCGGCAATATCACATCAGTTAAAGGTTCTCAGGGACAACAACCTGGTCAAATTTCAGAAGAAAGGAAAGCACGCCTATTATTCTCTGGCAGATGATCATGTAAAAGAGATACTGGACGTTGCACTGGAACATATCAATGAGTAAAGGATTATACAGATATCACCACGAAGAACATGACCACCTCGAGCATGAACACTATCACCATGATGATGGATGCGGCTGCGAATGCGGACACGACCATGAGCATGATCATGATGAACACGATCATCATCACCACCACGATGACGACGACTGTGACTGCGGCTGCGGACACGACCACCATCATCATGAGCACGAACATGAACACGAGCATCATCACCACGACGATGACGACTGTGACTGCGGTTGCGGGCACGACCACCATCATCATGACCATGACGACGACTGCGGCTGTGGATGCGGGCACGATCATGATCACGAAGAACACGATCACAGCCACGACCACGACTTCGACAATATTTCAAAGGCTGACCAGCGCGTTTACATCATAGAAGGACTCGACTGTGCAAACTGCGCAGCCAAGATGGAACGCAGGATCCAGGCTCTGCCCGAAGTCAAGGCAGCATCCATCATCTTTGCAACAAAACAGCTCAGAGTCGCTGCAGACGATCCCGACGCACTCATGGCACAGCTCGAAAAAGAATGCCAGACCATCGAGGACAACGTAAAACTCGTTAAAAAAGAAAATACCGCTGCAAAACCTAAAGCAGAGAAAAAAGGCTTCTTCAGGGAAAATGCATCTGACCTGATATCGATATCCATCGGCATCGTCCTTTTCGCAATAGGAGTCATATTCGAACACACCGGACTGTTCGAACCTGCCCTGCTGCCGATATTTATCGTGGCATATCTCGTCCTCGGCTGGGAAGTCCTGCTCACATCAGGAAAGAACATCCTCAAGGGACAGATCTTCGATGAAAACTTCCTCATGTCGATAGCAACGATCGCAGCGTTCTGCATCGGAGACTTTGCCGAAGGCGCAGGCGTGATGCTGTTTTACCGCATAGGTGAGCTTTTCGAGCACATAGCTGTAGAAAAGAGCCGTTCACAGATCATGGACGCTGTCGATATGCGACCTGAAACGGTTACCATCGTCGATGGAGACGAAACAAGAACGATACCGGCAGGTGAAGCGAAGACCGGCGATATACTCATCGTACGTCCCGGAGACAGGATCCCTCTCGATTCAGTCGTTACAGAAGGCGAAAGCCGCATAGACACATCCCCTATCACGGGCGAGCCAGTACCTGTGAAAGCCGTTCCGGGCAGCGAAGTCATCTCCGGCTGCGTGAACGAACAGGGACTGCTGAAGATAAGAGTGACGAAGCCGTTATCAGAATCCATGGTAACAAGGATCCTCGATTCAGTCGAAAATGCTGCTGCAGGCAAACCTAAGATGGACAGATTCATCACCAGATTCGCAAAAGTCTACACACCTATAGTCGTAGGCCTCGCAGTCCTCACGGCTATAATCCCTTCGATCGTTACAGGCAGCTGGAGCGAATGGATCACGACAGCGATCACGTTCCTCGTTATAAGCTGCCCTTGCGCACTCGTTATCAGCGTGCCGCTCGCATTCTTCTCCGGCATCGGAGCTGCATCCAAGCTCGGCATACTGTTCAAAGGCGGACTTTCGATCGAAGCACTCAAAAATGTAAAAGCCGTAGTCATGGATAAAACAGGCACGATAACAAAGGGCAACTTCACCGTACAGCAGATACTCCCTGCCGGCGACATCAGCGAAGAACAGCTGCTTTCCATTGCCGCTGCATGCGAATACAACTCGACACACCCTATCGCTGTAAGCATCGTTGAAAAAGCCCAGCAGTCAGGTATTTCCATAGAAAAAGCCGCATCGCTGAACGAACTCTCCGGCAAAGGTATCAAAGCTCAGCTTTCATGCGGAGAGGTCCTCTGCGGAAACAAGGCGCTGATGAAGGATCACGGTATTTCTACTGCAAATATGCAGAGTACCGGCGGTACAGAGGTATTCCTCGCAGTAAACGGAGTATTCGCAGGTTCGATAAGCATCGCAGATACTCTCAAAGCCGACGCTGTAGCAGCTATTTCAAGGCTCAAGTCGGCAGGACTCGTACCGGCTATGCTGACAGGCGACAATGCCGAAAGCGCAGCTGATATCGCAGCCAAGGTAGGCATAAGCGAAGTACACGCACAGCTCATGCCCGACGGTAAGCTCGCAGCACTCAAGGATATCCGTGAAAAGATTGGATCCGTGATGTTCGTAGGCGACGGTATAAACGACGCACCTGTTCTGGCAGGAGCTGACGTCGGAGCTGCAATGGGAAGCGGAGCCGACGCTGCTATCGAGGCCGCCGATGTCGTATTCATGAATTCATCGGTAGAATCGATACCTCAGTCGATCGGCATCGCCAAGAGCACCAACAGCATCGCAGTGCAGAACATCATCATAGCACTTTTCGTAAAGCTGCTCGTGATCGTTCTCGGCCTTATAGGTCTCGCAAACATATGGGCTGCGATCTTCGCAGACACAGGCGTTGCAATGATCTGCATACTCAACTCACTGCGCATACTCTGGAAGAAATTCAGATAACCGGATAAACGAAAACCGGCCGTTCACGGCCACATCAGGTGGCACGCTCAGCAGCGTGCCGCTTTTTCTTTGCAGCTCCATCCTGCTGCTTTTCTTGCAGCTCCATCCTGCCGCTTGCTAGTGTAAAATATTTGTAGGTCAAAAAAAGATCAATAGAAAAGAGAACTTCCTTTTGTGTTAGAATTTAAATAACCCAAAACAAAATACT
>NZ_JAOQJP010000005.1:0-158936 GCF_025567305.1 Brotomerdimonas butyrica
AAAAAAAAACAACAGAGCATACCTTTTTGAGATATACTCTGTCTTGTTGTTTTAAGAAACGCCCGGTCCAATGTCGCTTAACTTAATGACATTGGGGGACATAGTGAGTTTTTTATTTGAAGAGCTTACGAGAGAAGAATGCGAGCAGATCCGTGAAGAGGATGGCTATTATCGCGGTGAAGCGGATACACAGCGTGCGATCGCGAGAAATATGATTTCGATGAAACTTGCTCCGGATGTGGTGGCAGCAGCAACCGGTCTTTCGATCGATGAACTGGAAAAAATACAGCAGGACGGTCAGTGAAGCTGACGTCCCGCTGCATTTCGGTCTATAATTTTTTCATTGCCTTCCCTGCATCGCGTGATGCGATGTAAACTATATTCGTGCGGATATCGCCGGGAACGTGGTATTCGAAGAATCGGCCGGGGTCGTAGCCCTCGCTGATTTTTTTTGACTTTTTCATCAGGAAGCCGTTGCTTCTGAGCGCGGCATTCAGGAATTCCAGTGTGAAAACGTCCGGAGCAGCATCAGGATACAGCTCATGGATACGGCGCAGAGAAACTGTTCCTTTCCTGTAATATTCCGTGGTGCCCGCGATGATCGCTTCATCAGCGACATAAGGCGAGATCATGTCAAAGTAATGCTTCTGTTCAAAAAATCCCAGATTGCAGGAACCCATATAATCTATGACAGCATCGATACATCCGGTCCTGAGCGGCAGCTTGCCGTCCTGGTTGATGATATACGCTATCTTCAGATCCGGCGCAGCGTTCGCGATATGCTGCCGCATCGTCTGTATAGTTCTTTCGCTCGGCGACGTGACGATAAAAATACTGTTGTATGCAAGGTTGTCGTGACAGTGGCTGTAGAGGTACTGCATCGACATTTCAGGGAAAAGTATCACCTTGCTGTTCAGATCGATGCTTTCAAGCTCCTTGTGGATCCAGAGACTGCTCCTGTGCAGGTTTGTCATGTATTCGTTGCTGTGCTCGTCTATCGCCATCAGGAGCAGGCCGTCCTCATTGATCGAGACATTCTCCTCGCCAAAATAGCTGTACAGGAATTTATCGTCATTGTCCAGATCTTTAAGCATATCCGTGAAGATTATACCGTTGCGCAGACCGGCCTGGTATCCGCAGCTGCATGTGAGTTTTCCCTCGGTTATCGAATCGCCGGTGATCTCGACGCCGGACAGGTGAAGCCGGCTCTGGCAGTGAGGGCAGCGCAGCAGATCGACGGCAGACAGCGGGAATCCCGGGAGCTGGCTGAAAGCGCTTTTGTCATCACTGCCTGCATTTTTCCCTGCCGCATAAATGCTGCTGGCTTCGATCTCTTTGATCTTTTTATTGATGTGCCGTATGTAGGTGTTGATCCGGTGCCGCTCGGCATAAAGATCAGCTTTCTTGATGCGCAGGTATTCCAGGAGCTTTTCGTAAAGCAGGTAGTCGTCTTTGTTGTAAAAGCGGAAAATGCTCAGGTACTTGTTCAGCTCGCTTAGCTTGAAGCCCGCGTTTTTCATCGTGGTGATGATCTCCATCTCACGGCAGTCGTCGTCCTCGAAGCAGTACTGGAAGCCGTCCTTTTCCGGGACGAGCAGCCCCAGGTTTATGTAGTGCCTCACTGTTGAGACCGACGTATCGAATTTTTTTGCGAATTCCCCTATTTTCATATCTGCCCCTTTCTTCATATTGAAAATGCACGTGTATTATAACACGAAACCTAAAGTGGCGGTTCATGTTTTGGTGTAAAAAACGAAAAAACTGTGTTGACTTTACCTTAAGGACACGTATTATACTTTGTGCAAAAGCTGAGAATTTTATAAATTCACACAATTCAAAAAGCGCAGTCCGCGGTCTGCAGACCACGCCGGATATCGCGCAGCCTTTACGATATAAAGGAGGAGAAACGATGAGTGCTGACAAGCTTTATGTAAATGGAGATATCTATACTGTGAACAAGGCTCAGGAATGGGTCGAAGCTGTTGCAGTAGAAGGGAAGAAGATCATTTTCGCAGGCGATAGAGCCGATGCCGAAAAGTATTGCGGCGACAGTACCGAGATATGCGATCTTGACGGGAAGATGATGCTGCCGGGATTCATAGACGGGCACTGCCATCCTGTGCTGGCGGCGCATGTGCTGTCAGGGATAGTGTTCGATATAGAGTGGACGCTCGAGGAATGTCTGGCTGAGATCAGGAGATACGTGGACGAGCATCCCGACAATAAGACATATTTCGGACTCGGATATGCTGAATGGATGTTTGACGAGCATGGTCCGAGGAAAGAACTGCTGGATGACATCTGCAGCGACAAGCCGATGTTCATGATGGGAAGCGGCGGGCACGAAGGATGGGGCAACAGCTGCTGCTTCAGAGAAGCCGGGATAACAAAGGACACACCGGATCCGCTGCCGGGACTTCACTATTTCTCCAGAGATGAAGAAGGTGAACCTGCGGGGCATATAGTGGAAGGCAGGAGTGAAGCGCTCATATTGTCAAAGATAAACTTTTTCCATGAGGAGACAGTCACGAACCTGATGCTGGAAAATTCTGCGGAATATGCTGCGATGGGCGTTACGGGCACGGCTGATATGGGGATGTACAGTTACCTTGAAGACCAGTATTACGCTGCGATAGATAAAGTCAGAGCAAGCGGGAAATATCTGCAGCGGTTCGCGGGATGCACGTGCCATGTGGAAGACCCGGGAGCTGTCGACGGCAGGATAGCGGCGCTGCTGAAAGCACGCGAGAAGTATGATGACGATCTGTTCCGTATGAATTTCCTCAAGATCATAAATGACGGGACTATGGAAAGCCGTACTGCTGCTCTCAGCGAGCCGTATCCTGAGGACGGTTCTGTGGTGGAGCCGCTGATGGATGAGGCGGTCGCTGCGGAGGCAGGGTTAAAGGCAGCGAAGGCCGGGCTTGATATCAATATGCATGCCATAGGCGATGTTGCCGTGAAGTCCGTGGTCGCAATGGCAAAAGCTGTGCGAGAGGCGGGATACGATGACTGCCGCATCACTTGCTCACATTCACAGTACATAGCGCCTGACGACATACCGCTGTTCGGCAGATATGATATCGTCGCGAATGCCACCGGAGTGTGGTTTTACGGAAACCCGCTGATGGACAAGGTGCTCGGACATATCAACAACGAGACTTTCCGAATGAGGAGCCTGATCGACGGCGGTGCTAAAATGGCGCTCGGCAGCGATTTTCCTGTCGACGAATACGGCAGAGAACCGCTGAAGAGCATAGAGATGTGTGCGACCAGAAGGATGTACGGGCAGCATGATGCGCCGGTGCTCGAGCCGGCCGACGAAGTGACGACAGTAAAAGAAGCCATCGAGGGCTTTACGATAAATAACGCATATCAGATGCATATGGATGATGTGACCGGATCTATCGAAGCCGGCAAGTACGCCGATTTTGTGATCCTGGAGGAAAACATACTTGAGATCCCGCTGGAAAGGATCCACGAGGTGAAGGTATGCGAGACTGTAATGGACGGAAAAACGACGTACAGGGCATGATGTCGCATCGCGATCCGGAAAATCACAGGAATAGTCCACGGTGGACTATTGAATCCGGTCAGGTGAGGGTGTACATTTTATTCATAATATTTCATAAGTTCACAAACCGTAAGGGGTGTGTATAAAAAGGTCGTCTTTTAGTTGTTTGGGGACGATCAGGAATTATTTACTATTTATTGCTGGAAAGGAGACTGACTATGTCAAAAGCAAACTATACGGGCGGTCAGATACTGACTGACGTAACGCCGGGCTTGAAAAAGACACATTTCACGCTGCCGGCGATGATCTTTTTCCTTTACTGCGCATGCGCAGGAGGTGCATTCGGAGTAGAGTCGATGATCTCTTCATCGGGTCCGGGACTCACTCTTATTTTACTCGTACTTATCCCTATCCTCTGGGCTCTTCCTATCGGACTTTACTGCTCGGAACTCACTAACCTGATACCTGTAGATGCGGGTCCGTATGTATGGACGAGAATGGCTTTCGGAGAATTCTGGGGATTCGCATTCGGTTTCTGGATGGCGCTGGCTATGTACCTGACAGGGGCAGCATACGTGGTGCTTGCCGTTGATTACATAGGAAACATAATCGCGCTGTCACCGGCAGTGGCATTTATGATCAAGGCTGCATTCATAATCATATTCACGATAGTGAACCTGAGAGGTCTTGAAGAAGTAAGTACACTCAGTACGATATTCTGTGTGATCATCCTGGTCGCATTCGCTGCAGTAGCTGTAGTAGGTCTGGCTCACTGGACCAACAATCCGTTCGATCCTGTGATGGTACAGGGCGAAAACGCATTCTCCAGCTGGGGTACAGGCATCGCGATCGGCGTATGGATGTACTGCGGATATGTAGTTATCGCATATATCGGCGGTGAGGTGGAGAATCCTCAGATCATCCCTAAGGGCATGAAGATCTGTATCGTTCTCATAACACTGAGTTATCTGCTGCCTACACTCGGCGGGATCGTATCCACAGGTCCGTGGGAAGAATGGGGCATCAATATCGACTATGCTACGGTACTTTCAAGGAATCTGGCGCCATGGGCAGGCGTTGCATTCATGATCTGTGCAGTTATCGCACAGTGCTCTATCTTCAATGCATCGATCACGTCAGCAACGAGATCGTTCATACCTATGGCTCAGGACAACCTTTGCCCTAAATTCCTGGCGAAGCTGTCACCTAAGAGAGGCGTGCCTGTGATCCCTATCCTGATCCTGGCAGTTGTGAATCTGATCCTGGTAAATATCAACTTCGAAGTGCTTGTAACTATACTTTCACCGGTACTCTTCGTACTGTACGTAGGACTGGCATTCGCATATGCAAAACTGAGAAAAGACTATCCTGTTGAGAAGAGAGGTCTGTATGCTGTAAAGGGCGGCAAGCTTGCGGTAGTATACATCTGTGGCGGTCCTTTACTTGTGGGAATCATCAGCTTTCTGGTAAACGGAACCAACTACTTCCTGCTCGGATTCGTCGCTATCCTGGCGGCAGTCATATTCTATCCTATATGTAAATGGATATACGGCGGACTTTACAAGAAGGATCCGGAAGCATATCCTATCAACCCTAAGACAAGGCTCGCCAAGGGCGACCTGGGGAGATTCGGTATATTCTTCCTGCTGTTCGGATTCGTGGCATTCGCAGGCTCATTCTTCCTGCAGTGGTATGAAGGCGGCTGGGGTCCTGCATATTATCTCGAAACGTATGGTTCGGGAATAATGAGCAACTTTGACCTGATGCTGAGCATCGCTCGCTGGGGCGGAGTGGTACTGCTTGTTCTCGGCGTGATATTCTACTTCATAGGAAAGAAAGTAGATCCGGCTGACAAATAGGGCGTCATAGTAACTATAGAAATCCCTAAAAAACATATATAGGAAACAGGCCTGCCGGTGCTGTGCTGATATTAGTCGGTACAGTACCATGCGGGTCTGTTTTGCTGTAAAAACAATACGAAAACCAGTCATATGAAAAGCAGAGAACTCGAATGAAAAGGTCTCTGGTTTACAGGTGCCATCTTTGGTAAAATCATTGAAAATCTCGCCCTTTCAGGAAAGGTGATTACCAAGAGTGACAAATCATCCGGGATTCTTTGGTAAATTTTTTCATAAAATATGGCATTTTATGCGTTTAAAATACCAAGAATCAGTACTCGATTTTTGGTTATTGGTATTCTTCATCAAAAAAAGAGACGAAAAACGGCTGTTTTTACCAATAACAGACATTCGGCAAATGAGTTTTGGTTTTTCTATAAGCAGACGGCAGGCGGGCATGATATACAAAACAAATTGCACTTACAGGGTGGGTGTGTTAAAATTTATTCAGAAAATTCGACACGATTTTATTTCGGAAGAGAGGAAGGAGTTAAGATGAAAAAGAGAGTAGTATATATGCTGTTATGCTTCATGCTGTGCATGGTGTCAATACCGGCTGCGGCATTTGCAGACAGTGAGACACCGGCAGTGCCGGCTACGTGGAGCGACTATGCTGCGACAGCATTTGCGGGCGGCAGCGGAACGGAGGCTGATCCATATCAGATCGAGACAGCAGAGCAGCTGGCAAAACTGGCAGCAGATATCAATACAGGAATTGTAGACCTGGATCACAGCAAAGAATATTTCAAGCTGACAAAAGATATCGACTTGTCGGCACACAGGTGGATACCGATCGGATCGGGATCGGCAAATAGATCTTTTCATGCATTTTCCGGATATTTTGACGGAAATGACAAAACGATTACAGGGCTTCGCGTAGACGAAAGCGACGATCATTTCAGCGCAGGTCTATTCGGAAACTTTAGTGGATATGAGATCAAAAATCTGAAAATCAAAGACGCATATGTCAAAACAGAGTCAGGCGATGAGACTGAAAATGCAGGCATACTTATCGGATCAGCAGCTCAAGGATATGGCATGACGACCAGTGTAAAGGATTGCTCCGTGAGCGGTATCGTGGAAAGTAACAGTGCGCGTACCGGCGGCTTTGCTGGAGATAACAGTTACGGTACTTATGAGAACTGTACAGCTGATGTAAAAGTAATAGGTGCAGGTTGTGCAGGAGGCTTTGTCGGTGAAGATTTTAAAGGAACATATAAAAACTGTACAGCTGAAGGCAATGTCAGCGGATCCTGGTCAGTCGGCGGCTTTGCAGGAGTTCTGTTCTCTGAGAGCAAAGCAGACCATTGTGCTGCCCAGGGAAAAGTCACTGCAAGCGACTGGAACGCTGGCGGCTTTGCAGGATATGTCGAAGAGGGTGTAACGATCAGCAACTGCGTTGCAGCCGGAGATGTTGAAAGCACAGTCGACGGATGGGAACCAAAAGTCGGCGGCTTTGCAGGAACGGTCGATGGGAATAGTAAAGCAAATACTGTTTCAAACAGCCATGCGGCAGGAAAAGTGACGAGTGCAAGTAAAGATTTCAAAGCAGGCGGCTTTGCAGGCGCTCTGATAGAGACTAATAACTTTGCTTCATGCTCTTTCGATGTGGAAAAGAATGCAGTTCTCAAGGCAAAAGGCGGCACTGAAGCGGCAGAGATCGAAGGTGTTGAAGCGGCTTCAACTCAGAAAGTTAAAGCAAACGTCTGCAGAGACTACTACGGAAAACATGAGCTGAAGGAAGTCCCGGGAAAAGCTGCAAACTGTCTTGAAGACGGTGTTGAAACATACTGGATGTGCGATAACTGTGGCAGCATGTACTCGGATAAGGAACAGATGACGATGATCACGGAACCGGTGGTTATCAAGGCGACCGGCCATAAGTTCGGCGAGTGGAAAGTGATTAAGGAAGCGACTGCCTCAGAGAAAGGCGAAAAGCAGCGCACTTGCCAGGTATGCCAGTTCGTAGAAAAAGCTGAGATACCGGCGACAGGCGCACCTGTAAATGACAAGTCAGCTGCAACAGGCGACAGCAGCATGCCGATCCTTTACGGGATCCTGGCGTTGGCAGCTCTCGCAGGAGCAGGCGCAGTCATTGTGACTAGAAAGAAAAGGATGAACTAGATCATAGAGCATGCACGGACGCCGGATCTGTGATCCTTTGGAACCATAGATACAGAGCTGTGATAGGCGAAGAGGTTCTGTCAGTCCGGTGTCGACTGATGTGCAGGCGCATATGAATGAAAGGGAGGTTTTATGAAGAAACGATTTACAGCAGTAGTGATGGGCCTGTTGCTTCTCATACTGCTGATACCTTCGACAGTATTTGCAGACAGCATACCTGCGATAGTGGGGGATCTCGATCTTACGAAAGGAAATCATGCGGACAAGACGCTGGCAAAAGACGGTTATGAATGGGATTTAGCCACGAATACTCTTACGATACAGGATCTGGCAGTTACAGGAGATATAATTCTTCCGAAACGAGACTGTACGATTAATGTAAAGGGAGAATGCAGTGCGCAGAATGTAACAAGGAATGACAGCGGAGCAAACCAGGCAACTTTGGCGAAAGGTGTACAGGGCGCTTCTTTTAAAGGGCATTTTGATGTTGCCGGCAATCTGACATTTACAGATCTGACGGTGATCGAGTCTGCGATCTCCAACGGCAATGTTGGAGCTGAAAATGCAGTGTTGAAGCTTGAAAACAGTAATGTCACACTGACGCATTTATCGTGGATGACAAATGGCGGTATCGATCTTGTTAACAGTAGTCTGACGGTTGCAGACAACGGTACATTTGGCCAGTTCTGGACAGAAAAGATAACGATGGATGATGATTCTGTCATTGAGTCCTTCAGCGCATTATCGAATTACGGCAATGTGGGAATGGAAGGATTTCACTCCGTTCAGGATTATATTGCAGTGCCTAAGGGCGGAAGTTTTGTAAACGTAGGTGACAGACCTGTAACAATTGCCGATAAAAGTGGAATGGCAGTGAGCCACTTCATCCTCAAAGCACCTGCCGAAAAGTGTCAGATCGACCTCAAGGCTTCGCCGGCTGAAGGCGGAACGGTGAGCGGTGCAGGCGAATATGACTGCGACGCTCGCGTTACCGTGAAGGCTGAAGCGAACAAGGGCTATCATTTCGTACGCTGGGAAGACTGGCAGGGAAATATCGTAAGCAAGGACGCAGCATACAGCTTCACTGTGAAAGAAACAACGACACTGACTGCAGTCTTTGCAAAGGACGGCGCGACACCTGCGCAGCCGGGTGGAACGGACCAGAACACAGACAAGGGCACAGCGCCTAAAACAGGCGACAATGCTCATCCGGTGATCTGGATCGCACTGCTTGCAGTGAGCGTACTGGGTATCGCAGCTGTGGCGGTATTTGGCAGAAAACACGCGTCACAGAAAAAATAAACGCAGGCAAAGTAAATACATGATATGAATATAAGCGGATCGCAAGCGCCGAGAACGATGCACCGGCGATGACACGATCGGATACAGCTTTGCAAAAGAACCGGCGGCACCGTGCGGATCGTAAAGATCGAGCAGGAGCCGCCGTTATTTATACGATGAAAACCCTGTTTGCCGACTTCATCATGCGACCCGCCAGAATCCCAATATATACTTGCATAATCTGTCGATATTTAGTATACTTACAACAACAATAGTTGATAGAGGTGCGGAAAAGAAGAAAGGATAAGTAGCCGGCGGGCAGAGACTTACCCGGAGGCGATTCCGCCGAATCGGAGCCGCAGGCGTGAGACTCCGGTGGGCATGCGGTCAACAGCCGTATGACTGTCTGACGGATGACCGGCAGTTGAGCTATCCTTATATGACCTTGATTTTATTTGATTAGTCAGTAAGGTGTAGCCTTGCTGATTTTTTTCTGGCATGCGGGCACAGGGGCACATCAGTATCAGCCGTTAGTCGGCCGTGAACAGGCTGTATCAGGCCGGAGCGGCCGGATGTACCTCACAGAACGCAGGAGACAGCAGCATAATATGCAAATCATAATATATAGCAGTAGAAAGGCAGAACAATGGAAGTTTTACAGATCGGAGGAGTGAGCTGCCGTGAGCTGGCAGACAGATTCGGCACACCACTTTACGCATACGATGAATCAAAGATAATACAGCAGGCAAAGGACGCCGTGGCAAATTTTGCATCGGACAGATTCGACACAGACGTCGTTTACGCATCGAAGGCGTTTTCGTCGAAGGCTCTGTTCAGACTGCTTGCCGCAGAGGGTACGGGATTCGACGTTGTCAGCGGCGGAGAGCTGTACGGCGCGCTGAAAGCCGGAGTGGACAAAGAAAAGATATATTTCCACGGAAATAACAAGAGCGACGAGGAGATCTGCATGGCTCTGGACGCAGGCATCGGCTACTTCGTAGTAGACAACATCATGGAATGTGACAGGCTCGTGAAGCTTTCAGAGGAAAAGCAGAGGCCTGTGAAGGCGTTGCTGCGGATAAATCCGGGCATCTCGGCTCACACTCATGAATATATCATGACGTCGAAGCCGGACTCCAAGTTCGGAATATATATCGAGAATCGCGAGCATATAGATTATGTGATAGACAAAATGGCAGCCGGCAGATATGCAAAGCTTGCGGGTTTCCACAGCCATATAGGTTCACAGATCGTCGAGGCAGAGTCATTTGAAAAGGCGCTCGGCACGATGATCGGCTTCCTCGCTGATGTAAAGGCTGCAAGAGGGCTTGACGGCCTGGAGCTGAGTATTGGCGGAGGATTCGGCATAAAATACGTTGATTCCGATCATCCGGTGCCTCTCGGGGAAATGTGCGCAAATCTCGTGCATTATGCGGAAAAGGCGCTCGATGAAAAAGGCGTGACGATCTCGAAGCTGATAACTGAGCCGGGCAGAGCGATGGTCGGCGAAGCGGGATACACGATCTACACCATCGGAGACATGAAGAAAAGCGGAGACAAGAACTACATCTTCGTCGACGGCGGCATGAGCGACAACATCAGGCATGCGCTTTACGATGCGGAATATACGGCAGTCCTGCCGGAGAAGCTTTCGCAGAAGCCGGAGAAAACATACTGCGTGGCGGGAAAGAACTGTGAATCCGGCGACATACTGATCGCACAGATCGATCTTCCGGAAGCAGAGCCGGGCGATCTGCTGACAGTTTACTCGACAGGTGCCTACGGATATTCCATGGCAAGCAACTACAACAGGCTCGGAAGACCGCCTGTAGTCTTTGCAAAAGACGGCGAAGCGAGACTGATTATCAGACGCGAGACGTACGAGGATCAGTTCAGGCTTGAAGTAGAAGACTAGGAACAGGCACAGTGCGGTTTTGCATAGACATGCACAGAACTGATGAGAAAAGGCAGGTAAAAATATGATCACATTTTCAAAATATCACGGCTGTGGCAACAATTTCGTGATAATAAAGGAAAGCGAACTGCAGGCGAAGGTCCAGCCTGGCGGTTATCCGGGGCTGGCGCAGAAAGTCTGCGACGTCAACACCGGGGTGGGCGCTGACGGTATGATAGTAGTAAGGACGGAGCCGGCACTGGAAATGGTGTTTTTCAACTGTGACGGCAGCAGGGCGCCGATGTGCGGCAACGGGATCAGATGCTTTGCGCATTTCTGCCGCGAGGAAGGGATCGCGTCGGGCAGCAGCTATCCGGTAAAGACGCTTGCGGGCGATATGATCGTTGACGTTACTTGCGATGAGCCGTTCAGAGTGAGGATAAACATGGGTAAACCGGTGTTTTCCAGAAAGGCTATCAATGCGGACATCGAGTGCGAGGATTACATGGACCTGGATCTTGCGCTGCAGGATGGAAGCGATATCAGCGTGAGCAGCTTTTTCATGGGGACGATACACACTGTTGTTTTTGTGGAAAATTTCGAAGATATCGATGTGCCGAAGGTCGGCGAGGAGATATGCAATCACCGGTTTTTCCGCGAGAAAACGAATGTGAATTTTGTAAAGGTAATAGACGATATGACCATGGAGGTGCAGACTTACGAGCGAGGCGTCGGAATGACTCTTGCGTGTGGCACGGGTGCCTGTGCGTCGGTCGTGGCAGCGGGGATCAAAGGCCTGTGCGGCAGCAGAGCAGATGTCATCCTCAAGCTGGGAACGCTGAATATCGAGGTGGCAGAAGACGGGAATGTATATATGGAAGGACCGTCGGAAAAGATACTTGACGGGCAGTTCTGTCTGCGCTAGGCGCGCGGAGCGAGCAGCGGTCCGGCATATGGCGGACCGGTCACGGACAGTAAACTGCAGCTTTGCAGATGGCAAACTTGCGGCTGACCGCAGGCTGCGATTTTGCAGATCGGCAGTCCGTGACGACATGAAAACGAAACGATACAGGTATAAAATATATATGAGGGAGTAACAAGTATGAGAACAGCAATTTTAGGCGGCGGCGCTATGGGAAAAGTGCTCGCCGGAATGGTAGAGGAGAAGGAAGGTTATGAGCTGGCAGGTGTGATCGAGCCGATGGAAGGGCAGAGACCGGAGGATCTTGGAGGATTCGACGTGATCATCGATTTCAGCAATCCGGCAAATCTGCAGATGCTCGCAGATTACTGCAGAGCCAGCGGCTGCCCAGCGGTCATCGCAACGACCGGATTCGAGGCGGAGCAGCTCAAAGAGATCGAAAAGCTGGCGGAAACAGTGCCGGTGGTATTTTCCGCAAACTATTCGCTCGGTATCAATGTGATGAAAAGAGTCATCGCAGAGATAACGCCGATCCTGGAGGATACATTCGATATAGAAATAATAGAAAAGCACCACAACAAGAAGCTTGATGCGCCGAGCGGCACTGCTAAGATGCTGCTTGAGGCCGCAGATGCGGACGGCAGCTATGAGCATGTTTTCGGCAGAGACGGCAACAGGAAGCGCGGCAGGGAGATCGGCGTGCACGCGATCAGAGGCGGCACTATCGCCGGTGAGCACACAGTGATATACGCAGGGACTGACGAGATACTCGAAGTAAAGCACACGGCGGGATCGAAGAAGATCTTCGCGGCAGGCGCACTCAAGGCGGCAGCGTTCGCGGCACAGGCGCAGCCGGGGCTTTACAGCATGGAAGATGTACTGTTCGGAACAGATAAATAGCATACAAGCCCATAGCAGCCGGCGGACCGTACGCCGAGGATTTGCATAACAGAAACACCAAGGAGGATCACACGAAAGATGGAAGCAAGAGAAATAATCGAATTTATAGGAAATGCGGAGAAAAAAACTCCGGTCAAGGTATATGTCAAGGAAAAAGCGCCTGTTGACTTTGAAGGCTGCCAGGTGTTCGGCAGCGGCGACAAGATCGTTTTCGGCGACTGGAGCCGGATCAGCGGCATCCTCGAAAAAAATGCGGACAGTATCGAGGATTACGTGATCGAGAACGACTGCAGGAATTCGGCGATACCGCTTCTCGACATGAAAAATATCAAAGCCAGGATAGAGCCGGGTGCGGTGATAAGAGACAAGGTCGACATCGGTGACAATGCGGTCATCATGATGGGCGCGATCATCAATATCGGAGCAGTGATCGGCGAAGGCAGCATGATCGATATGGGTGCGGTCCTCGGTGGAAGAGCGACGGTCGGGAAAAACTGTCATATCGGTGCGGGCACGGTGCTCGCGGGCGTTATCGAGCCGCCTAGTGCACAGCCGGTAATCGTTGAGGACGATGTCGTTATCGGTGCAAACGCTGTCGTGCTGGAAGGATGTCGCATCGGAAAGGGCGCGGTAGTCGCTGCCGGTGCAGTGGTCGTTGATGATGTGCCTGCCGGCGTCGTGGTCGCAGGAGTTCCTGCGAGAGTGATCAAAGACGCTTCGGATACTGCTGCGGAAAAGCTTGAGATAGTCGATCTGCTGAGGAAGCTGTAGATCCGCGGGCAATGCGGCCGGCTGCAGCTCTGTTGAAAGAGTTGCGGGCGAGAGTTCTGTAAGTGTGCAGAGGTCTGGCCTGCTGAGAGGATCGCAGGCTGTGCAGCCTCTCAGTCTTATTATGTAGATTTTAAGACCGGGTTCGGGAAATCCAGAAGATGGGTTTCCGGGCTCGGTTTTTAATGTAAAATATTGACATTTGCGATTGTAAATGGTAAAATATTACAAAATGTTGATGAGCATTTACGAAATCAGGCTGATAAATCGACAAACCGCAGAAGAGATAAAAGGGGTATATGGTTATAATGGAAGACAAAATAAAGCAGAATTTTGAACGCAGGCAATTTACGAAGCTGCGGGCTTTGCATGATATGGAAAATAACAGGCTGCTACAAATGAAGCATGAATACAGCAGACTGCCGGAGGGCGAGATACTGATCCCGTACAAGAATGCACATGCGACTTATTACATATATGAAAACGGTATCCAGAAATCTGTAAAGCGCAGTGAGCCGGTGGTGGATAAGCTGATGCGCAAACGCGTGCTGAAACGTGCGATCACCATGCAGGAAGCATGGTGCAGATCGCTGGAGGATGCGGAAAAAAGTTTTAGGCACAGGATGAAAAGCATGGAAAAAAGCGGCATGGGAAAGACTCTGATCAGGATACTTGAAATGCCTGAAAGCGATATGTTCGTTATGGAGCCGCGCGAGTATGAATGGAAAAACGAGAACCATCATCGGAACGGTTACAGACCGGAACTGCTGAAATACAAGACGTCGAAGGGCGTGATGGTCAGATCGAAGTCGGAGAAGATCATTGCTGACAAGCTCGAGCAGCACGGGATCCCGTACAGATATGAAGCGGAACTGATCATAAACGGAAATCGTTATTATCCGGATTTCATGATACTGCTGCCGGATGGAAGGATACTGATATGGGAACATTTCGGAATTATGGATGATATCGACTACGCGAGCAGAGCCTGGCGCAAGATCGAGAATTACAGGCGGGCGGGATATGTTCAGCACACCAATCTGATATGCACGTATGAAAGCGATATAGAGAACGATAAAGTCATCGATGAGATAATAAGGCGATTCATTTTGTGACTCGGTCGCGTTGATGGTAGTGATACGGACTTTTGTAAAAAACCAAAAATCATTTGTCGGATAGCTGTTGTTGGTAAAAACAGCAGTTATCCGGCGATTTTTTTGATGGCGAATACCAAAAATAAAAAATCGATGGCGGGTTCTTGGTATTTTTCATGCAAAAATGCCGGGATTTTCATGAAAAAGTTACCAAGAAATCATAGGCGAAAGCAGTTTCTTGGTAAACATGAGCTTTGAAAGAGGCAATATTGCAGCGATTTTGCCAAATATGATGATGCTATGGCCTGATCTTGGTAATCGTCTGTGGCTCCGGGATTCTGCAAGCGCGGTGATGCTTTCATGTGCGCCATGCCTGGCACACATAAAAAAGTCGGAACATCGGGAATATCCCCGGTGTTCCGGCTGCATATTTCTATATTATTTTTACTTGACTTCTACTGTCCATCCCATTTCATCAGGAAGCTTGCCTGTCTGGATACCGTAGATAGTATCGTAAAGCTCCTGTGCCATCGGGCCGATCTCACCGTTGTTGATGATCATGTCTTCGTCCTTGTAGCAGAGTTCGCCGACAGGTGAGATGACTGCAGCAGTTCCGGATGCGAACATCTCTTTGAAGTTGCCGTCTTTGTAAGCCTGAACGACTTCGTCGATAGCCATTTTTCTCTCTGATACCCTGATGCCCTTTTTCTTCAGGATCTGGATAACAGTGTCTCTGGTGATACCGGGCAGGATAGTGCCGTCCAGCGGAGCTGTGATGACTTCATCGCCGATAACGAAGAACGCATTCGAAGTTCCGACTTCTTCAACATATTTTCTGTGAACGCCGTCGAGCCATAAGATCTGCTCGAAGCCCTTTGCATGAGCTTCCTCCTGAGCTTTCAGACTGGCTGCATAGTTTCCGCCGCACTTGGCTTCGCCTGTACCGCCTTCAGTAGCTCTTACATAAGTGTCTTCAACGTAGAGTTTCGTAGGTGTCAGACCGCCTTCATAGTAAGGACCTACCGGGCTGAGGATGATGATGAATTTATAGTGCTTAGAACGGCGCACTCCCAGGAATGCCTCGTCAGCGATTATGAACGGTCTTATGTAAAGCGCAGTGCCTTCCTTCTGAGGGATCCAGTCAGCGTCGATCTTTACGAGAGCCTTGATCGCTTCAACGTAGAGATCTTCGTCGATCTGCGGGATGCAGAGACGTTCATTGGTCCTGTTAGTTCTCTTTGCGTTCATGTCAGGTCTGAAAAGCTGCACTTTTCCTTCCGGAGTCTTGTAAGCCTTGAGCCCCTCGAACATAGTCTGAGCATAGTGGAAAACGACAGCCGCAGGGTCGAGAGAAAGCGGGCCGTAAGGAACGATCCTTCCGTCATGCCAGCCTTTGCCGTCTTCGTAATCCATTATGAACATGTGATCGGTGAATTCAGTACCGAATCTCAGCGTATCAGGATCAGGTTTTGCTTTTGGATTAGGGTTTTTTGTGATCGAAAAATTATATTTCATGGCGCTCTCCTTTATATTATTTTTTTGTCAATTACTGTATAATATATTTTACAACATAGAATTGGCAAAGTCTATTATTACCACAATAAATATACCACTGGAATTGTTCATAATCAACAATAAAAAGTAAAAAATATTATTTTTGAAAACAAAAAAACCAAAAACAGCGCGAAATCGCATATTTTCTCCAAACATACATAAAAACACTATATAATAAACGGATATGAAAAAGAAAGATAAAAAACGGAGCATGCCGGTGAGGATGTTCTCCGCACTGATAAAAATAGCAGTAGCAGCTGCAGTCATAGTGATAGGTCTGAATTTTTACGTGATAAAAAGCACGGAGTCACAGATAAATGCAAACTACGAGATGCCGGAAGACACAGCCACCCGGGAGGAGGTGGAAGATCTCAGCAGCATATCCCCGGATTGCATACTCGTGCTCGGAGCATCGGTGACTTCGGACGGGGTCCCGAGCCCTATCCTTCAGGACAGGCTCGATACCGCGATAGATCTTTACAATAAGGGAGTCGCACCTAAGCTCCTGCTGTCGGGAGACAACGGGCAGATGGTATACAATGAAGTGAAGGCGATGCAGAACTATGCGCTGGAGGCGGGAGTCGACGAGAACGACATTTATCTCGACCACGCAGGATTTTCGACGTATGAATCGATTTACAGAGCGAAATATATCTTCAAGGTCGACAGCATGATCGTTGTGACGCAGACGTATCATCTGTACAGGTCGCTGTACGGGTGCAGGCGCATGGGGATAACGGCGATGGGCGCCGCAGCCGATCAGTACACTTATGCAGGTCAGGAAAAGCGCGAGATCAGGGAAGTGCTGGCGCGAGACAAGGATTTCGTGAAGTGGATATTCAAGCCGCAGCCGACATTCCTGGGCGATGCGGTGCCGATCTCGGCAGAGTAGCATTATTAGCGTTCCGGCGACCGGAGGCACGATGTGTGCCGGCATACATATGGCAGGGAAACACACACTGTGCGGGCAGCAGATGTGGCGCGGACGCGCAGTGTGAATATACGATGGAGAATAATATGGAAGATAAGAATAAAAAGCCGGCTCATGCTGCGAAACCGGCAGCATTTCCAGGCAGGGGCCGTGTGGCAATAGTAAAGTGCGGCACATACGACGGGCAGGAAGTGCAGATCGCAGTGCAGCGCGCAGTGGAGCTTCTCGGAGGTCTTGAGCGCGTACTTTCCGCAGGCGAGAAACCGCTTGTACACGACAGCCGGATCATCCTGAAGCCGAATCTGCTGGCGAAGACAGAGCCTGAAAAAGCCTGTACGACACACCCCGCGGTTTTCAAAGCGGTCGGTGCGCTTTTGCAGGAAAACGGATACAAAAATCTGAGATATGGGGATTCCCCGGGAAATCCGATGATCAGCGTAGAAAGAGTCGCACAGGAATGCGGGATCAAAGCAGCTGCTGACAGCCTCGGCATACCGCTCGGCGAGTTTGAAAGCGGCACGCAGGTCGCTTTCCCGCAGGGCAGAGCGGCAGACAGCTTCGTACTCTGCGATGAAGTGATAAAGGCGGACGGGATCATAAACATCTGCAAGATGAAGACGCACCAGCTCGAGCGAATAACAGGCGCCGTGAAAAATACGTTCGGATGCGTTTACGGCATCAACAAGGGGGCGTCGCATGCGAAGTTCGCGACGGCGGAGGTCTTCGCGAAAATGCTTGCGGATCTCAACGCTCTCGTGCGGCCGAAACTTCACATAATGGACGGCATCATGGCGATGGAGGGCAACGGACCGCAGTCCGGAACGCCGACGCCGATGGGACTCATACTCGCATCGACTGACCCGGTCGCACTCGACGCGGTATTCTGTCATCTCGTCGATCTGAAGCCTGAACTGGTGCCGACCAATGTCAGCGGCATGGAGCAGGGGATCGGCACGTGGACGGATCTTGAGATCATCGATGAAAGCGGCACGCTTACCGTTCAGGAGGCTTTTGAAAAATACGGCAGCAGTACTTTCAATGTGCAGCGAGGCGCAGAGTACCGCGGGATGCTGAGACCGGTAAGGTTCCTGGCGCCACTGCTGGAGAAGAAGCCGATCGTCAGAAAAAATATATGTATCGGATGCGGTATATGCGTGAATGCATGCCCGGTCGAAGGCAAGGCGATACACGTAGAGCCTGTCGAGCAGTCAGGCCCGGACTGTGGCGCGCGGAGTGCCGCAGGCAAACAGCGCAGAGGTGTGGCGGTCTACGACTACAGCAAGTGCATCAAGTGCTACTGCTGTCAGGAGATGTGTCCGGAGCAGGCCATCACGGTAAAGAAATCGCTGCTGGCGAGGATCGCAGACAGGAACTGGCGTATCTGAGGACCGGACTTTTCGTTATGCATGCAGGCGTTTCGGGCGATGGGCGCCGCAGCCGACCAGTGCACTTATGCAGGGCAGGAAAGGCGCCGGCTCAGGCGCCAGATCATGCAATCAGGCACGCGGTACACATGGCGCAGAAGATGGCGGATTCGGGTCACACGCAGCATCAGGTAACATTCGGACAGAAAACAGCATATTATACACAGGTCATGGAAACAGTTTTCGCAGACAGTATCCATGGTCTGTGTTTTTTCATGCGCCGGAAACGCCGGCCGCCGTCGTGTGCTGCGCGCTGTGTGCATCGAACGGCATTTCCGGCATACCATCACTGCCTGCCGGCAGAAACGCCGGCGGAACAGACACTGATGTTTTGAAGGAGAGGTAGGAGTATGATTTATCTTGATAATGGTGCGACATCGTATCCGAAGCCGCCTGAGGTCATAGAAGCGGTGACGGAAGTAATGTCGGATTACTGTGCCAATCCCGGCAGAGCGGGTCATTTTATGGCGGCGAGGACCGCACAGGAGATATACAGGAGCAGGCTTTTCCTGGCAAGGCTTTTCAATACAGGTTCGCCCGGACGGATCGTATTCACCGGCAGCTGCACGGAATCGCTGAACCTGGCGCTTAAAGGACTGCTGAACCCGGGCGATCACGTGGTGACCACATCGATGGAACACAACTCAGTGATGCGGCCGCTGCACAGCCTGGAGAAAAAAGGCGTCGAGGTCAGCATCGTGCGCGGTGACAGACAGGGGCGCATATCACCGGCCGCGATAAGACAGGCGATACGGCCCGATACGAAACTCATCGTCGTGACGGCAGCTTCGAACGTGACCGGGACAAAGGCGCCGCTCGAAGAGATCGGCCGCATCGCGCTGAGGAACGGCATCATTTTCATGGTCGATGCAGCCCAGGGCGCGGGGCATATGCAGATAGATGCAAAGGCGCAGCATATCGACATCCTGGCAGCCCCGGGACACAAGGGACTGCTCGGCCCACAGGGGACGGGACTGCTTTACATAAGAGAAGGGGTTAAACTGAGGCCGTTCAAGGAAGGAGGCACAGGCACGAGGTCAAAAGAGCTCGATCAGCCGTCCGACATGCCGGAG
The DNA here is from genome assembly GCF_025567305.1 of Brotomerdimonas butyrica. Taxonomy (NCBI): domain Bacteria; kingdom Bacillati; phylum Bacillota; class Clostridia; order Eubacteriales; genus Brotomerdimonas; species Brotomerdimonas butyrica. The sequence goes on from NZ_JAOQJP010000005.1 coordinate 19,378, forward strand.
GGCTTTGAAGCCGGAACGCTGAACAGCCCGGGGATCATTGCGCTTGGCGCGGCGGCGAGAGTCATCACACGCATAGGCATAGATGTGATAGAAGAGCACGAGCGCAGACTTTGCGAAAAACTGGAACGAGGCTTGAGAAATATAGACGGCGTTACGCTGTACGGCCCTGAGGACACCCGTGAAAAGACTGCGGTGACTGCACTGAACATCGACGGACTGGACTGTGAAGACGCTGCCGAGATCCTGAGCAGCAGATACGGCATCGCGGTGAGGGCCGGGTTTCACTGCAGCGGCACGGCGCACGAAACGATCGGTACGGCAGACAGAGGGTGCGTGCGTATCACTCCGGGGATATACACCTCGGAAAAAGAGATCGCAGAGACTGTTGAGGCGATAGGAGAAATCGCAAAACAGTCACAACAGATGCGGCATTCATGATACATTCGTGATATAATGAAGCATCAGGAGGTATCGTTATGTCTGATGAAAAAGGATTGTATGAAGGCCGCAAAGGCCAGAGACGGCTCAAGTTGATAGAAAAGAATATACAGAGAACGAACGAGGAATTCAATCACAACTGTGAAGAAAGTCCGGAGATGATCTACCTTGACAGGCAGATCAAATGGGAGGGCATGGCCAGGCTGATATTCACGCTGGCGCAGAGAGATGTGAATTTCCGCTGGAACGGGCTCAGAGACTACGGGTACATAAGACTGTGCTGCAAGTGGATAGACGGCAACGGACTGACAACAGTCACGGCAGATGCGGCAGATGCTATGATGAGAGACATACTGCCGGCAGATATGTGTTCGGCGCTCGACGATGAACTGGCGGCGCTGGAGATCCTGTAACAGACAGGACAGAGTATCGGGAGGAAGAAATGAAATTCAATTTAACTGTAGATAAAAGAGCCGAAGCAGTGATAGACGGCAGGCTTTGCGTGAACTGCGGAAAGTGCGGGCAGGTCTGTCCTGCGGAGGCTGTAGATGAATACCGCCGTACGGTTTACTGCATGTTCCCGGACTGCAGGGATGAAAACGTCGCAGACGGAGGAGCGGGCGGAGCCGGGCGCGGTGCAGAGGATTTCTGTACGTTCGGCTATGCGCGTATCAGAGCGATGGAAAGCGGATGCACGGCATCATGTCCTCTGGGGATAGTGCCGCAGACAGTCGCTGCGCTGGTGCAGCGAGGAGATATTGACGGTGCGTACAGCTATATAGCTGAGAAAAATCCGCTTCTGCGGGTCTGTGCGGAGATCTGCGAAGAGGTCTGCAGCGGAAGCTGTATGCGCGGCAGAGTGATCGATGAGCCGCTGAATATCAGGGCGCTCGAGAGGTATGTGGCCGGCAGGGCCGGAAAAGCGAAGCGCAGGTACAGCAGGCGTTTCGATGAAAAAGTGGCAGTGGCAGGAAGCGGGCCGGCAGGGCTTGCCGCAGCGTCAAGGCTGGCGCAGGCTGGCTACGGCGTGACGATCTTTGAAAGAGACAGCAGAGCGGGCGGCTCGCTCCGCTGGGCCGTGCCGGATCTCAGGGCAGACCGGGCGCAGCTGGAGGAAGATATATCGGAGCTGATCGAGGCCGGGATAGAGATAAGGTATCACTGCAATGTGGGTGGTACAGAAGCAGGCTATCCGCTCGGCGAGATCATGCGTGAAGGTTTCAGTGCATGCGTGATCGCGACGGGTGCGTCAGAGGGTCTGATACCGGCGATCCCGGGTGCGGATGCAGGGATGGTATTCGATGGAGCGACATTCATGCACGGCATAAATGGAGAAGACGGCGGGCTCGTGCCGGGAGACAGTGTGATCGTAGAGGGCGGCAGTGAGCTGGCAGCTGATATCTGCAGGCTGCTCAGGAGAATGGGCAGAAATGTACTCTGCATTTTTGCAGCAGACCAGAGTGAACTGGAGATGTCCGCTGAGAGCCTTGATGCGATGCTCGATGAAGGCGTAGAGTTCAGAGACAAGACAGAGATCAGCCGGATAATGGCCGAGGACGGAAACGTGGAAGCTGTCGAAGCCATCAGGACGGGGTATGCTCCCGATGAAAGCGGCAGGTTTATGCTTTTAGGCATAAAAGGCAGCGAGGCCGTAATAACCTGCGACACGGTAGTGTTTGCAGACGATCAGCGCTGCGCGGCAGGAGATGTCTGCGGTGCTGAGACATATCCGGACGGACGTGTAAAGACAGATGCAGATTTTCGCACGAGCAGGCCGATGGTCTTTGCGTGCGGCGATGCTGCCGGGATGGGGCGTTCTCTCCCCGAAGCTATGGCGTCCGGTATTGCGGCGGCAGATGCAGTCGGCAGAGCACTGCACGGCACGTATATACCGGGAATAAAAGGCGGACTGTTCAATGCTCCGGATATCTCCGCGATATACAGTGAAAACGTACAGAAGATACACAGACAGACAGAGCAGGTGATAAGAGAACAGGGCGCAGAGGGTACCGGAAACAGCCTTTTCACAGAGGATGTTCTGGCGCTCGTTCGTGAGGCAGGCATAAAGGAGCAGATGCCGGCGTTTCTGCCGTATGATGATGAGGGAAGAACGAAACAGAAAGTCGCTGTCGTAGGCGGCGGTCTGTCGGGGATAACGGCGGCGATCGATCTCGCAGAGTCCGGGTACATGCCGACGATATTTGAAAAAGAGCCGGCGCTGGGCGGCAGCCTCAGATGGCTGGCTTCGGAAAAGCGTGTGGACAAGGCTCTGCTGGTCAGCGAACTGGAAAAGATAGAGAGGTCGGGCATATCGGTGATATGCAATGTGCAGGCAGGTGCGACGCCTGATATAAAGGCGCTGTTTGCTGCGGGCTACGAGTCGGTGCTGTTCGCGATAGGCGAGACACGCGGAAGGAAGCCCGATCTGGAAAATGCAGGCTGCAGGGGCGTGTTTGAAGCGGTTTCTCTTATGGGAAAACTCGTCGGACATGAAAAGGTGTGCGGTCTGGGACGTCAGGTGGTAGTGACCGGCGGAGACGAGCTTGCTTTTGATACGGCGAGGATGCTGAAAGCGGCTGGAGCTCAGGTGATCGTGCTGTCTCCTTGCAGCAGGGGAATGCTCAAAGCCGGAGCGGCGACTGTGGCTGCTGCGCTTGACGAGGGCATCGATCTGGTGACGGGTACTGAAGTGATCGCGGTGAAAGCGACCGACGGGCATCTGATCGGTGTAGTCTGCAGAGTGCCTGAAAGAAAAGTCGATATAGAGATATCGTGCGATACTCTCGTTTTCGGCGAGACAGGAGTGCCTGACACTCGTGCGATAAGGGCAAGAAACAGCAGTCTGGATATAGATGAAAACGGATATATACAGGTGAATGAAAAGCTGATAACCAGCATGTACGGGGTGTTTGCATCGGGCGGTCTCGATATGAGCCCGCAGGATGCAGGCCATGCCGGAGCAGAGGCAGTAAAGTGTTTCCTGGAGTCGCGTGAGTTCCCGAATGTTCCGGGGGCTCCGGATCCCGGTGCGGAAAAGGCAGAGCTGACCGGCGCGGCTGTAAAGCATGAGATGATCGAGGGCAGCAGGGATGCGCTCAAGGGTTTCGTGTCAGGCAGCTGTGTACTGGAGCCGTATCGTGCTGCAGCCGAGGCGTCGAGATGTCTTGGCTGCGGTTACCGTGTCGTGGAGCCTGAGAGATGCATGGGATGCGGAGTGTGTGTGACAGTATGTCCTTCCGGCGCGGTGACGATGAGGTCGATCGAGCCTGGGATGATACCTGCAGATGAACTGCGACCGGAGAACGGCATCCCGTACGAAGAACAGGAAGACTTTGCAAGTCCGTCAGCCCCGGAAGACCCGCAGGTGCAGCCTTTGCATGAGGATGCACAGAGCACAGAGACCAGCAGAGAGATGCGGACTCCGGAACGCTGTGGAGAAACCAGCCGGGAGGCAGCAGAGGCTGAGGAGCTTGTGCCGGAGACTGTTGGACCGATCCCGGAAGCCAGCGGCGAGGCAGGTGCTGGAGAGATTGCGGAAGGTGAAGAAAAGGAGGCAGACATATGATAATTGCAGAGCGTGATGTGATAATCGTCGGTGCAGGGCCGGCGGGGTCGATATGTGCAGCGTATCTTGCGAAAGCAGGTGTCGATGTGCTGCTTCTTGAAAAAGATATCTTCCCGAGAGACAAGGCGTGCGGTGATATGGAGTGCGAAGGCATCGTGTCGCATATGGGCGCGCTGGGCGCGGTGGAGGAACTGGATGCGCTGAGCACGTGCATCAGGAACCTTAAGCTCATCAGCAACCGCGGCAACGAGACACTGATCCCGTTCGAGTGCTACTGCGCACCGCGATACGAGCTTGACAGGATACTTTCCGAAACAGCTGTGAAGCATGGCGCAGAACTCAGGCAGAGCTGCACGGTGACAGGGCTCATCACGGAAAACGGTACGGTCACGGGCGTCAGAGCGAAATATAAGGGCGAAGATGTCACGCTGAAAAGCCGCATCGTGATGATCGCAGACGGCGCTTTTTCGAGCCTCGGAAAATCTCTGGGGATCGCGCATGAAAAGCCGTACAGCATGTGGATCGGGGAAAGAGCGTATTTCAAAAACGTCAATCTGGACAGGTCCCTTGCGAAGGATCAGTACAATGCTTACGGCGTGTTCGGGTTCTCTGAGCTGACAGGTCCGGGATATTTCTGGGTGATGCCGGTCGGCAGGGATGGCGTCAGAGATGGCATCTGCAATGTCGGGGTAATGGTCAATGATCTCGACGCATACAGGCAGGCCGATCTGCAGGAACGCTTTTACAAGTGGAGCGGCAGTATCCCGAAGATCGGGGAGATGTTCGAAAGGGCAGTCCGAATAAGTCCGTGGGAAGGCGGCAGGATGAACGATATCAGTCAGGGCGTGCAGAAAGCCGGCGACGGTTACATGGTGATAGGCGATGCGGCGGCACTGACGATGCCGCTCGTGCATGACGGCCTTTCAGCGGCGGCTGATTCTGCAAAGGCTGCAGCTCTCGCGGCGCTCGGGGCATTCATGGCCGGGGACGTATCGGGAGAGAATCTGATGAATGAATATATGCGCGCATATAAGATGAAGAGTGAAAGGGTCACCACGGAGCAGCTCAAGCTCAAGCGTCTGCTGATGGAATCGATGCACGATCCGTCGGTGATGGACAAGACGATCGAGCTGCTGGAGACGGATCCGATATACAGGAAGTCGCATCTGAAGCGGTAAGGCACGGTACGATCGTTGCAGCGCGGGGTGGCAGTGTGGCTCGATGGTGTGATGGTGCGGCAGCGGCCGCGGCTGCCGACAGTTGACGTGTGCAGCCCGCGGGAATACCGGATGCCGGCGCTTTACATAGAAACGACAAAAAATGAGACCTATTTATGGTAGGCCTCATTTTTTATGATCTTAAAACTTCTGTATATCTGCTCGAGAAGGATGACTCGCATCATCTGATGCGGGAATGTCATCGCGGAAAATGAAAGTTTGAAGTCTGCCCGTCTGCTGACTTCGTCCGACAGTCCCAGCGAACCGCCGATGACGAACACGATGCTGCTTTTGCCGCGCACCGTCATGTCCTCGATATGCTGCGCCAGCTGTGGAGAGGAAAGTGGTCTGCCTTTTATCTCCAGCGTGACGACATGGTCAGCAGGCTTGATTTTACTGAGGATATCGCGCCCTTCGGCGATCTTTACGGCCGCCTCGTCAGCCTTCGACGGATTGGCCCGCAGCAGGCTTTCCTTTACTTCTACGATCTGGAAACGGCAGTATTTCCCGAGCCGCTTCGAATATTCCCTGATGGCGTCCTGCCAGTATTTTTCCTTGAGTTTTCCGACTGCAAGAACTGTTATGTTCATCGTTACACCTCATATATATAGCTGAGCGCATCGCGCATCGCGATGCCCAGCTTGAGCTCGTTGCCCGGGATGATGTTTTTTTCCATAAGCGTGTTGCGCACTGTCAGCAGTGCGACCGCAGGGTCGTTGTTTTCATGGCTGAGATGCCCCAGCAGCACCTGTCTCGGTTTCGGATCGGCAGCTGCCAGCCTGCACAGGCATTCGCCGGCAGATATATTTGAAAGATGCCCGGTGTCGCCGAGTATGCGCTGTTTCAGATTATACGGGTACCGGCCGACGAGCAGGATCTCTTTTTCGTGGTTCGCTTCGAGCAGCAGCAGATCGGCACACGTGATCTCCTCGAATATCTCATTCGTGATGTGTCCGACATCCGTGACGATGCTGATCTGGCGGTTTTCATAATATATGGAAAAGCCGACCGGATCCGCCGCGTCGTGAGGGATCGCGAACGGCCGTATCATGAACCCTTCTATGTAAAAATCCTCGCCTGTATTGAAAATGCGCTGCTGCGACGGGGCGACAGGTTTTTTGATCCCTCCCCACGTGCCTTCGTTGGCGTAAACGGAAAGATTCGGTATCTTTTTGCTGAGCACGGACACGCTTTTCACGTGATCGATATGCTCGTGCGTGATGAGCAGCCCTTTGACCTGATCGAGTGACGTCTGCGTGCTCTCCAGACCTTCGAGTATTTTTTTTCCGGATATCCCCGCATCTATGAGTAAAGCTGTAGTTTCGTTTTTTACAAGATAACTGTTGCCGCTGCTTCCGCTGGCAAAAGAACAAAATTTGAGTGACATATATTCCCGGTCTCCTTTACTGTATTAAGATACCGCAAAGCGGCGCGAAAGTCAATTTGTACTATATGCTGTTGAACAATGTCAAGTAAAAACTCCGAAGCAGCTTAGTCACCAGGCTGACCGGCAACTTGACACTGTCCGCCGGATATCACGGGAGCACGGATTTGGCAAGTGCAGCGTGGTTTGGTATAATGACTGCGATAGTATAGTGACATTTGAAAGGAGCATTAGTATGGAGCAGGAAAAACTGAGCTGCATGTTTTGCCACAGGAAGGCATGCGAAACGGGAAAGCCGGAAGAATATCCGGGATTTTGTCTTACGACGAATGCGCCGGGGAAGCTGCTGGCGGAAACTCTGGAAATATACAGGACATCGGGGATCGACCGGGATATAGCGATAGCGGCGGCAGAAATAGAAGGCGAATTTTACGGCAGAGCCTGTCGTGCAGAAGAAATAATCCGCTTTGCGAAAAAAATAGGAGCGAAGAAGATAGGTATAGCATCATGCGTGGGACTTCTCAGCGAAGCGCAGACTTTCTGCAAAATACTCGAGGTGAACGGGCTGCAGTATTTCGGTGCGGCGTGCAAGATGGGGGCTGTAGACAAGACTGAAATAGGGCTGTGTGAGGAACAGAAGATACATGAAGGCGAGTACGAACCGATCTGCAATCCGATACTGCAGGCGAAGATGCTCAATGAAGAGGGTACGGATCTGAATGTGGTGGTCGGCCTGTGCGTCGGTCACGACAGCCTGTTTTACAAGTATTCGGAAGCCCCTGTAACGACATTCATAACCAAAGACCGCGTGATGGGTCACAATCCGGCCGCCGCAGTGTATCAGGCGAACACGTATTACAAACGACTTGTCAGCGAGAAGCTGGAAGACTGAAATTGGAACTAAGTTAAAGCTATTATGTGTAGATATGCATTTGTGGACTCGCTTTTATAGAGGATATTCTAGAGAATACCTATAATACTAGTTGATTTAGAATACCGGCTTAGCATTGATTTAAGTTAGTATGTTTTTAATAGACATATACTAACTTTATTTGTAAAAATACCAGCTATATAGTAGTAGAGATACTATGCACAAGTGTAGTTTATTATTTCTAAAAATTGCATAACTGTAATTAATATATTATAATAAATTAAACTGGTAGAGTTTATATAATTATACATTTAGCATAACTAAAAGAGTATTGTTTGTCATGAAAAAAATATTCAAATTTAAAAAATCTATATATTCAAAAGAGGCATTACTAAAAGCTGCATATGAATTCGTTCAATGCTTTTATGTTCATTTGGATGAAGATGAGGAAAGTTTTATAGTTACTGTTGAATCGAAACATCCGGATAATATAGTGACAGCTGATGAATTTAAAAATCAATTATTGATACAAGAAACGCGTAAATTAGTGGCTGAAAAAACTGGAAATTTGCGCGAAATAATATATGCTCGAGCTATGGCTTCTACAATTATTGCAGAACCACTTCCTGAAAAAGGAAGCAATGAGTATTGCGAGAAGGATATTTTAATTGATTGGTTTGAAAAATATGAGTAATAGATTAGCATTAAATAAAAACATATATGAATTGTCGTATATTATGAAAACAATTTCAGCATTTTCAAGCATATGTCGTGTGTCTGTGCAAGAAAATGATTCTGACTTTGTTTGTTCATTTTTTTGTGAATCAGAATATCTGGAACAAATACATAAAGAATTTGAAAATTATCTCATTGGATTGAGTGGAAAATATGGCTTCTAGGATAATTATTGAGGCATGCATAATAACAATATGTATTATATGTGGGTACTCAGACCTAAAATCAGGAATAATAGAAAACAAAGTATTATGGAAATTAGGATTAGTAGTTATATTAGTGAACCAATTAAGAAACTGTTTTTTTGTAGATGTTTTTAATTTAAGAAATTACTATTTTAACTGCATCATAGCTTGTATTATTGCTCTTATATTATATGCGTTGAAAATATGGGCGGGGGGAGATTGCAAATTATATATTGTTTTTGTATTTTCATTACCGTATGAATTTGTTGATTTTGAATTTTTAAGTGGATTTATATTAATACTGATCTTGCTTATAGCTATAAGTATAGGTTTTATTAGTATAGTTATAGCATCTATTTATGAGAGCGTTAAGAAAAAAGAATTCCCTAACTTACGAGATGTATTGAGTAATACAAAGAAACGATTTTATAGGTATTTAAATTATTTTTTTATACTGATATTACTTCAAAATATGATTCTATTCATACCAATAAGTCCAGTTTATAGGCAGTATATTTTTGTAATCAGTGCTCTAATTATATTGATAATAATCAATATAAAGTATTCACCGAATGTAAAAATGCTGATGTGTATAATAATGGCAGATTTGATATTAGGTATCATAAATGAAAATTCTTTAATAAGTTTACGCAGCGTTTTAGTTTGTTGTATTGTAATATTTGTTGCTTTGATACAAAATTATGTTAACTTCTATAGTTATAAAAGTGTTTCTATCGATGAAATCATGCCACTTATGATTTTATCAACTGAAACATCTATTATGCTTAAGGAATTATTTAAGGCTGATTTTATTTCTATATCTAAGGAAAGTTTAGGAGATAGATTAAATCAAACCCAAGTAAATAGAATAAAAGAAATTCCAGAAATATATGAAAGGATTTCTGAAATTGTTATTGTTAGAAAAATACCATTGGGATTTTTCATCTGTGTTGTAGTTGCATTTTGCATTATAGGAATAGAACTTCTATGGTTATTAAAATAAAAAATTGTAATGAACGAAATTATATAGCTTCATTTTATAAAACAGAAAAAGATGCTTTAATTCAAACAAATAATAAAAATAAAGTCTATTTAAGAAATAACGAATTGTATTTTTTACCACAGCATTCTTCTATTTCACTTAGTACAAATGAAGTGGAAGCGCTTTCTACGATAGGGAATCAAAGTGTCTTACAATTTTTTGGAGAAAATGTGATAGTTTGTTTTGATAGTTCTTCGAAAGATAATGCTTTGTTCATTACAAATAAATGTAATTCTAGTTGTATTATGTGTCCTACATCAAATCATGTTCGAAAAACATCAAAAGTAGAGAATATTAATGATTTATTAGAAATATGTAATCTGATCCCCAATTATGACCACCATATTACAATAACAGGAGGAGAGCCTTTCCTTATAAGAAAAGATATTTTTAAACTATTTGAATATCTTAAAGAAAACTTATATAATGTAGACTATTTGTTATTAACGAATGGTAGAAGCTTTGCTATTGAGGATTATTATAAAGCACTAGTTCGTACAGCACCTCCTAAATTATTGATAGGAATTCCAATTCATGGATATGATGCGCGTACGCATGACTATATAACACGAACACCGGGAAGCTTCACACAGACGTTTAATGGTATAAAAAACATATTATCAGAAGGTTGTGTAGTTGAATTAAGAATTGTTGTGAGCAAATTGAATATTGATTTTATTGATCAGATTGCAAGGCTTATTATAAAAGAATTTTCTGCTGTAGATAGTGTGAAATTTATAGGTTTGGAAATGCTTGGTGAAGCGCGGATTCATATAGATGATGTTTGGATTGATTATAAAGATTCTTTTATGTCTATAGAGTCAGCAGTGCAGATGATCGTCCATAATAATATTGATGTAGCTATTTATAACTACCCTTTGTGTTGCGTACCTTCTAAATATTGGGGCTTGTGCAAAAAAAGTATTACCGAAAATAAAATAAAGTATTTATCAGAATGTGAAAAATGTGAGAAAAAAGACGCTTGTGGAGGAATGTTTGCAGGGACATATAAATTGATGGAGGGAGTTATAAAAGCGATACAATGATAGGGCATTTTTATTTTAAACAAATAGATGATAGGATTCTTGTTACAAATGAACTTGGGAAATATGTATTTCTATCATTAAATGAGTTCAATGATTTAATTAATGATAAAATTGAATCAAACAGTAATATATATGCAACGTTGAAAGAAAATATGTTTTTATATGACAGTTCTACAGAAAAATATATCGAAGACATATCGTATCAGTTACGTGAAAGTAAAAGTTATTTGTTTTCGGCACCATCCTTACATATTTTTGTTGTAACGAATTACTGCAATGCAAAATGTATCTATTGTCAGGCTCAAAGCAGTCATTTAAAGTATCGAAAAGTTATGTCGAAAAAGGTTGCTACAAAGGCGGTGGAATTAGCATTGCAAACTCCACAAAAGACTGTAAGCTTTGAATTTCAAGGCGGAGAGCCGTTAAGCAACTTTGAAATTATAAAGTATATAGTTGAATATTCTCAGAAGATAAAAAGAGATAAAACTATTTATTATAGCATTGTTACCAATTTAACATTTCTTACTGATGACATGTTACATTTTTTTAGAAAGTATAATATGTCCATTTCGACATCATTAGATGGGTTTGAAGCGATTCATAATTATAATCGCCCGTTGTTATCAAGCGGTAATTCATTTAAAGTAGTCAGTGAGTCATTAATTAAGATAAGGAAAACTGGAATCAATTGTGGAGCTATTCAAACGACAACACGAGCAGGGCTGAATTACCCAGAAGAATTAATTGATGAATACTTACGTCAAGGTATAAATAATATTTTTATTCGCCCCTTGACGCCACTAGGAATTGCAGCTGAGAAATGGTCAGAGATAGGATATTTCGCAGAGGAATTCGTGGAATTTTACGAAAAATGTTTGAACTATATAATTGCAAAAAATAAAGCAGGGGTTAAAATCAAGGAAGGACATGCATCTATTTTCCTTTCAAAAATTTTACATGGATATGGCATTAATTATATGGAACTTAGATCTCCTTGTGGTGCTGGAATTGGACAGATAGCATATTATTACGATGGTGATATTTATACGTGTGACGAAGGTAGAATGCGAGGAGAGGCAGGGGATACAACTTTTTTACTGGGAAATGTCTTTAACAATACGTATAACGATTTAATGGAGTCGAATGTATGCAAAGTAGTTTGTAAATATAGCATTTTGGAAAGTCTTCCCAAATGTTGTGATTGCGTTTATTCTCCGTACTGCGGAGTGTGTCCTGTTATTAATTATGCACTTGAAAATGATATTATTTCACAAAAACCGCAAAACTATAAATGTAAATTATATGCAGGTATGTTAGATACTATTTTCAATTTGTTAAAAGATGAAGAAAATAAACGAATTATGGAGGAATGGGTATGAGGTTTCAAGAGAAGCTAGTTTCCAATAAAAAAGCAAAAAAAATAATAATGGTCGCCTTGCTTGGAATTCTTTGTTTAGTAGGCATCTCGTTATTTATAAAATATGATTTTGCTGAAAATGGCGGGCTTTATTTGGAGAGTTGGAAAAATGGCTCTATAAAAACCGAAAGTGGTATCTATTATGGCAATCCATTGAAATTAGTAGAGAATAATCATGAAGGGGAATTTGTTTTTGATTGTGGGGACTCGTATAAAGGAAATTGGAATAAAAAAACAATAGCAGGGGAAGGCGTATATATTTATGAGGGCATTGGTTCATATTCGGGCGAGTTTAAGAACGGCCTTCGCAATGGTTATGGGAAATTCGAATGGGATAATGGAGTTGTTTATAAAGGGCACTGGAAAAATGACAAAATGTCAGATAAAGGAACCCTTATAATAGAAAATGAATATGGCAAATATGAGTTCTCTATGCAAAATGGGCAACTTTCTAAAAGTGTAAAAATTAAATTTAATAATGATATTAGTTATAAGGGAAGTTTTTCCGATGATAGCTTATCTGGAGAATGTGAAATAGAGTATAGCAATGGGGACTGTTATAAAGGAACGATTGTAAATGGACAAAAGGATGGTAAAGGGGAATATACTTGGTATAATGGAGACATCTATAAAGGAAGTTGGAAAGCAGATAAAATGAATGGTGAGGGTGTTTATTACTATAAACAAGGTGGACAATTGCAAGGAACATATCAAGATAATTTTCCTCATGGAGAATGTACCTATACAAATGATTCTAAGGAAAAGTATATTACAGTATGGAGTGATGGAAAATGTGTAGAAGTAAAAGGAGTTGAATAAATGGATATTAAATTCCCAGAAATTAAAAAATCAATTACAGATTTAATTGCGGATGAAGAAGGGAGTATTCCTAGAACGCGTCTGGTGACTATTGGTTCAACAATCATGTTACTAGGTATGTTATTAAGTGCAGACGCTTATGCAGCGCATCGCTCGCATACGTCTCACACATCACATTCCTCAACCTCTTATCATAGGTCACATGTTTCTCATACTTCGGCACGTGATAATTCTGTTCATTCTTCACATGCATCGCATGAATCGCATGCGAATGTCCACTCATCACAGCCGGTACATACTAATAACAATACAGGTGCGACTCATCTTAATAATGCAGGTGGTAGCATTCCAGGGACAACTGAGATTCCGGTTCCGCAAATACCTGAAAATAATGATTTTTATAGTGAAATATCAGAAGTGGGTTCTGGGACTGTATCAAACTTAGATTTAGGGAAAACAAAAGCCCCTAAATTAGGTGAAAAGTAAATTGATATTTTACTATGAGTAAGGAATGATTAAGTGAGAGAAAGGGATCGGTGAAATGAGGAACGACAGGATCTTAAGGATATATACCGACGGCGGCTGCGCCGGCAACCAGAGCGACGAGAACCTCGGAGGCTGGGGTGCGATAATGGAGTTCGGCGGCGCACAGAAGGAGCTTTACGGCAGTGAGCGCAACACGACCAACAACAGGATGGAGATGACTGCGCTGCTGGAGGCGTTCAAAGCCATAAAAAAGGACGGGCAGATGATCCAGGTATTTTCGGACAGCAGCTATCTGATGGACTGTTTCCGCAAGGGCTGGTACAAAAGCTGGCAGAAAAACGGATGGAAGACGGCGGCGAAGAAGCCGGTGGAAAATCAGGATCTGTGGAAGCAGCTGATACCGTTCACGGAAAAGCACCGCATATCGTTTTACCGTGTAAAAGGGCATGTCAGCATGAACAGCAAGTCGGCAGATCTCGACAAGCTTTATGCAAAGTTCAGGGAGTGGAACGGCGCAGAGTTTTCATACGAGGACTTCATGTATGTGACAGAAAAAAACAACAGGGCCGATGAGCTTGCGAACATCGGTATCGATGAGATAAGACCGTAGGCGCAGGATCAGCAGCCGGCGCGTCATGCCGTATCGATGTGAAGCAGATCACCGGTGCGGCATAGATCGCAATTTTCCTTTGTTATAAAAAAACTGCAGATGTGTAGTATATATAACGGAGGATTTTTTTATGAAAAGATTTATGGGATTTTGCAAAAACGGCGGTGTGCGTCATGCAATGTGCACGGGAGCGGTAATAGCACTTTGCTTTTCGGTGCTTTGCGTGTCGGGCGAGAAAGCGTATTCGTGGAGCTTTCAGGAAAGCTGCACTTCATCTGACATTGCCGCTGGCGCGAGTTGTGAGCAGATCATATCGGCAGCAGCCGACAGCACACAGATCGTCGTTTCTCCGGATCCGCTGCCGGACGACGACCTGCAGATAGTGCTTTCCATGGGTGAGCTTCCCGAGAGTATATGTATCAGCTGGAAAGGCGAGGCTGACGGTCCCGGCTATATAAAGATCGCATGCAGCAGGAAAGGGCTGAAGACAGTGAAAGCTGTCAAAGCGTCATCGGAAAAAACACTGAAAGGCAGCTATTATCGTTACCGGGTCCGGTTTGACGGACTGGAGCCCGGTGAAAAATATCATTATGTGATCGGCAGCTTTGAGGGCGGTGACGGCAGTCAGAGCGGCAGCAGCGGCGGGCAGGGGCACTGGGTGAAAGCCGGCAGGGTAAGAAGCTTCAGGATGCCGAAGGTTTCGGAACCGACGCAGTTCCTTTATCTTGGCGATGTGCAGTTTGATGTGTCACCGGAGGAATACGAGCAGTGGGGCGAAATGACAGCATGGATCTTCAATGAAAATCCGGGACTGCAGTTCGCGGTGCTTGGAGGCGATATGGTGAATATCCCGGGCGAATATGAGCAGTGGAACGGATTTCTGAGAAACTGCAGTGTTTTCAGCAGGTTTCCGCTCATGACGGTGTCGGGCAATCATGAAGGCGTCAGTTCAAACAGGACATACAAGAAGATGTTTGCGGTTCCGGATAACGGGCCGCTCTCGGGGCACGCCGCCGGCTCCGGGGACGGCAGCGCTTATATCGATTCCAGCCGGTCTGACAGCGAGCGCAGTGCCCCTGCTCAGAATAATGCCGCTTTGGATGTGCGCAGCGCGGCTGTTTCTGTGAAGTCCGATCAGCAGCTCGCGGAGGAGGTGCGCGGCGACTTTTATTATTTCGATCAGGGGAGCTGCAGATTCATCATGACTGACAGCTCTTTTTTGACTGACGAGCGGAAAGAACGCCTGGGAACACGCAGCTGGCAGCTTTGCGAGAAAAAAATAGAGGACTGGATCGCACGGACTCTGGAAGAAAGTCCGAAACCATGGAACATAGTGGTCACACATCATCCGCCGTACGGCATGCACGATCGGGACACTGTTTCGCCTCAGCTGCGAGAGATGTGGGTGCCGGTGATGGAGGCGCACGGGGCGGACCTCGTGCTATGCGGGCATCAGCATATGTACATGCGCACGGAGGCGATCGGCGGGATCGTTTATGTGATGGGCAATTCCGGAAATATGAAAAGTGCGGTTTACGAAAAGATGGACACGCTGCCTGATTACTGTATGGTGCTGAGCGGTAACGGGCCGAATTATCAGATCATAGACGCGGGACGCAGAAAGCTGCAGCTGACTTCTTACGATGCGGACGGGCTTATCATCGACCGGTTCACGATCAGGAAAAGCCTTTGGGAGGTGATCGCGGGGATATTCCGGTGAAGGCGGAGCGTGTCAGTCTCAGCGATAAGGCATACGACAGATCATACAGTGCATAAAGTTCATAAGACACATGATATGACAGCACTTCACAAACGAGTGAATTTTTGGTATATTAATAAGACATGTTAAACACAGGATCTAAAAGAATTTATTAGGAGAAAGGAGCTTATGATGCTGTCCGTACGGGGCATCATACGGAAAACAAATGAAAAAAGAATCAAATGCGGCGGCACTGCTGCCGATAGTCGTGTTTTTGATATTCTACCTGGGGAGCGGTATATATTTTGAGTATATCCATCCGGTAGAAGGCGGAATGGGATTTTACATAATGTCGGCGGTAGTCGCATTCATGTTCGGCCTGGTGGTGGCTTTCATACAGAACAGGGATCTTGATTTTGATGAAAAAATAAAAATCTGTGCGACCAGCATAGGTGATGAGAACATCACAACGATGCTGTTCATCTTCCTGATGGCAGGTGCGTTCAGCGGCGTCGCACAGGGAGCAGGCGGTGCGACGAGTGCTGCAAATCTGCTGCTTTCGATCATCCCGGCGGATTTTGCGATCGTCGGACTGTTCGTGATCGCATGTATAGTCTCGATGGCGATGGGCACGTCGTGCGGAACGATTTCAGTTATCGTACCGGTGGCGATGAATGTTGCTCTGGGTGCCGACCTCAATCTCCCGCTTTGCGTGGGAGCAGTGATCGGCGGCTCGATGTTCGGCGACAATCTTTCCTTCATCTCGGATACTACGATCGCAGCTACAAAGACGCAGGGCTGCAAGATGAAGGACAAGTTCAGGGAAAATTTCCCGATAGCGTTTCCTGCGGCTATCATTACTATCATCATACTGATCGTTATTTCTATAAAGAACGGCGGTGCGGATGTCGGTCAGTTTGACTATAACATCTGGCAGGCTCTTCCGTATTTCGGCATACTGGTGATCGCACTCTGCGGCATTAACGTATTCATCGTTCTGGGAGCCGGTATCGTGTCGTACTTCATAGTAGGTATCGCTACAGGCGCCGCAACTGTTGCAGAGACATTCTCGTCGATGGGCGGCGGAGTTTCAGGAATGTATGAGACGATGATCGTCACCATACTCGTTGCTTCGATGAGCGGGCTTATCAAAGAAAACGGCGGATTCGAGTCGATCCTGCAGTTCATAAAACGCAATTTCAAGGGCAGCAGAGGCGGACAGGCAGGCGTTGCGCTGCTGACTTCGCTGATGGACGTGGCGACTGCGAACAATACAGTGGCGATCGTTGCTGCAGGCCCTATCGCAAAGGATATCAGCAAGGAATTCGATATCACACCGCAGAGAACGGCTTCGATCATGGATATCTTCAGCTGCGTATGGCAGGGGATCATCCCTTACGGAGCACAGCTGCTGATCGCATCAGGGCTTGCGGGGATCTCATCGCTGAGTATAATCCCGTTCCTGTTCTATCAGTTCCTGCTTTTCATAAGTGCGATACTGTTCATTATTTTCAAGAAATAGGCTGATACAAAATGATAAAAAGAAAGGCTGCTGCCCTGACCGGTCGAATGTGACCATCAGGGCGCAGCCTTTTTCATTCAGAAAATAAGTGCAAAACGCGAAGCGGCATGCCGGGACTCGGGCAGATACCGGCCGGGCAGCTGTCATGCTTCCATGTTTTCGAATTTTTTCGTAGCCACCAGATAATCGTTGAGCGTCCCCAGGTGGACATAGTAATAAGAGTAGCGGTCTTCCTTCCTGACCTCGACAAGTCCGGCATCCCTGAGTTTTTTCACATGCTGGGATATCGTAGCCTGCGAGTAGTCAAAATAATTGACGAGATCCTTGTTGCAGACGCGCTCTCTTTTTTTGTTTGATGTCATGATGTACCTGAATATTTTTATTCTTGCGGGATGTGCCAGTGCGTCGGAAATCTTTGCGATAAGCAGTATGTCACGCTCCTGCATTTCATCGAGTTCTTTTCTTAATCTCATATTTTAATGCTCCTGTCTGACGGATACCTGCGGGTCAGGGCCGTCCGATAATGCGAATACTACTAGTATACTTATATGCAAAAAATATGTCAACTTTTGTTTTTTTTGAGCGAAACTGTTTTTTTTACGAACTGACGCCGGGGCTGTATATCCCGCTGATCTGGGGAGACGGGTAAAGAAAAAGACCCAAAAGCGCTTGGTAAAGGCCCTTGGGTCTGACTTCACATGGCTGCAGTGATCTTGAAACAAGATCGACTTAGTAATTATACTGGATCGATTCCAGTGCTTTTGTCACCGCTTTGTTATCCTGCATGCTTTCGCCGATCACCTGGATAAGAACAGGGTAATTGTTGGTTACAGTGTAATAGTAGCGATCGTCCGTCTCATCAAGGAGAACGTATTCCTGATCGCCGATCTTGGTCCTGGTGTAAGTCTTGTAGCTGTTTTTGCTCTCAAAATCTGATTGAAGCATGTCTAGCGTATACTCCTGTCCCTTTACATAAGAAGGATAGCTGAGGCTTGTTTCTTCATCTTTGGAAATCCCGACGATAAGTACATATTCACCGACGCCATACCCTTCTCCTTCCTTTGCCATAAGGATCTCTTCATCATCGTCATCTGCTTCTGTGATATAATCAGGCATATCCAGAGCTTCTACAGAGATAGCGCCGCTTTTTGTTGTGACGCGTTCTACTTTCTTGTCTTTGCCGCTGTCTCCGTCTTTGTCGCCGCCATCGCTGCCGCCGCTGCCACAGGCTGCAAGTGAAAATGCAAATACCATTGCCAGCAAAACAATAAATACTTTTTTCATATTTCCTCTCCTTTCGGAATAAACTGAAAATTCCTTTTTATTATTATACAGCCTTTCGAGAGAGGGGTCTATTACTCAAACGAGTACCAATGGGGCTGTTTTGCTGCGTTGATGCCCGCTGCATGAGATATTCACGTTATGAAAAAGATCGCTCATCTCTGAGCGATCTCCTTTCAGTCATCACTTTTATTGCCACTCTGTTCAGGAGGTGTATTTCCTGATTTTTTGTGTCAGCAAGGAGATATCGTTTCGATATTCCCTGACTGAGAATAAGGAGGGGCTGCCGTGTTTTAGGGATTGAGAAGAAGAAGTGTTTTTTCGAAGCAGCCCTTTTACCTACTGTTTCAGCAATCATTCTTTTCTTTTGCTGTGCCTATATATTAGCAGTGGAATATGCTGTTTTTAGGGTGGAATTGTGAAGACTTGTTGAAAAAATATCATCGGCATCGTGAATATCACAGGTCTTACCGGAGGAGCCCCGCAGGGGAGACCGGCTACTCTGTTCGGATCAGTTCCAGGTCCATTTTCCATTTAAGGATCCTTCTGACAGAGTTGTCGAGCCGTTTTTCAGTGATCGTTCCGTTTCTTACCGCTTCGGTCACCGACTTGCACTGTTCTGCAAAATCCCCTGTGCAGAGCATGTCGTTTCCGGCGAGTATCGCGGCAACGGCGCAGTCTCTGTCAGGTGAAAACTCTGCGATCGCGCCCATCGAAAGATCGTCGGTTATTATCACGCCGTCGAAGTCAAGTTCATCACGAAGTATTTCATGTATCGCAGGTGAAAGTGATGCAGGCAGCTCCGGGTCGAAAGCAGAGACGATACTGTGCGATACGAGCACTGCAGGCGCTCCGGCCTTTACGCCGGCCTCAAAAGGCAGCATATCGACATTTCTGATCTGCTCGGCCGACCTGCTGTCGACAGCGATGCCGTTGTGTGTGTCCGCAGAGTTTCCATAACCGGGGAAATGCTTCAGACAGCATCCCTCATTATCATCGAGGCATGCGGCAACTGCAGCCTTTGCATATTCAGACGTCACTTCAGCATCCTGCCCCAGACTCCGCGGATACATGAAGTCGTTTGGATCGGTTGAAATGTCAAGCACGGGTGCGAGATTGAGATTTATGCCGAGCCCGGTCAGCAGTGCGTTTTTTTCATGGATATCAGAGATCACGGCCTTCATGCCGCCGGAAGCGTAAAGCTCACGCGGTGATTTGAAAGGCTCGCTCCTGAATGCCGGAGAGCTGCTGACCCTGTTGACAGTTCCTCCCTCCTCGTCGACCGCAACGAGCGGAGGGATATCGGAAGCCTCGTTCAGCTCGCGGATCGCAGATGTAACATCTTCCTTGTCAGAGCCGTCAAACGCCGTGCCGAACAGCAGCACGCAGCCGAGTTCATACCCGCCGGACGATGCAGACGAGGGGATATCGCTGTAAAAGCAGCCCATGAACAGCTGTCCGACTTTTTCTTCGACAGACATTCCGGCGAGCATTTTTTCGATCGCCTTATCCTTCCGGGTACTGTCGTCGTCAGAGGTCGCCGGGCTGCCGGTCGCATCCCGGCTGCCGTTAAAGGCTGTAAAAGGCAGTATGCATGCGGCGAGAACGACCGCAGCCGCGAGTATGATGACTAAAGTTTTCTTTTTCATATATTATCTTTCCTTGCCCCGGACCAGCGTGCGGTCTGACGTGATATGCGATCCGCACTTTGCAGCGGAGCACGATGAGAGCATGCCATGAGCATGCATCATGCAGGGCGCACAGAGATCGTGCGGCGAGGTTTTTCATGCATAGCCTGCAGCGTTTTGCAGAATCTCCGGGGTACGGATAAGCGTCAGTTGAGCAGTGGTCTCAGTTTTTTTACGAGAATCGCAGCAACGATTATTTTGAGGGCGTCTCCGGGTAAAAACGGGATGACGCACAAAAGCATCGCAGACCACAGGCCGGTGCCTGTGCTTATCATGAACCATGCTGTGCCGAATGCGTAGCAGATCAGAAGTCCGATGACCATCGCGAGCGCATAGAGAAGTGTTTCTTTGACCGCACGACCGCCTGAGGCTGTCTGCTCGCCCGCTGTGCTGCGTTTTACCAGCACGTCGGCGAGAACTCCGATGATGAATACTGCGACTATATATCCTATTATATATCCTCCGGTCGGTCCTGCCAATACCGAGATGCCGGCTCTGAATCCCGCGAACACCGGAACGCCTGCGGCTCCGAGCAGGACGTATACTGTCATGCTGATAGTGCCGTATTTTTTACCTAATATGCCGCCGGTGAGGAAAACCGCAAGTGTCCCGAGGTTTATCGGGACGGGCGTGAAGCCGAGCGGTATGGTGATGAACGAGCAGACCGCAGTTATCGCAGCAAATAGCCCGCACAGGATCATATAAGTCGTTTTTGAGTATCGTTTTGATGTTACTGATGTCATAATTTCCAGTTCCTTTCATATAAATGTAAACCCCTTAGCGAAGATTGTAAACCATGTCTGGGGAATTGTCAACACAAAACAACGATCGTCAACTGAACAAAAATAATCGATAACGATCGTCAGCTGCGCAGCGGCATGCATACTGATATGCTGCAGCACTTTACCGCGCCGCTTCGCTGCTTCGGCGCCGGCCAGCCTGATTTTCGTCCGCACCGCCGACAAATCGTTAACTTCTGCGATATACCATGCATATTATATGAGCAGAGGCAGTAAACATATAAGGTCGCAGATTTTCAGGAGGGGAGTCCTGCATGAAGCAGCCGGCATGCCATGAACGGCAGCTTTGCATGAAACCGGCCCCCAACTGACATATGATTAGGAGGTAGCAATGATAAGAGGATCGATCGCAGCTCTCGTAACACCTTTTGATGAAGAAGGGAAAGTCGATCATAAACGGCTGAGAGAGCTGATAGACTGGCACATAGAGCAGAAGACTGATGCGGTGCTGGTGCTTGGAACAACAGGAGAAACGCCCGCGCTCACAGATGAGGAGCAGGAAGAGATCGTAAAGACCGCAGTCGATGAGAGTGCAGGCAGGATACCCGTGATCGTCAGCAGCGGCAGCAACAATACAGAAGAGTCGCTCGCAAAAAGCATGATATATCAGGAGCTGGGCGCAGATGCACTTCTTGTTATCACGCCATACTACAATAAACCGAACCGCAGCGGTATGATGGAGCATTTCTGCACGATAGCCGATAACGTCGATATACCGGTCTACATCTATAATGTTCCGGCGAGGACCGGCATCTGCATAGACCCGGAGACCGTCGAGGCACTGTCGAAACACCGCAACATAGCCGGCATGAAAGAGGCGAGCGGCGATATGTCATATTTTGCGAAAATCTCAGCGCTCACAGGAGACGATTTTGCACTTTATTCAGGCAACGATGATATCACGGTGGCGCTGATGTCGATGGGAGCCGTCGGAGTCGTGTCCGTGTGGGCGAACCTCATGCCTGACAAGGTAAGGGAAATGACTCACGCTTTCCTCGACGGTGATACGGAAAAAGCCCGGAAGATGCAGCTCAGGTATCTCAACCTGATAAATGCGCTTTTCTGTGAGACGAATCCGGTGCCGATCAAGACCATCATGAATATGAAGGGAATGGACGTCGGCAGCTGCAGGCTCCCTCTGGGACCGGTAAGCAGTGCCAGCAGGAGGGTCCTGCGACGTCTGGCAGATGAGATGTAAAGACTGCAGGTCCATGTATGCCGGTGCTCATGAGCACGTCAGGAGCCTGCGTCTGCGGCGCATCTCCGTGCAGCTGCTGTCGAGCCGTACGGCTCGCATCACCCTACTGTGACGAAGATGTATAGTTTGTGAAGATTTTGTTAAAATACAAATAGTTGCATTGACAACCAAAATATATGCCGCTAAAATAGCAAAGGCAATATGGTTGCAGTGACAACTATTTGTTTTTTGCTGCTGCAGGAGCAGCTGGAAGATATGATGATATGACAAGAGGTGGCTGGTAATGATCAATGAAAAAGATACTGTGGCAGGAAGCCGCTGCATGTGCGGATGCGGAGAACCCGGTATGGAGCCGCTGCAGATGTATTTCTCGGTGATATACAGACACGGCAGAGTGATGCATGACAAGGCCATGAAGCAGTTCGGACTTACAGGACAGCAGATGGGATATCTCAAGAATATAAATGCAGCACCGGGGCTTTCACAGGAAGAACTTGCAAAGCAGATGCACATAGACAAGGGTGCAGTTGCAAAATCCCTGAAAGTACTCGTCAAAAAAGGGTACGTGATCAGAAAACGCAATCCGGACGACAAACGCGCATACTGTCTGTTTCCGACAGAAAAGGCAGAGGGGATAAAGCGCCGTGGAGAAAAGCACTTTAACGAATTTGAGCGCGAGATAACAAAAGGGCTGACCGAAGAGGAACGCGAGACTCTGGGAAGGCTGCTGGGAATAGTTACGGATAATATAGCAAAAATGCTGGAGAGGGGAGACTTATGAAAACGACACTAAAATACTACAGGCCGTATATCCTGCCGATAGTGCTGATAATCGCATTCCTGTTCGGACAGGCTATGTGCGAGCTGGCACTGCCGGGATATATGTCCGACATAATCAACAACGGTATAGTCAAGCAGGATATGGGCTATATCAGACATACGGGACTGATAATGATCGCAGTTGCGGCAGCAACGGTCGTCTGCGCGATCATGGGCAGTCTGCTGGCATCGAGAACAGCGGCGAGATCATCAAGAGATATAAGGCGTGCGCTTTTCAGAAAAGTGACGGCCTTCTCGGCAGCCGAGCTCAACGATTTTTCGACGGCTTCACTGATAACGAGGTCTACAAACGACGTACAGATGGTGCAGCAGGCGACAGTAATGATATTAAGACTTGCATGCTTTGCGCCGATCATGGGTATCGGAGCGGTGATAAAGGCGCTGAATACGAGCGTGTCGCTTTCGTGGACGATAGGGATAGCGCTGCTGGTGATACTGGGTATAATGATGGTGTCGTTTTTCCTGGTGCTGCCTAAGTTCCAGGTGCTGCAGACTAAGCTCGACAAGCTGAACCTGCTGATGAAAGAAAGACTGTCAGGGGTCCTGGTCATCAGAGCTTTCAACACTGAAAAAAGCGAAGAAAAGAGGTTCGATATCGCGAACAGGGATCTGACGAAGATCAATATGTTCACGAACAAGGCGATGTCGTTCATGATGCCGATGCTGATGTTCGTGATGAACGGCGTCAGTATACTTATCGTGTGGGCCGGCGCTCATCTTGTGAATGACGGCAGTCTGATGATCGGAGATATGCTGGCATATCTCCAGTACGCGATGCATGTCATAATGTCGTTTCTTTTCATAACGATGATGTTCATCATGATACCGAGAGCTATCGTTTCGGCAAAGCGAATAGGAGAAGTGCTCGATGTCGAGCCTTCGATCGAAGATCCGGAAATGCCTGAGACGGTCGAAGATCACAGGGGCGTCGTGGAATTCGATCATGTGTCATTTTCGTATCCTGATGCGGAAAAGGAAGTCCTTGAGGACATCAGCTTCACTGCCGGACCCGGCAGGACTACCGCGATAATCGGAGGTACGGGAAGCGGCAAATCCACGCTGATAAGTCTTATCCCGAGATTTTACGACGCTACAGAAGGAAGCGTGCGCGTCGACGGGAAGGATGTAAGGGATATCACACAGCATGAGCTGCGTGATCAGATCGGGTATGTTCCGCAGAAGGGACTGCTGTTTTCAGGCACGATAGCATCGAACCTGCAGTACGGTAAGGAAGACGCGACTGAAGCGGAGATGCTCGAGGCGGCGGAAACGGCGCAGGCGATGGATTTCATCAGGGAAAAGGAGCACGGACTGGACGAAGAAGTCGCTCAGGGCGGCACGAACGTGTCAGGAGGCCAGAAACAGCGCCTTTCCATAGCACGTGCACTCGTAAAAAAACCGAAGATATACATTTTTGACGACAGCTTCTCGGCGCTCGACTTCAAGACAGACAAGGCGCTGCGTGAAGCCCTGAAGGAAAAGGTAGGGGACAGTACTATAATAATAGTTGCGCAGAGGATAAACACGATAATAGATGCGGATCAGATCCTGGTGCTGGACGAAGGCCGTCTGGCAGGAAAAGGCACGCATGACGAGCTGATGCAGACATGCGATGTATACAGAGAGATCGCGCTGTCACAGCTCAGTGAGGAAGAACTTGAAAGGGGGCGTAAATAATGGCTGAGAGAAGAAAAGGCCCGGGCCGTCCGGGCGGTCCCGGTGGCAGGATGATGCCGGGGGAAAAGGCAAAAGATTTCGGCAAGACGATGAAGACCCTGATCGGGTACCTCAAACCTTACAAGTTCAGACTGGCGATAGTGTTCATATTCGCGATCGCCAGCACGGTATTCACGATAATCTCTCCGACGATACTCGGCGACGCGACCGACAAGGTGGTCGAAGGGCTGATGAGCGGCATGGGGATAGATTTCAGCGGACTCGCATCGATACTGTTCCTGCTGCTGGCGCTTTACGGCTGCAGCCTGCTGTTCGGAGTCGTGCAGGGCTGGATAATGGCCGACGTTTCGCAGAAGGTCATCTACAACCTCAGAGACAAGATGTCGACGAAGCTCGACAGACTGCCCCTCAGATATTTTGACAGCAGGACACATGGAGAGATCCAGAGCAGGATGATAAACGACATAGAAACCGTAAACCAGACACTTTCCGTCAGCCTGACACAGATGATCACGAGTTTCACCACGATCGTGGGAATACTGATCATGATGCTGAGAATAAGTGTAGTGATGACACTGATGGCACTCGTCGTACTGCCGCTTTCCATGGGAGTGATACGCCTTGTGGTCTCAAAATCGCAGGGCCACTTCAAGAACCAGCAGAAGTATCTCGGTTATGTAAACGGGCACGTCGAGGAAATGTATGCAGGTCACGACATCGTCAAGGCTTTCAACAGAGAAGAAGAGTCGCAGCAGGTATTCGAGGAGTACAACGACAAGCTCTGTGAATCCGCATGGAAATCGCAGTTCCTGTCCGGCATGATGATGCCGATCACGAACTTCATAGGAAACCTGGCATATGTTGCGGTGTGCCTCCTAGGCGGATATCTTGCGATAAACGGAAAGATCTCGATAGGCGACATCCAGGCGTTCATTCAGTATGTGAGAAGTTTCAACCAGCCTATCGCTCAGGTCGCAAACGTTGCGAATCAGCTGCAGTCTACGGCTGCGGCAGCTGAGAGGATCTTCGAGATAATAGACGAAGAGGAAGAGGTCGACATAGACACAGCGCCGGAAGAAGTCATAGATGTCGATCATGTAAAGGGGCAGGTCGCTTTCGAGCATGTACATTTCGGGTATACGCCGGAGGAAACTGTCATAAGCGACTTCTCGTTCACTGCACAGCCGGGACAGCGCGTTGCGATAGTCGGGCCTACGGGAGCCGGCAAGACTACTATCGTCAAGCTGCTCATGAGATTCTATGAGCTGGACGGCGGCAGGATAATGATCGACGGATGCGACATAACGAAGCTTTCCAGGGCGAACCTCAGAGAGATGTTCGGAATGGTGCTGCAGGATACATGGCTCAACAACGGTACGATACGCGACAATATAAGATACGGCAGACCTGATGCTACTGATGAAGAAGTCGAGGCGGCTGCAAAGGCTGCACATGTCGATCATTTCATAAAGACTCAGGGCAAGGGATATGACATGGAGGTCAACGAAGAAGCGACGAACATTTCTCAGGGGCAGAAACAGCTGCTGACGATAGCCAGAGCGTTCCTGGCAGACGCGCCGATACTGATCCTGGATGAAGCGACAAGCTCGGTAGATACCAGAACGGAATCGCTGATCCAGAAGGCGATGACGAGCCTGATGCAGGGAAGGACCAGCTTCATAATCGCCCACAGGCTTTCCACGATCAGAGATGCAGATCACATACTCGTGCTGGATCACGGCGATATAATAGAACAGGGAACACATGAGGAACTGCTCGCAGCAAACGGATTCTATACGAACCTTTACAACAGTCAGTTTGCAAAATAGTTGAACGATTGTCACACACTCGACATAAAAGCGTGGTATAACATTAAACATCAGAAACGTTACAGCAGAGATGTTTGAAAAGCGAGGGTGATGTGCAATGAATAGATTATTTGACAACAAGATAGCTTTAAGACTGGTTCTGGCGGCGCTGATACTGGTAGTCATGGGAGCGGCAGGAGTGCTTCTTTCCGTGAGCGGTCTGCACAGCGGCAGCGAGGCTGCAGCCGCAAAGAGCAGCAGTGCTACGAGCACGCAGAATATTAAGGCAGATGCTTCTGAAGAAAATGCAAAGCTTCTTTACAGCTGCAGAGTGGAAGATGTAAATGATACGGCTGCGGTGGCTGCACTGCTCGAAACGATGGGCATAGAAGATGTCGCAGGAAAGTATGCAGCGACTATAAGAGCTGACGGTGATACTCAGGCAATGACGATAGAGCTGCAGGAGCCCGTGCAGAAGGCCGGCAAGAAGTCGCTTGACAAGAATATGGAAAACTGCGCGCAGCAGATCATGGCGCTGATGCCGTCTGTAGGAAGAGTGGAGTGGACATATTCGCTGGCGTCGACGTCAAAGGAAGAGGATGAGACGGCCACGGTATCCCTTGATGAAGCAGCGGCAACGAAGCAGCTTTCAAAAGACGTAAAGAAATACGGCAAATCAGAGAAAGCGTTCAAAAAGCTTCTGATAAAGCAGGCGGACAATGCTCCCGCGAAGAGCAAGTAGCAGCAGACGTATAACCGGATATGCATACATCCGCATCGAACAATGATAGAAGGGGCTGCAGCATCAACGATTTACGATCATAAATCATTAATGCTGCAGCCCCTTTCAATGTTTGTGATTTCTCTATGAGCGTATGTTATTTCATCTTCCTGCGATAAAGCGTCGTTGTTCCCATCGCTGCCAGTGCAGTCAGCATGAGGGCTGCCCACAGGAGTGGAGTGGAAGCATCGCCGGTCTGGCTGATGCCGGTATTCTGATTCGAGTTGTTTCCGTTGCCGGCAGTTCCGCCGGAGCTGTTGGAAGTGTTATTTCCACCGGAGCCGCCGGAGCCTGTATTTCCATTGGAGCCGTTGTCCCCGGAGCCACCCGGTTTTCCTGATCGCCGCCCGGTTTCTCCTGATCAGTCGATCCTTCTCCCGGCGCATTTTTCTCCACCGGATACAAAGAAAGATCCGGCGATGTCAGGATGTCTCTCCAGTAAGTGTCGTGGTCGTAGTCGATCGCGCTTCCCGTTTCTCCATCGATCAGATTCCGATTAGTATTGCCCGAAAGCTTCACCTTATCACCAAGAGCCTTGCCGGCAGTTCCGGACTTGGAAACCGATGCACCGCCTTCCAGATAAGCATCTGCCACTGAAATCGTACCGTTTCCTGATACGGCATCGCCGCCTTCTCCGAAATGACCGTCTCCGCCGACAGCGATCAGCTTGCCTTCGCCTGTGATCGAGCCGCCGTTAAGACGGATCGCCGTGCCGCCGTTGGATGTAGTCGCATCCTTGCCGCCTCCGAAGACCGCAAGCACAGCATCTTTTTCAAGTGTCAAAGTGCCGTTGACCTGAAGTCCGACCTGGCCTGTGTAGCGCTTTCCTGTCGCGGGATCTGTCCCCGTCGGAGCCTCATCTCCTCTCAGGAACACTTTGCCTTTCAGCTTCACACTGCCGTTGATCACAACGACAGGATCCGTGTTGCGACGTGCTTCCGACCCGTTGGCGATATTGTTGGTGTTGGAATAGATCTTTGCATTCTCCAGCGTTGACCCGTCCTTTAAAACCAGCTTGCCGTTGATAGACGCACCGTTGAGGAATTCGCCGCCGCCGTAATCATTGTAGTTCATGGAGAACGTTCCGCCGTTTTCTACTTCAACAGCCCCCTGGATCACCGAATCCCGAAGGGTCAGCTTTGCACCATCCTGTACAACGATTTTCACGCTGCTTAATATGTCCATATTGACCAGTGTCAGATCGCATCCTTTTGGCAGGATCAGTGTTTGAGGCTGCAAAGTGCTCTCCGGCACAGCATAGCCCAGTTTGCCGTAAGTTCCGCTGGTGTGCGAGCCGTACCATGCTTTTACATCCGCAGGAACTACTACCGT
Source organism: Brotomerdimonas butyrica (assembly GCF_025567305.1). Classification (NCBI taxonomy): domain Bacteria; kingdom Bacillati; phylum Bacillota; class Clostridia; order Eubacteriales; genus Brotomerdimonas; species Brotomerdimonas butyrica. Next base: position 47,819 of record NZ_JAOQJP010000005.1, read on the forward strand.
CTGATCCCCGGAAGCCAGAGTGAAGTTTTTGATGGCCCATGGCTCCATATCGTACATATATTTTCCGTCTGCTGTTTTCGTGCAGTTGGCAAGCGTCAGCTGATCCTGCAGCGTTTCCTCCCCGCTGTAAATGCGGAACGGCAGAGCATTGCTCGTTGCTGTCCGGCCCAGCTCGTCGGTTATCGTTACGCTGATATCGTAGATGCCGGGCTTTGCAGGAGTGCCTGCTAATGTGACCGACCCGTCGTGGACGGAGTACACGCCAGCCATCCCTGAATCATTGCCATTTGCAGGAACTGTGCGGTTCTCGATATTGACCGATGAACCTTTAGAAACCACGCGGATATCGCTTTCGTTCAAAAGTTTCCAGTCGCTGTCCTGTGGAACCTGTCCTTTCTTTACCAGGGCAACTTCCACGCTGGCATTGCTGTTTTTATTCTGCGTAACATTGGTGGATGCGCCGCTGATGGCGTCATAGCCTTTCTGGTTCACCAGCGCCGATTCAAAAGTTCCTACCAGGCGAACGTGGAGCTGCTGGTCGTCGCCAGGAGTTGAGTCGGAAGAAACGGTGAGTTTGTTATCTTTGATGGAGACCTTAAAGGTCAGCGTTTTGTATCCGTTAGCCGTGATGGTGATCACATCTCCGCTTTTTAATGCGGCAGTCTGACTGTAACTTTTCTGTGCAAATTCAAGGGCACTGTCTTTGATGCGATATTTTCCGCCAGCGGACGGTGTGAAGCTGAAAGCCTCCCAGGCAGTATCATTGACAGAGACCTGCTTGACAGATTTTAAATAGCTGGGATCCTTAAAGCTGAACTGCCATAAACTGTTGAAAGAGTCTTCCTTGATTGAGATATCACCGATCGAGATCTCTTTTTCTGCATCGGCAGCCTTTTTTTCAAATACAGCATTTATCGTCACGTCGGAAGCCGGCATCTGAAACTTGGAATCCTTGATGGAAATATTTTTTCCGCTGCTGTCCGTAGCTGTGAGCGACTTCAGCATGTAGCCGGTATCCGGTACTGCCGTGATCGTGACGGTATCACCTTTTTTTGCGGATGTCTGGTCGACAGTCACGGTGCCGTGTGTTGTGGCTGCCGTCGTGATTTTATATGTCTGTGCAGTTTCGCCGGTTGAAATCGCAGCTGTATGATTTGATTTGTCCAGCGTCAGCATCAGATCACTGTAGCCGTCTGCAGAGATGACGCAGGTAGCTGTAGTATCACTGAAGCCTTCACCGATACGGATCTGCTTGTCAGTCGGCAGTAAACGGTAGCTGGAACCGGTGTCCTCAAAATCCCAAAAACCGCCTGCTTTTTTATATGGGGTGCCGGCGACCTGAACGGAAGAAATCGCCTGAAACCAGTCTTCGTCACTCGTGTTGAATGTGATCGCAAATCCTTTGCTGATGCCTGCTGTTGTGCAGCTGTCGATCTTGTCCGGCGGTGATTTTTCCGCTGCGGCAGCAGGAACTGTCCCCATTGCGGCTCCTGTGATCAGCATCATGGCTGACAACAGAAATGCCATAAATTTGTGTTTGAATTTTTTCAATATTAATCTCCTCTCTGTTAAATGGTCCCGCAAAAGTTAATGAGAGCTAACTGGGTTAGCTTTAAATAACATCAGCATAACATGTCCGAGAGTTAGCGTCAACTAATATCTAAAATATGTTCATCTTTGTTCTCTTCTGTTAATTTAGCGGAAAACAATCTCAACAACAAAACATTTGCTGACTATCACTTGCTTTTCTGCTATAATGATGGTGAAATGGAGACAACATATTTTTATGATAGATAATTATGGCAGAGTGATAGATTATATGCGGATATCTGTCACGGAACTTTGCAATCTCAGATGCAGATACTGTATGCCTGAGGACGGGATCGTCAAGCGAGCGCATGATGAAATGATGACGGCGGAAGAGACGATCGACGCGGTAAAGGCGGCAGTTTCGCTCGGGATCAAAAAAATCAGGATAACAGGCGGCGAACCTCTCGTAAAGAGGGGGATCGTCAGGCTTTGCAGTGCGATCTCAGCGATAGAAGGCGTCGAGGAACTCTGCATCACCACTAACGGCACGCTGCTTCCGAAGTTCGGGAGGGAGCTGCGCGAGGCGGGGGTCAGCAGGGTCAACATAAGTCTCGACACGCTGGATCCGGACAGGTACAGAGAGATAACCAGGGTGGGAGAGCTCAGTGAGGCTCTGGCCGGGATCGATGCGGCATTCGAAGCCGGGTTCGACAATATAAAGATAAACAACGTGCTGATGGGCGGTTTTAATGATGATGAGATCGAAGATTTCGTAAAGCTCACCGTCGACAGACCGATAGAGGTCAGATTCATAGAGCTGATGCCTATAGGCGGCGGCATGGATTTTGACAGGAGCGGATTTATCAGCTGTCAGCAGGTGCTTTCAAAGGTGCCGGAGCTTGAGCCGCTCGAGCACAGCGAAGGAGTGGCAGTGCTTTACAGGCTGCCCGGTGCAAAGGGCAGGGTAGGACTGATACGACCGATAAGCTGCGAGTTCTGCGGGGACTGCAACAAGATAAGACTTACTTCCGACGGCATGCTGAAGCCATGTCTGCACTCAGATGCAGAGCTTTGCATAAAAGGGCTGCAGCTGGATGAGATGACGGAAGTGATGAAAAGAGCAGTGCTGCAGAAACCTGAGATGAGAGATGCGCTCGATGCGGACAATCCGAGCCACGCGGGCCGGAATATGAACAGTATAGGAGGTTGACGATGGCGGCGGATTTTACACATTTCAATGAAGAAGGCAGAGCCAGGATGGTCGACGTGGGCAGCAAGTCGGAAACAGAGCGTGCTGCTGTGGCGGCAGGAAGAGTCCTGGTGAACGAGGAGACTTTCAGGCTGATAGAGTGCGGCGGCATGAAAAAGGGCGATGTGCTCGGCACGGCGCAGATAGCCGGGATAATGGCGGCAAAGAAAACGTCGGATATCGTTCCGATGTGTCATCCGCTGATGCTGACAGGCATAGACATAAAGTTCAGCCTGAACAGGGAAAAGCTCGCTGTGGAAATAAGAGCAGAAGTCAGATGCAAAGGCGTCACGGGCGTCGAGATGGAGGCGCTGACGGCGGTCTCGGCAGCGGCGCTGACGGTTTACGATATGTGCAAGGCAGTCCAGAAGGACATGGTGATAGACAGGATATGTCTGCTTTCCAAAAAAGGCGGAAAGAGCGGAGATATCAAACAGGAGGAATTATGGAATACAGAGCAGCGGTGATAACCATGAGCGACAAGGGATCTCAGGGTCTTAGAGAAGATACTGCAGGAGATGCGGTCGTTAAGATACTCGAGGAGAACGGATGGAAGACAGTGTACAGGACGATGATCCCGGACGATATGGAACAGATAAAGAGCGAGCTGATAAAATGCGCTGACGAGCTGGCGGTGACGCTGGTGGCAACGACCGGAGGCACGGGATTCTCCATGAGAGACGTCACGCCGGAAGCGACACTTGCGGTCGTGGACAGAGAGGTGCGCGGCATACCTGAGGCGATGAGAGCCGAGAGCATGAAGATCACACCGATGGGGATGCTTTCGAGAGCAGCGGCAGGTCTGAGAAAACAGACGCTGATAATAAACCTGCCGGGAAGCCGCAAGGCGGCGTCGGAGTGTCTTGAAGCGGTGATAAAGCCGATAAAGCACGGCGTTGAAGTCCTGCTCGGAGAGTCACAGGACTGCGCGACATTACATCTGCCGCACGGCGTCGTAAAAGCCGTGTGCATCAGTGAAAAGAAGGGCGAGCAGAAGCACGACATAGGCGAAGCTTTCCTGAGAGCAGACCACGGTATAGAAGGCGATGCCCATGCCGGCAACTGGCACAGACAGGTGAGCCTGCTGGCTGCAGAGAGCGTGGCGAAGGTGCAGAAAGCCCTGGATTTCCAGCTCAAGAGCGGCGATTTTGCAGAGAACATACTGACGGAAGGGATCGAGCTGTTCACACTGCCTGTAGGCACTAAGATGCGGATCGGCGAAGCGGAAGGCGAGGTCACTCAGATAGGCAAGGAATGTCACCACGGGTGCGCGATAAGAGAGCTCGCGGGCGACTGCGTGATGCCGAGAGAAGGCATCTTTGTAAAGATAACGAAAAGCGGCCGTGTGAAAACAGGCGACAGGATACAGGTGATGCAGTAAAAGGCAGGACTGACTGTGCACTGCATTTACAGCTAATAAACAGCAAGGGGGAAAACAACATGATAAACAAAGTAACAGAAACAGTTTTTTATGTAGGTGCGAACGACCACGACGTGGATCTGTTCGAGGGCCAGTATGTCGTGCCCGACGGGATGGCGTACAATTCATATGTTATAAAGGATGAAAAAACGGCAGTCATCGATACGATAGACAAGAGCAAGACAGCCGAATGGCTGGCAAACGTAGAGGAGGCTCTCGGCGGAGCAGCACCTGACTATCTGGTGGTGCAGCACATGGAGCCTGACCATTCGGCGTCGATCCAGGCATTTGCGGAGAAGTATCCGGAGACAGTGATCGTGGGCAACAAGAAGACCTTCAACATGATCGGGCAGTTTTTCCCGACGCTTGAGATAAAGAACAGACTCGATGTGAAGGACGGCGACAGCCTGAAGCTCGGAGCTCATGAGCTGATCTTCGTATTCGCACCGATGGTGCACTGGCCTGAGGTAATGATGACTTACGAGCCGAACGATAAGATACTCTTCTCAGCAGACGGATTCGGAAAGTTCGGGGCGCTGGATGCCGAGGATGACGACTGGGCATGCGAGGCAAGACGTTACTATATCGGTATCGTAGGAAAATACGGCGCACAGGTGCAGAACGTGCTGAAGAAGGCAGCAGCTCTCGATATCGCTGTGATCTGTCCGCTGCACGGACCTGTACTCACGGAAAATCTCGGATACTACATCGATCTGTACGACACATGGTCAAGCTACAGACCTGAGACTGAAGGCGTATGCATCTGCTACACTTCGGTATACGGCAATACAAAGGCTGCAGCTGAGCTGCTGGCAGAGGAGCTCAAGGCGCAGGGCGAGGAGACTGTCGTAGTGAACGATCTGGCAAGATGCGACATGGCTGAGGCTGTAGAAGATGCGTTCAGATATGACAGGCTGGTACTGGCGACTACTACTTACAATTCAGATATATTCCCGTTCATGAAGGAGTTCATCAACCACCTGACAGAGAGGAACTATCAGAACAGGACAGTTGCTTTCATAGAGAACGGATCGTGGGCGCCTATGGCGATCAAGACTATGAGCAAGGCCTTCGAGAATTCGAAGGATCTGACTATAGCAGAGAACAATGTTACTATCCTGTCGGCACTGAACGACAAGAGCCGCGCTCAGATAAAGGCACTGGTAGCAGAACTCGCTGCGCAGAAGGCTGACGCGGAAGCTGAGATCGCATCAGGCGGAGCAGCAGATGATGATGCAGGAAATGCCGGCGGAAAGAAAAAAGGTTTTGTCTGCACTATCTGCGGATACATTTACGAGGGAGATACTCTTCCGGAAGATTTTGTATGCCCGCTCTGCGGACAGGGACCTGAGGTTTTCGAGCCGATCGAGATCGAAGAGTAAGCTCGGGTCTGCAGGCATACAGACATATGATGAGCATTCAAAGGTGAAAATATGACCATGAACGATAAAAAGGAGCCGGCACTCGATGCAGATGCCGGCTTTGCATTAGAAAACGAAAAACTGCATATAGGCTGCCACCTATCTTCTGTCAAAGGCTTCGTGCACATGGCGGAGGAAGCCGTGAAGATCGGTGCAGACACGTTTCAGTTCTTTACGCGAAATCCCAGAGGCGGGCGTGCAAAGGACATAGATCCCGAGGACGTGCGAAGGTTCCGCGAGATCATCGCAGAGCGCGGCTTTGCAAAACTGGTGGCGCATGCCCCGTACACTCTGAACCCGTGCTCCGCGACGGAGAAGGTCAGGAATTTCGCGCATATGGCGATGGAAGATGATCTGAAACGCATGGAGTACATCCCGGGGAACTATTATAATTTTCATCCCGGCAGTCACGTCGGACAGGGCGTGGAAAAGGGCACGGAGCTGATCGTGCAGCTTCTGAATGAAGTGATGAAGCCGGATCAGAGCACGGTGGTGCTGCTGGAAACGATGGCAGGCAAGGGCACCGAGATCGGCGGCAGATTCGAAGAGCTGGCAGCGATAATCGACGGTGTCGAGCTCAAGGACAAGATAGGCGTATGTCTCGACACGTGTCACGTGAGCGATGCGGGCTACGATATAGCCGGGGATCCGGACGGCGTGCTCAGGGAGTTCGATGAGATCATCGGCCTGGAAAGGCTGCACGCACTCCATATAAATGACAGCATGAATCCTGTTGGGGCGCACAAGGATCGCCATGCCAGGATCGGCGAAGGCTGCATCGGTTATGAGGCGCTGCAGCGGTTCGTGAATCACCCGCTGCTGAAAGGGCTGCCGTGCATACTGGAGACGCCGAACGAGCTGGATGGATATGCAAAAGAAATAAGCCTGCTGAGAGCAGGCTACAGATAGCGTTTTGGATTTTGGATCCTTGAGCAGGATCTTGTGATCCGTATAACTTGTTATTTGTATAGGGCATTCGACTTCAGCTGGCAGCGAGAAATGGCCTGGTCGGAATGCCGGATCGGTTTCCGGTGCCGGCATGCTTTTGCGGGCGGATCAGCTGAGTTCGGTATACGCTTTATCGAACGTTATCACAACATAATATTTTTCGTCCACGGCTCTGACAGCCTGTGATGCGATCCTGCGAAGCTGAGCTTCCGGGTATCGGCAGTCAGGTGCGAGCACGACGTCGAAGATTATATTCGTGTGCGTCGGACCGGGAACGATCCTGAAATCATGGATGCTTTCTACGCCCTCGAGCGGCGAGAAGGCATCTTCTATTATGCTGCGCATCTTGTTTATCAGCGGGTCGTTGACCTTGACCGGGTCCATGTGGACGACGAATTCGATGTGGAGCGATTCCTTTACGAGACGCTCGATGTTGTCGATCATGTCGTGGCTTTTCATCAGGTCGCCGTCAGCATCCACCTCGATGTGTATCGATGCGAATATCTTGCCGGGTCCGTAGTTGTGGACCATCAGGTCATGCATACCGAGTACTCCCGGCTCGCGTTTTACAGTTTCAGTGATAGCCCTGACGAGCGATTCATCGGGTGCCTCGCCGAGCAGAGGGCTGGACGTTTCCTTTACGAGCTGTATCCCTGACCATACGATGAAGAGCGCGACCAGGCAGCCCATCCAGCCGTCGGTCTGAAGACCGGTGAATTTGCCGATCAGAACGCTTGCCAGCACCGCGCTTGTCGCGATGACGTCGTTGCGGCTGTCAGCACCTGTGGCCATCAGAGTGACGGAATCGATCCTTTTGCCGATATTGACATTGAACATGGCCTGCCACAGCTTTATCAGTATGGCAGCGACGAGTATCGCCACAGTAAGATAGCTGAATTCAACGGGATCCGGATGGATTATCTTGTCCACGGATGTTTTCAGCAGCTGCAGGCCGAGCACGATTATCAGCACCGAGACGAACAGCCCCGTCAGATATTCTATGCGGGCATGCCCGTACGGGTGGTCCTTGTCTTCCGGTATGGAAGCCAGCCTGAATCCGACCAGCGTCATCACTGACGACGATGCATCAGCGAGGTTGTTGATACCGTCGGCTATTATCGCGATACTGGCGGAGAAAACTCCTGCGAGTATCTTGATCATGCAAAGGAGCAGGTTGGATACGATGCCGACTACACCGGCAAATTTGCCGTATCGCTCACGGACCTTGGGGTCAGAGGTGTTCCTGTAGTCCTTTACAAAAAGTTTTATAAAAAAATTTCCCATTATGTCGATCTCCTGACTGGTCTCTGCTTAAGCGCCAGCCTGACTGTCGCGTTCTGCGGCTTTTTTCTTTTCGATTTCCTGAGCTTTTGCAAGAGCCTGTACGAGCTGATCTGAGCACGATGTTTTTTTCAGCCCACATGTTATGCCCTGGAGTTTCTCGCGGACCTGATCGACGGTCATTCCCTCGGTCAGTGCGGCCAGGGCCTTGAGATTGCCGTTGCATCCGCCCATGAACTGGACGTTTTTAACGATGTCTCCGTCGAGCTCGAATTCGAGTCTGCGTGCACATACGCCTTTAGGCGAAAAATCGTATTTCATTATTGTGAGTCCTCCTGTGTATTGCTTTCAGTACAGTATAGCAAATCTGCAGCAAAAGGGAAAGCATGAGTATGCGCTATCTGTTTACTACAGCCTGCATCACGGTATTTGCAACAGCACCTGCTACATCAGCACCGTATCCGCTGTTTTCGACCAGTACGATAAAAGCGTAAGGATTGCTGTCGTCGTTGAGGAATCCGGCGAACCATGCGTGTGGCTCTTTATAGTCGCCGACTTCTGCTGTACCCGACTTGGCGCAGAGGCTGAGGCCTGGGAAGTTCTCGGATCCGTAGTGACTTACCACGTTGTTAGCCATCATTTCTGTGAGTGACGCAGCCGTCGTCGAGTCTATCATATTCGTCGTTTTCGTCGTGATCTTGTCTATCTGTTTTCCCATGAATGTCGTCGGTTTGACGATGTTAGGGTGGGTCGCTTCGCCGCCGTTGGCGATAGCTCCCATGTAGACCATCATGGAGCACGGGTTGATCATGTCTTCCCACTGGCCTATACCGGTCCATGCCAGATTCATCCCGCTGTCAGGGAAGTCGAATGTACCTTCGGTGGTCTTGATACCGTCTATATCGTACGAGGTCATGAGACCTGCTTTTTCCGTATATTTTTCGAGAAGGTCGGGTCCCAGCTTTTCGGCCAGCTGGCCGAAGTAGCAGTTGCACGATACTTCCAGCGCCTTTTCCAGATCGACGGTGCCGTGTGCGGAAACGTCAGTGACCGCATATTCTCCACCATAGCTGACGGAGCCGGTGCAGTTGATCTCCCAGGTGTATGCATCGTCAAGATTCTCGATCGCAGCAGCTGCGGTGACGAGCTTGAATATCGATCCCGGAACGAATGTCGCGGATGTGAATCGGTTGATATATACGCCGTCCTCAGGTTCGGAAGGCGGGTCGACCGGATCGTATGTAGGCGAGCTGACCATGCAGAGTATCTCGCCGGTCTTGTAGTTGTATACTCCGACAGTTCCGCTTCTTCCGGCGAGCGCTTCATATGCGGTGGCGCAGATGTTCGCGTCGAGTGTCAGCGATACGTCTTTTCCGGCATTGTTCAGGGAGTAGACTCCGTTTATCAGGTTGTAACCGATGAGCTCGTCTGTAAAAGCGCGGTTCGCACCGGTCGAAATGTTGTTGTCTTTGTCTCCGGTTATGTGCATCAGTGCAGTCCTTACGGATGCATCGTCATTGAATATCATGCCATCAGGTGTGTTCTGCATGAGGAGCGTGCCGTTAGTATCATAGAGTTTTCCCTTGGAAAGGTCGCCTTCGTTGTACACGTCGCGGTTGCCTTCATATGAAGCCCAGTCGTCGCCGTGCGCGACGTATCTGTATGAAAAAATCCCGACTCCGGTGAGGAGCACGAATGCCAGAAGCAGGCACATTATAGCGCGTTTTTCTATTTTTTTCATTTGTCATCGTCTCCAAATAGATCTTCCAGTGTCAGCGGTCTTGAGTCTGTATCACGTCCGGTGTTTCCGGAGTTTCTGTTAAAGTAAGGTGCGTACGGGTCTGTATACGGATCGTTCCGATCCTGCCTGCCCGATCCGGCGGGTCTTGCAGGGGATACGGGTCTTGAGGCCCCCGCAGGTCTCGAAGAGGCGGATCTCGACGTCCCGGCGGGTGCCGAAGAACGAGGCTGTCGCGCCTGATCATGCGAAGCGGCCGGTCCTGCCGGACGCTGCGCAGGTCGTGATGCAGGATGCTCGAAGCTTTCGAAGAAATCCTCGTCGGAAAAGTCCGTGTAGCGGATCGGCTTGTCTTTGCTGTTCCGCGACTTGCTGACTATCGTAGTCTCTTCGAATCTGCGGTCAGGCGCAGGTCTGCGGTTCCTGCGCTTTTTAGGCGCGGGAGCGGCCTTCGGAACGGCGCGGAATATCTCTTCCGGATCCTCCATTCCTCCGCCTTCGAGTTCCTGTTCGAATTCGCCCTTCTTGTCGAGCCGTATCGCAAAGCTGGCGTTCTGCCGTGTATCCGCGGCTTTAAGGAATGCCAGCAGTCCCCACGAGGCGATCATACTTGTTCCTCCCGACGATACGAAAGGGAAGGTGACGCCGGTCAGCGGGAGCAGGTCTACAGATCCGAACACGTTGAGTATTGCCTGGAAGATGAACATCGAGGTAGCAGCACAGGCTGCGATGCTGTAATACGTGGATCTTCCGGCGATTATCGCTCTTACTGCAAAGACGCCGAGCGTTATTATGCAGAGTACTGTGAGTATCGCTATTATCAGTCCCCATTCTTCACTGAGCAGGCCGAATACCAGGTCAGTGCTGGCGGCAGCCACATCGCTGAGGTTGCCTTCGCCTGCGCCCAGTCCCGGCAGTCCGCCGCTGGCGGCAGCCGTCATCGTCTGCACCTGCTGGAAACCGCCGCCTGTAGGATCGTCCCACACGTGGCCCCACGTTGCAAAACGCGCGCCGATATAAGGTTTGAATCGGAGCACCATGAGCCCCATCAGACCGGCAGCTCCGACGATCAGTATCAGCTTTGAGAAGTCGCCGCTTCGCAGGAACGAGATCACGAGGAAGGTCACGAAGAATATTATCGCGGTACCGAAGTCGCCCATGATCGCGAGACATCCCAGACAGAAGACGGAAAACGCCATGAATATTGTCAGGTTTTTCTTCTGCTGCAGTTCGTCAAGCGTTGCAGCACCTACATATACGAAGACTATCTTTACGAGCTCCGAAGGCTGGAACGAGAACCCTCCGATCTGCACCCAGTTCTGAGCTCCGTATTTTATAGTTCCGAGGGCGAGGTTGATTATCAGCAGGAACACGCTGACGCCCATGAGTATGTACGTTATTTTCTTTGCTCTGTTAAGATCGCGCAGATACCAGCAGAGCCCGAAGAACAGGGCAAGTCCCAGTACAACGCAGACTGCCTGCTTGAACACCGATCCCGGATATGAGGAGGCGGTGACCGCAAGACTCAGCGTAGAGAGGAAAAATGCGATGATCTCCATCTCGAAACCGACTCTCCTGAGCATGCGCATGAAGATCACATAGAACCACATCAGTCCGCATAGCAGGAAAAATGCCATCGGCAGGTTCGCAGGGAAGTCTTCTCCGAGCGAGACCTTGAACTGCATGATCGTCAGCATCTGGAATATCGTCAGTGCGATGAGCGACGGCCACGGTGATACCGGGCGGCTTTTTCGCTTTCTCTTCTCGATGTTGGCCATGCGCTCCTGCAGACTTACAGGGTAGAGCGTGAAGTCCGAGCCTCCGATGCTCAGTATGTCGCCTGCCTTGAGGACGGTAGGCTCCGAGACGGGTCTGCCGTTGATCCTTGAGCCGTTTTTCGAATCGAGATCGTTATACTTCCAGACGCCCTCGGAGTCTCTTATCAATGTGGCGTGGCTCCTGGAAACGCTGTTGAGATTCAGGATGATATCGCATCCGCGGCCTCGTCCGATCAGGTTTTCCCAGTGAGTCAGCGGCACGCTGGAGCCGTCGGGGCAGCCCAGATAGGCCCAGATCTCAGACGGGTTGCGTGCCTGTAGCAGCGATCGTATCTGCCGCATCAGTATGAATGCCGCGAGGATCAGGAAGATCCAGCGGGCAGCTGTTGTAAAGTATATCCCGGCCATGCCGGCCGCTGTATTTAGGAGTCCCATATGCATTCTCCTTACTTTTCTCTAAAACACATTATATATCAGTAATTATAATAAAGATTTTTGTCGGTGCTGTGATGATACAGAAAAGTACGGACTTGCGAAGGGGAGGACAAAATGTTAATATATGTTAAAAGGTCTGGGAGTGGCAGATATCGGAAATGATCACAGGTTATATTCAGAGAGGTGTTTATGTTCAAGTTTGCGTTTTTTATAAATGTGCCGGGTGTTTCACCGGAGACGTATTCGAAGGTGTTTGAGAATGAGGAATGTTATGGTCTGGTGGCCGGTGTGGATGGCGTCGATGCTGCGAAGCAGTATGCTTCAAGGCTGGCCGGAGACGGATTCATGGCGCTCGATCTGAGCGGGAATTTCAGCAGTAAGGCAGTTGAGGAGATAAGCGAGGCAGCGGGAGAGAGCATCAGAGTCTGCAAAGCGCAGTACACGATAAACGGGCTCACGAGACTGAGTCATATCACTTCGGCAAAGGAGTACGGTGTGATCGTGAAGGTGGACGGCCTGGAAAAGCCGCGCGGTGTCATGATGAAATCCGATAAGAAATGCACGACGGTGATCTTTGTGAACGATATGGCTCAGGCGAAAAAGGCTGCCGTAAAGCTTGTGGCGATGCGTGTGTCATATATAGAGCTATGCAGCTGGTTCGACCAGCTCAGGATGGAAGCGCTGGACAGGATCATAGGATCCGCGGTGCCGATCGGAACGTGTGGGGAAGTGTATCTCAGCCGCAAGGCAGAAAGAGACTGAGTGGCCTGCATTTGCAGCACGGAACTGCAGATGCAGCACCGCATACGGCATCATGCAGAGTGATACTGATGATAGGTCACGGATAATGAAACAACGAAAAAAGCTCCTGCCGGAGCGGTCAGCACAGTGTGCCGACCTTTGCCGGGGGAGCTTTTTCCTATGATTAAAGCTTTCGTATATATGCTGTGTCAGGACTACTTGTAGTGGAGGAGTCTGTGAGCGTTGTGGCCCGACAGGATAGCGCCGTCTTTGTAAAGCGCTTCTACTACAGGGTTTGCCTGTGATGTACGAACATTCGACATCTTATCCGCATTGTATATTCCTTCTGATCTCTCAGGTCTTGCTCTGCCGATAACGAACGGCTGGCCTGCGCCTGCGATACATCCGCCCTGGCATGCCATTACTTCGACGAAATCATAGTAAGCTTCGCCTGCCTGTATCGACTGGATCAGATTTTCTGTGTTTTTCAGACCGTTTACGATAGCGATCGAGAGAGTAGGCTGATCGCCGTCTTCAGCAGGTTCGCCGAACGGCAGTTTGACTTCCTTGACTCCTTCGAGACCTCTCACGCCTGTGAATGCGATCTCGTCGAGTTCAGTTCTGTTCTGAGGATCGACTACATTTCTGATAACGGCTTCAGTTACACCGCCTGTAACACCGAAGATGACGCCGGCGCCGCTTCCGATACCGAACGGCATGTCCACAGCTTCAGGCTCGATATCTTCGAAGTTGAGTCCTGCCTCGATGATCAGTGAAGCGAGTTCCTGAGTAGTGATAGTCAGATCCACCGCACGTTCGCCGTCAAGCAGGAGATTTTCTCTGCCGACTTCGTATTTCTTTGCAGTACAAGGCATGATAGCTATATTCTTTACGACCTTTGCCTTTTTCTTGTCAGTGTTGTTCGCAGCGTCGAGCTTAGCTCTTTCCTTGAGCAGTGAACCGAACATCTCCATAGGCGATTTGCAGCTCGAAATGTTGTCGAGGAGCTCAGGGTGCTTGTTTTCTGCGTATTTCACCCATGCAGGACAGCATGATGTAAAGAGTGGCAGCTTGCCGCCTTTCTGCAGTCTTTCCACGAACTCCTTAGCCTCTTCGATAACTGTGAGGTCGGCACTTGTAGTAGTGTCGTAAACTTCATCGAATCCGAGCTTTCTGAGTGCCGCAACGATCTTGCCCATCACGTTTGTTCCGTGAGGGAAGTTGAATTCGTCGCCGAGAGCTACTCTTACCGCAGGAGCCACCTGTGCCTGAACGATAGTGTTTTCGTCGTTCAGCATTTCCCATACTTCCTGGACGTTGCTCTTGATAGTGATGGCAGCTGTAGGACATACGGCTGCACACTGTCCGCAGTTCACGCAGTCTGTTTCAGCGAGAGGCATGTCGAATGCAGGACCTACGCCCATTCTTGAACCTCTGTCCGTGAAATCTATAGCGCCGACATTCTGGATCTCGTCGCATATACGGATACAGTCACCGCATAAGATGCACTTGTCAGGGTGTCTGATGATGGCAGGGGACGACATGTCTTTTGTTCCGTCCATGCTGTAGGTTTCGAATCTTACAGTATCCACTCCGAAACGTTTTGCGAGATTGAGAAGTTCGCAGTCACGTCTCTTTTCACAAGTGACGCAGTCTCTGTTGTGGTCTGCGAGCATGAGCTCGAGGATCATCTTCCTGTATTCTCTGATCTTAGGTGTGTTTGTCTTTATTTCCATTCCTGCTTTTGGAGGAGTGGAGCATGAAGCGATGATGCTTCCTCTTTTATCTTCAACTATGCACATTCTGCATGCGCCGAATGTCGAAAGATGTGAATGGTAGCACAGTGTTGGTACTTCGAAACCGGCCTTGCGGATAAGATCCAGAAGGTTTTTCTCGCCCTCGATAGGAACGGGCCTTCCGTTTACGGTCATAGTTTTTTTATTATTAATCGTACTCATCTTTAGCCCTCCTTAATGGCGTTGAACTTACATTTTTCCATACATGCACCGCACTTGATACATTTAGCCGGATCGATCTCGAACGGTTCCTTGACCTTTCCGGAGATAGCGTCCACAGGACATACTCTTGAGCAGAGTGAGCAGCCCTTGCACAGATCTTTTTCGATGTAGATAGTCTTCAGTGCCTGGCAGTTCTTAGTTCTGCACTTCTTCTCGACGATGTGTTCGATGTATTCGTCTCTGAAGAACTGGATCGTTGATTTTACAGGGTTTGCAGCGGTTTTTCCGAGTCCGCAGAGAGCTGTCGCAGTAACTGTGTCAGCCAGCTGCTCCAGTGTTTCGAGATCGGAAAGCTCGCCGTTTCCTGCAACGATCTTTTCGAGGATGTCGAGCATTCTTCTTGTACCTTCACGGCAAGGCACGCATTTACCGCATGACTCGTTCTGAGTGAAGTTCATGAAGAATCTTGCAACTTCTACCATGCATGTGTCTTCGTCCATAACTACCAGACCGCCTGAACCGATCATAGCGCCTGCCTTTTTGAGGCTGTCGAAGTCGAGCGGGAGATCGAGGTGTTCTTCTGTCAGACATCCGCCGGAAGGTCCGCCGATCTGTACGGCCTTGAATTTCTTGCCGCCTCTGATGCCGCCGCCGATATCGTAGATTACCTGTCTTAAAGTAGTTCCCATAGGTACTTCGATAAGACCTGTGTTCACGATGTTACCGGTCAGTGCGAACGCCTTTGTTCCGGGGCTCTTTTCAGGTCCGATCGACTTGTACCAGTCTGCACCCTTCTGGATGATGATAGGTACGTTTGCAAATGTTTCAACGTTGTTGAGGAGTGTAGGCTTGCCGAAAAGTCCGTGTTCAACAGTACGCGGAGGCTTTACACGAGGCATACCTCTGTTTCCTTCTATAGATGTAGTCAGGGCACTTCCTTCACCGCAAACGAATGCGCCTGCGCCCTTTACGATATGTAAATCAAAGCAGAAGTCGGTTCCCAGGATATTGTCTCCGAGAAGCCCGATCTCTCTTGCCTGCTTGATGGCATTGTCGAGTCTCTCTACTGCGAGAGGATATTCAGCTCTTACATAGATGTAGCCTTCTTTTGCTCCTGAAACGTAGCCGGCGATCATCATACCTTCGAGCATCTTGTGAGGGTCGCCTTCCATGATACTTCTGTCCATGAATGCGCCGGGGTCTCCCTCGTCTCCGTTACATACGACGTATTTCTCAGCTGATTTCTGGTTCTTCACCTGCGACCATTTTCTGCCTGCAGGGAAGCCTGCGCCGCCTCTTCCTCTCAGGTTCGAATCAGTGATGATCTTGATAGTTTCATCAGGTGTCTGCTCGAACATTACTTTTTCGAGGGAAGTGTATCCGCCGTAAGCTATGTATTCCTTGATGGACTCAGCGTCGATCTGTCCGCAGTCCTCGAGGACGATCCTCGTCTGGTGCTTGTAGAACGGGATCTCTTCCTGTTCTGGATATTGTATACCGTCTCTGTGATAGATGAGTCTCTCTACTACGTCATCCCCTACGATGGATTTTTCAACGATCTCTTTACAGTCGTCTACTGTGACCTTGAGGTAGAAGAGCTTTGAAGGTTCTATCCTGAGTACAGGTCCCATTTCGCAGAAGCCGTGGCATCCGCTCTTCTTGAGGCCTATACTGCTCTGACAGGCGTCTGAATCGAGAGATACTTCGCAGTTGAGGCCTGCTTCTTCAACGAGTTTTTTTATTTCCTCATAGATATCCATCGATCCGCCGGCAACGCATCCTGTTCCGCCGCAGACATAGATCTTCTTTTTCTGTGTGTCTATGTGGCTCAGAAATTCTTTTCTGTATTTGTCTAAATGACTTCTATCTGTTATTTTCATGCGTTCCTCCTATTCCAGTTCTTCCAGTAAGGCTGTAGCCGATTCGGGGGTCATTGCAGGATATACCTTATCGTTTACGGTCATTACAGGAGCAAGTCCGCATGCTCCGAGACATGAAACCGTTTCAACGGTAAAGAGTCCGTCGTCCGTAGTCTTCTTGTCATTTGAAAGATTGAGACTGTTTCTGAGCGCGTTTAAAATAGGAATGGATTTTCTGACATGACATGCAGTTCCATCGCATATTTTGATAACGTATTTTCCTTTTGGTTCTAATGAGAAGTTTTCATAGAATGTTGCAACGCTGTAGATCTTGGCAAGACTTACATTGATTTTCGCTGCAAGATACACAAGCGCTTCTTTCGGAAGGTATCTGTACTCTTCCTGGATGTCCTGTAAAATAGCGACAATTGGTTTTCGGTCGCTGTGACGAGCAACTATTTCGTCGATCGTCGCGGTCATTTTTTCGTGATCCATGTTGGTTTGCCCTTTCTGCATTGAAGTTTGTTAACGGTGTTCTGAGTTTTCAATAAACTTTGATAAATGATAATACAAAAATATTTTACAGTATAGTTAAAAAATTGTCTATAGTTTTACTCGGAAATGTTAATTTTCTTGCGCAAAAATTGCAATTAAAGGTATTGAGTTGCGGTGCGGAAACTACTTTTCTGGGTTAGCGAAGGCTTAAAGTCGCACAGAAATCTCTCCTGAGGTCAGAGTTTCACGTTTTCCGTCGGTATAGATCACTTCAAGACCACCGTCGTCATCGATGCCGAGCACTTTAGCAGGCATGCCTTCGAGCTCTTTTTCCGGCGCGACGCTGTAGACTCCTTTGTACACTGTGACGTTTTTTCCGATCACCATGCTTCGCTTTCGATAATCCTGAATGAATTCACGGGATTCTATATTTTCTGCAAAATTGAGCATCCTTGATATTATTTCGGCGGTGAGAGCAGATCTTGAGTAGTCCCCGTCGACAGCTCCGACAGTATCGCGGAGCTCGTCAGGGAAATCTTTGACAGAAGTGTTAACGCCGATCCCGATGACGAGCGATTCGATGTGACCGGTCTCAAAATCTGAGATGCCTTCGGTAAGTGTGCCGCAGATCTTTTTTCCATCAAGATAAACGTCGTTCACCCATTTTATCTGGGCATGTCTGCCGCATACGCTTTCGATGGCCTGTGCGACTGCGACTGCTGCTGCTGCTGTGACGAGCACGGATTTACTGAGGTCGAATGTCGGTTTGATGATGATACTGAGATATATGCCTTCGCGCGGTGAGAAGAAGCTCCTGCCGAGACGACCCTTGCCGGCAGTCTGCTGCATGGCAATGACTGTGGTGCCGTGAGGTGCGTTTTCCAGCGCGAGCTGCTTGGCGCGGTTGTTTGTTGAATCCAGTGTATCGTAAATATACAGTCTGTTATTTTTATATCTTGTGAAAAGGTGCTCTCGGAGGCTTTTTTCGGTTATTACGTCTTCTTCATGGATCAGATGGTATCCGCGGTTCGTCACAGCCTTTATGGTGTAGCCTTCATCGCGGAGTATGCGGATGGCTTTCCATACGGCGGTGCGCGATATGCCGAGCTCTTCGGAAAGCGCTTCTCCTGACAGATAATTTTCGCCGCTGCGCTGCAGGGCTTCTAATACGAGGTCTTTAGTTGCCATGTTTTTCTCCTTGAAAAATTGATTTCGTTCATGTGAGCTGCGTATGGTCACAGACGGTATGTTATACCGGCGCCCGGCAGCCTGCCGTCAGGCGATCGGGCAGCCGGACGATCGGACGATTGAACAGCCTGCGGCCTGCGGCACACAGCCTGCACTCGCGAACGGGTGCGCTTTGCATATGATCAGTCGAGCTCCTGCTGGAGCATCTCCAGGAATTTCCCTGCTGCCGCGGAAAAGAACTGGTATTTTTTCCACGCGATGAACAGCTCTGCGTCTATAGCCGGCTCGAAAGGGCGGAAGCAGACCGCGCTTTCGCCTGACGTGTCCAGCAGCTTGTCGATGCATACCGCGCAGCCGAGACCTTCCTCGACCATGATCGCGGCGTTGTATATCAGGTTGTATGTCCCGGCCGGATTGAGTTCTTCGAACGGCCGGCCGAGCCATCCGGAGAGCTCGTTCTGGATCAGCGCCTGCCGCGAGCACAGGATCGGGACGTTCATCAGCATTTCGGGCGTTACAGCTTCGTGAGCTGCGAGAGGATCGTCCTTGCGGAGTATCAGTCCCCAGCGGTGATGATAGGGAAGTTTGAGATAGTCGTACTTTTTCAGATCGGTCATGCCGACGAACAGCGCGAAGTCGATGAGCCCCTTGTCGAGGCGATCGGACACATCCTCGCCGTTGCCGCTGAACAGGTGGAAGCGTATGCCGGGATAGCGGCTGCGCATTTTGTAAAGCGTCCTGCCGAGGTAGCGCACGGCTCCGGTCTCTCCGCTGCCTATGAATATGTCGCCTGAAATGGAGCCTACTCCCGCGGCGAAATCGGCTTCTGTCTTGTCCGCGAGCTCTACGATCTCCTGGGCGCGCTTCCTGAGGAACATGCCTTCCTCGGTGAGCGTGATCTTCCGGTTGCCTCTGGTGAAAAGCTTCTTGCCGAGCTCTTCTTCTAGCTCCCGTAGCTGTTTGGACAGGGTAGGCTGTGTGATATGGAGTGTTTCGGCGGCGGCGGTGATGCTCTGCTCCCGTGCCACTGCGAGAAAATATCTCAAAACGCGAAGTTCCATGGGCGGTCTCCTCTCTGAAAATTTTTCTATACATTATTATAAGTATTCATATCAGCTATGACAAGCCATACTTTATAAGTATTTGTTATTGCGCGGCGGCGGGGTTAAAATACCGGTGTAGGAGGCAGAAGATGAGATCGATGGAAGGAAAAACTGACAAGATCAGGCAGATCCTGGCGGATGCAGGATGTGACGCTGACGAAATAGAAGCTTTTATCGACTGTCACCGCAGCTGCAGCGCAGACGAGCAGATGAGGATGCTCTGCAGGTACAGGAAGGATCTGCTGTGCAGGACGCACGAGGCTCAGCGGCAGCTTGAGTGTATGGATCATTTCATATACCAGATGGAAAACGGCGGCCCGGGCGTCTGCGAGACTGTGTGCGGCACGTCGTGTGACGGCAGAGAAGGCAGAAAGAAAAGCCGCGATAAAAAGAAGAAAAACGATAATAATGAAAATGATAAAGAGGAAGATGAGGAGGGAGCGGAATGAAACCGTATGAAGAGAGCAGCATTTTCCCGGTTGGTGGGGAGAACACAGCGTTTGCACAGTATTTTGACGGCACGAGCTATCTCAACATGCTGTCGCTGGAGCAGGTGGTCGTAGGAAATGTGACGTTCGAGCCGGGCTGCCGCAATCACTGGCATATACACAAGGCGTCGGAAGGCGGCGGTCAGATACTGCTGGTGACGGCAGGTCGAGGATATTACCAGGAATGGGGCGAGGAGCCTCAGGAGCTTCACCCGGGAGATGTAGTGAATATCTCGCCGAATGTAAAGCACTGGCACGGAGCAGCGCCGGACAGCGCATTCCAGCATCTGGCGATAGAAGTGCCGGGCAAAGACACAGCGAGCGAGTGGTGTGAACCGGTAGATGAGGCTTTTTACAAAAGCCTGAAATAATATCGGAAGGCGGCGCAGCAGGCTCCGCCAGTGTAATGTGCTGAATTCAGAACAGCGGCGCAGGCACATTGTGCTGAAGTCGAAGCAGCGCATGCAGCGGCACGGCAGGTGCCGCAGGCATTCCGGCTCCCGTCAGGGAGGCGGTACCGAAGTGAGGAGGTAATGACATGGTAAAACAGACAGCAGGAAGAGACGCGCTTGGCGAATTTGCACCTAAATTCGCAGAGCTTAACGATGACGTATTATTTGGAGAGGTGTGGAGCCGCGAAAGCGAATTATCACTGCGCGACCGCAGCATCGTGACTGTGGTTTCGCTGATGGCGCAGGGGCTGGTGGATTCATCATTTGAATATCATCTGCAGTCCGCAAAGAAAAACGGCGTGACTAAGACTGAGATCGCGGAGATAATCACACACGCAGCGTTTTACGCCGGCTGGCCGAAAGCATGGGCAGCATTCAACATGGCGAAAAAAGTGTGGACTGACGAGGAATAATAAAACAGGCGGCATGGCCGTGGCGGCCGCAGCTTCAGCAGTCGCGGCGGCCGGGAAGAATGATCGCAAATAGTAAAAACGGAGGAAACTATGATATATAAGGATTTTCAGGGGAAAAAGCTTTCGACGCTCGGAATGGGCGCGATGAGACTGCCGGTGATCGACGGTGACGACACTAAAGTCGACAATGACAAGGTAAAAGAGATGGTGGCGTATGCCATGGAAAAGGGCGTAAATTACTACGACACCGCGTGGGGCTATCACGGCGGCAATTCGGAGCTGGCGATGGGCGAGGCGCTGAGCGCATATCCGAGGGAGAGCTTCTATCTTGCGGATAAATTCCCCGGATACGATCTTTCCAATATGGACAAGGTGGAGGAGATATTCGAGAAACAGCTGGAGAAGTGCCAGGTGGAGTATTTTGATTTTTATCTCTTCCATAATGTATGCGAGATGAATATCGAGCAGTATCTCGACGAAAGCCACGGTATAATGGATTATCTGTGGAAGCAGAAGCAGAACGGCAGGATAAAGCACCTGGGATTTTCCGTACACGGCAGCTTTGATGTAGCTCAGAAATTTCTCGAAAAGTACGGCGACAGGATGGAGTTCTGCCAGGTGCAGCTGAATTATCTGGATCTGACGTTCCAGAAGGCTGATGCAAAGCTTGAGCTGCTCAAGGAGCGCGGCATTCCTGTATGGGTCATGGAACCGCTCCGCGGAGGTCGTCTGGCAGAGCTTTCCGAAGAGCATACTGCAAAGCTCAAGGCTCTCAGACCTGACGAGACCGTTCCTGCATGGGCGTTCAGATTCCTGCAGTCGTTCCCGGAAGTAGTAGTGACGCTGTCAGGTATGTCGAATTTCGATCAGCTCAAGGCCAACATCGATACGTTCGAAACGGACGCACCGCTTGATGAAAAGGAAATGGAAACTATCTCGAAGATCGCTGAGGAGATGCTGAGCGTGGAGACTCTGCCTTGCACTGCATGTCACTACTGTACGAGCCACTGTCCGAAGGGCCTCGATATCCCTGAACTTCTCAAGCTGTACAATGAGCACAGCTTCACGGGCGGCGGGTTCCTGGCCCCGATGGCTGTAAGTGCTCTGCCGAAAGACAAGCAGCCGGGCGCATGCATCGGATGCAGGAGATGCGAGAAGGTCTGTCCTCAGCAGATCAAGATCTCAGAAGCGCTGGCTGATTTCGCGGAAAAGCTCGGGAAGAAATAAGAAGACAGGAGACTGCAAGTCGCGGGCTGCGAGATGGCAAAGCGGGCGCGGGAGTCGCTGGATCTCTGAGGCGTTGCTTTGCGGATCATGAAGCCGGGCTCGTGTGGATATGCGAGCATGCAGTATCGCCGGGTGCCACAGGATTTATGTGAAAACCAAAAATCATTTGCCGGATGGCTGTTGTTGGTAAAAACAGCAGTTATCCGGTTGTTTTTTTGATTGTGAATACCAAGAATGAAAAATTGATGAGCTGTTCTTGGTATTTTTCATGCAAAAATGCCGAGATTTTCATGAGAAAGTTACCAAAAAATCGCAGGTCAAATCAGCATCTTGGTAAACGGCTTTTGCATAAAATTCAAAACGGTCCTTGACTATACGGTAACCGTACAGTTTAAAATTTACGCAGGAGTTTTAAAAAAGGAATTTTTTCACAAAAAATCTTGCAGAAAGGATGATATTGTTTGTTAGAGAAATTAGCGGGAAAGCACGGATCTTCGATAGGAGTGACGTGTCTTATAGTGTCTGCTCTTTTATGGGGCGGAGAGTATGTGGTAGCAAAGGACGTGCTGGACGTGATCCCGCCGAACTGGAGTAACGCGATCAGAGCGTTTTTTACGACTGTGTTTGCAGTCATAATATGGCGGAAGCATTTTAAAGAGGCTAAACTTCAGGACTGGATAAGAGGACTCGTATGCGGCCTGTTTTTCGGTATGGGCTCGGCGCTGCAGTTCATGGGCCTCGAGATGATAAATGCCGGCGTCAATGCGTTCATCGCTTCGGCGTATGTCGTGATGGTGCCGTTCATGGTATGGGCGGTGGACAGGAAAAGGCCTGCGGGCAAGGTGTTCATCAGTGCGCTGGTCGGGATCAGCGGAGTGACGATAATGTCCGTGACGGGATTTTCGACGGGCAGTCTGCACATAGGTCTGGGCGAGATACTGACGCTGCTGAGCGCGATCGGATACGGAGGTGCGATGGTGACTGCGGATTATTTCACGGAAAAGACGAGCGTGGAGTTCATCACGGCGTGCCAGTTCATCATGACGTGCGTGATCGGACTGGTT
This sequence comes from Brotomerdimonas butyrica, assembly GCF_025567305.1. NCBI lineage: Bacteria > Bacillati > Bacillota > Clostridia > Eubacteriales > Brotomerdimonas > Brotomerdimonas butyrica. Next base: position 70,607 of record NZ_JAOQJP010000005.1, read on the forward strand.
TTCGGACTGGCGATGGAAGAATTCCCGCATGTGGCGCTGACTACGCCGATAGCGCTGGAATTCATATACCTCGTGCTGTTCGGGACGTTCGCGACGCAGCTGCTGTTCACGTTTGGCGTGAAATACGCTTCTGCAAATCAGGCGGGCGTGATCTTCCCGCTGGAGTCGGTGTCGGCGACGGTATTCGGGTGTCTGTGCCTGCATGAGCAGCTCAAAGCAGTGCAGGTGATAGGCGGCCTGCTGATCATCGCTGCTGTAGTAATCAGCAATGTTTCATTCGGAAAGTCGCAGGAGCCGAAGCTGCCGGCGGAGCAGTAGAGGCCGCGGGGACTGATGGCTACGCGGACTGAGGCGATGTGAGGGCAGCCCGGAAAGCTGATGATCGAAAATACGGCAGCGCGAAGAGCTGGCGGGCCCGAAACTGAAGACTTTGATAAAATAATAAAAAGTGCCGGGCTCCGGGAAATGAGGTAATCCTCAAGTTCCCGGGGCACCGGCACTTCTCAGTTTCCGTCTGACGTCAGGCGCTGTGCTGCTGACACAGCGCGTGCGCATTATTGCCTGCAGCTGTCGTCTGTCAGGCGGTTGTTCGATGTATGCATCTGCCAGTGCATCATCGCCTGCCGCTTTGCCTGGCAGAGCGCTGTCTCCAGCCTTTGCAGGACCTACAGCATGCCTTTCTTGCCTGTCATATGATCGATAGTGAGCTCGTAAGCAACAGAACCGCAGCCCTTGCTGATCAGCTCTTTGCCGCTTTCCATGAACTCAGCCGAATACTTGCCGACCATGGCCTCGAGCACAGGGATCTTTTCTTCCATAGTATCAATGACTCTGATGGTTCCGAAAGCTATCACGCTTGAGAACAGCGTCGTGAAGTTTTCCTTCGCGATGTCATCCTTGCCGATAACGCTGAATGAAACGTGCGGATCCTTTTTCATGCAGTCGAGCTTGTAGCCCTCAGCTGCGCCGTGGAAATAGATCTTGCCGTCTGAATATACGAAATTCACCGGTACGGAGTAAGGGTAGCCGTTTTCGCCGTAAAGCGCCAGCGTTCCGTTTGGTGAAGTCTTCAGGATGTTTTCGACTTCTTCATTTGTCAGCATGTTTGCTTTTGATCTCATTTCTCTGAACATAGTTTTTCTCCTTTTTAATAAATTCTATAAATGATCGGAAATGCAGGCGGTCGAGTGTGAGCTGCGGTTTTACATGAGCTCGTCGCCGTCTCCCCATGCATCACCGACTTTTTCGCCTATCCTGTAGTAGCCGCTGCCGAACGGATCGAATGCGAATGCATTGAGCTTTGAGATGTCTACGATACCGTCTTCATCGAGGACTTTTTCATCTGCGAGCACGTCTACGATCTCGCCGACGACTCTGAATCCGGAGATACCGTGCTGGAGCTCTGCGACCCTGCACTCGAGCGTCAGCGGGAATTCTTCCACGACAGGAGCATCGACTTTTTCGCTCTTCACTGCGTGAAGTCCGCTTCTCTCGAACTTGTCATCCATGTCGTTGCCGCTGGCGATGCCGAAGAAATCAGCTTCTTTCAGGTGATCGACGTCAGCGATGCTGAGCGTGAATGCCATTCTTTCCTTTATGTTCTGCGAAGTTTTGTGCGTTTCCGTGATGTTGAGCGCTACCATGTTGTTCGCGCACACGCCGCCCCATGCCATGTTCATTACATCGACCTTTTCGTCAGCGCCGTAAGTCGCGATCATCAGCACCGGCATCGGGAATGTGTAAGGGTTTGCACCAAGACTCTTTTTCATTGAGATCCCTCCTTGAATATTACTGTTATCTATACTACCATCATAATTTAAAAAAATATCAAAAGCAAGTGAAATGATACATCACATTTCCCACGCATCGTGCAGCTTAGCCATGATCCCGGGGAAGGCCGCTCCCGGCTCTGGCGGTGATGTAACCCTCGCCTGCAGGCTGTCGCTCTCGCAACCGGCTCCTGCGAAATATTTGCAACTGGCTCTTTCGATGGGTACGATTTTATTGTACTATAAAACAGAGAAGAGAGGAAGAATGTGGAGGTGGATGCTTGAATTTTTACGGCGTTGTGATCGCAGTGATCACATTTATGATAATAGGAGTGTTTCATCCGATAGTGATAAAAGCTGAATATCATCTGACCGAAAGGTGCTGGCCGCTTTTTCTGGCGGCGGGGATCGTGCTGATCGGGGGCAGCGTGCTGGCGTCGAACACGATGCTTTCGTGCGTGCTCGGCGTGACGGGATGCAGCTGTATGTGGAGCATAAAGGAGCTGCGGGAACAGAAGGAAAGAGTCAGAAAAGGCTGGTTCCCGGCAAACCCGGCGAGAAATGGAGATGCAAAACGGCAGGACGCCGGCAGATCCGGATGTGACGGCACATCGTCATGTAGCGAAGGAATGGCAGAGGAGTACGCGGATAACGCGGTGAACTGCCGTAATGATAACGAAAAGAAAGGAAGTAAGGTCATGGAAATGAGAAGAAAAGAAAAAATGATATCGCAGGAAGAGATCATGGAAGTGCTTGAAAAGGCCGAATACGGCGTGCTTTCCACGGTGAGCGGAGACGGTATCCCGTACGGGACTCCGGTAAACTTCGTATTCATGGACGGAGCGATATATTTTCACTGCGCGACTGAGGGCCACAGGCTCGATAACATCGCGGCAAACGACAATGTATGTTTCACAGTCGTGGATTCGGTCGAACTCATGCCGGAGCAGTTCAACACGAGATACTGTTCGGTGATCGCGTTCGGCAAAGCCGAGGTGCTGGAAAACGAAGAAGAGAAAAAGGCTGCACTGCTCGGCATCGTGAAAAAGCTGAGCCCGGGATTCATCGAGAGCGGCATGAAATACATAGATTCCAGCGTGAACGAGGCGCATGTGATCAGGATCTGCGTTTCAGAGATGACAGGCAAAGCGACGCGATAGAGCGGCACCACAACGGAGGTATATCACCGCGGCAACACATATTATCCTTGATTACAACAGATCCAGGTGCTAAAATTCAAGAGTGAAAAACAGCGGCACGCAGCTTTACATTTGTCTGCATGCCGCTTACTACAGGAAATGGAGAATTTGAAATGAAAGAAGAAATAATGGAAATACTGACCGGCGTAAGAAGCGATGTGGATTTTGAAAACAGCACAAAGCTGATAGACGATGGGATCCTTGAATCCCTTGATATCGTAGCTATCGTCGGCGAATTCAATGAGACTTTCGACGTGGAAATATCGGTGGAGGACCTCGTTCCGGAAAACTTCAATTCCGTGGATGCGATGGTCGAGCTGATAACCAGAGCGCAGGAATAGACGGGTGATGCAGGAAAGGGAGAACTGTTAAATGGCATTTACTTCGTTGTATTTTCTGATTTTTGTCGCAGCGGTCACCGGCTGCTACTATGCTGTGCCGCAGAAGAACAGATGGGTCGTGCTGCTGGCAGCCAGCTACGTGTTCTATCTTATATCGAGCCCGAAAACTTTTGTTTTCATACTATTCACGACGGTCGTGACCTTCTTCGGAGGCAGGTACATAGGCAGGCTCAATACGGAGCACAAAGAATATCTTGCAGCCCACAAAAGTGAGCTTTCCAGAGATGATAAAAAAGAACTAAAAGCCGCAGTGAAAAAAAGGAAGAGAAAAATGGTCCTTCTCGTACTGCTGGCTGATTTTGGCGTACTCGCGGCGCTGAAATATTTCAGATACTACATAGAGATACTGGCACAGGCGTACGGTGGCGTGCAGCTCGATCTGGGAATACTGATCCCGCTGGGGATCTCGTTCTACACGTTCCAGTCGGCGGCATACATAATAGATCTGTACAGGAGCAAGATCGAGGCGGACAGCAGTCTGCCGCGATTTGCGCTGTTCCTTTCGTTTTTCCCGCAGATCGTACAGGGGCCTATCGCGCGCTATGACCAGCTCGCCGGGCAGCTTTACGAAGGGCACAGCTTCTCGTATACGAATTTCACGCACGGAATGCAGCTGATACTGTGGGGGTTTTTCAAGAAACTCGTGATCGCTGACCGGGTAGCGGTGCTGGTGAACCAGGTATTCGACAACTATGGAGACTATCACGGAGCGATAGTGTTCGTAGCGCTGCTCGGATACAGCGTGCAGATATATGCGGATTTTTCGGGCGGGATCGATATCGCCAGGGGAGTCGCAGGCATGATGGGCATAGAGATGTCACACAATTTCATGCGGCCGTATTTTTCGGACAGCATTTCGGAATTCTGGCGCAGATGGCACATGTCGCTGAGCTTCTGGTGCAGAGACTATATATTCTATCCGATATCGCTTTCGAAGTTTTTCGGAAAGGCCGGCAAGAGCCTGAGAAAGGTTTTCGGCGATCGCATAGGCAAGCTGTTCCCGGTGCTCGTCGCGCAGATGGCGACGTTCATCACGATCGGGATATGGCACGGCGCCGAGTTCAAATACATAGCGTACGGCCTTTACAACGGCGGGATCATAATCCTCGGACTGCTTCTCGAGCCTCAGCTGAAAAAACTCGTGCAGTTCTTTCATATAAATGTGCAGAGCGAGGGCTGGAAAGTGTTCTGCGTACTCAGGACGTTTTTCCTGATCGTCGTCGGAAGGATGTTCCCTAAAGCCGCGTCGTTCGGGGTGGCGATGTCGATGTATGCGTCGATATTCAGTTCCGGAGGAGGCAGTGACGCCGGGTTCTGGACAACGCTGATGTCGCTGGGCCTGAACTGGGGCGATCTCATTATCATCATCCTCGCATGCGCAGTCTGGTTCAGGATAAGCTGGCTGCAGGAAAAGGGCGTGAAGATACGCGAGTCGCTGGGAGAAATGGCATTAAAAAAGCGCTGGGCAATCCTGCTGCTGGGATTCGCAGCAGTGCTCGTACTGGGCGTATACGGCCCGGGGTACGATGCCAGCGCGTTCATATACCGTGGATTCTGATCGGGATCGGCGGAGTGCCGCTTAGGCACGGCAGACCGGTCACTGATCCTTATCGCGGTCTGTAAGCAGATTCCGTCTGATCTTCCCGTTGAAGGTCCGCGGGATCTCTTTTATTGTCTCTATATATTTCGGCTGTTTGTTTGCGTCCAGATGGGATGCGAGGAACGACTTGAATCCCTTCTTGTCATAGGAGGTCTCTCCGGCTTCGCTGAGTGCTATGTAAAGCTTCGGAGCCTGACCGGTAAGGGCATCCCTGACAGGCACGCAGGCGCAGTCCTTTATCAAAGGGTTCTGCATGACGATGCTCTCGATCTCTTCAGGCGAGATCTTGATGCCACCGTAGTTGATCACGTCGTCTTTCCTGCCGAGCATGTATATGTAGCCGTCTTTGTCGATGTAGCCCAGGTCTTTTGTGTAAATGTAGCCGTTCTGCATAGTCTCGGCGGTGAGCTCCGGTTCCCGGAAATACTCTTTCATGTTTATCGCGCCGGAGCTTGCGAGGAATCCCGGATTCTCCGGTGATGAAGCGATCTCTCTGCGGTCCTCATCGACGACGATGAACTGTGCGTTGACTGCAGGTTTTCCGATGCATCCCGGTCTTCCGGCCATCGAGTTGAAGTCGAGAAGGCATGAGCAGCCGGCTTCCGTGCTTCCGTAAAAATTGTAAAGTCTCGTATCGGGCAGTATCCTGCTCAGATGCAGCTTGTCCTCTTCGGGGAGCGGCGCCGAGCCGAGCTGGATGTAATCGAGCCTGTCCGCATATTCGCCCAGCCTGTCTTTTGAAAGCTTGAATATGATGGAAAGCATGCTCGGGGACAGATCCATCGCGGTCACGTGGTATTCGTCCATCAGCGTGAAGACTTTCTTGAGCAGTGTTACGCCGTCTGAGAATACTGCGGCGCTGCCGTTCACCATGTTGGCGTAAGTCCTTCGAAGTCCGTGCGAGTGGCTGAGCGGCATGGGGATCAGTTCGATGTTGTTCTTTTTCATGCCGACGCCGCACATCACGTTTTCGGCGATAGCCATGTCGTTTCCGTGCGTCAGGACGATACCCTTGGATTTGCCGGTGGTTCCGGTGGAAAACAGTATTTCCGCAGTCTGCTGTGCTTCGGGGAAGCTTATCTCTCCGAGAGGCGGGAGGTCTTCAGGTGTACATGCAAAGTCTGCAGCCCGGCTGATGTCCATGAATCCGGGAGTCGCGCTGTGCTGTGACGGTCCGCATGATGTCTGTATGGTATCGAGCGCGGCACTGAGCTTTGCAGCATCCTTCCCTATATAAAGGACAGCCTGTGTATCGCCCAGGATCTCTGCGAGCCTGCCGGCTGCAGCATTTTTCTCGATGGGCACGAATATACCGCCGAGAAGCTGTATGGCGAACTCGCATATCATGTATCCTGCGTTCTGGCTGCATTCGACTGCGACGCATCGTTCGCGCGTGACGCCCAGCTCCTGCAGCCTTTGCGAAAGTCCGTAGATCCTGCTCCAGACTTCGCCGTATGAAAAGGCGCTGCGGCTGTCTGCCATACAGAGCCGTTCGGGATCGGCATATGAATTGTGAGCTATGTGTTGTACGACTGACGGGTACAGTTTCATTCGGTTCCTCCTTGTGGCAGCTGCCTCAGAGACAGCTCTCCGTTTTCTTGCAGGACCATGATATCACATGGAGCCGTACATGACGTGGTTTTTTTGTGAAACTTCGATGTTATCCTACAAATTTTAAAATTGCTGTGATATTATATTCCGGTGATTACAGAACGATACACGAAGGGTTGCGGGATTGGATGATTTTTGGACTGTGCATGCTGTGCGGAGACGGCTGACAGAGCCGGTGCCTGAGATGGCTGAAAGGGCCGAGGCGGCAGAGCCGGCGGCAGGCGCAGAATATTTATCGGTAAAAGGTGGATAGTATGAAAAAAATCAGAAAAGCATTGGCGCTGCTGCTGGCGGCAGTGATGATAGCAGGACTTTCATCATGCGGCGGCAGCGGTGACGAGTCGGGTACGAAGCTCAAGATCGTCCAGCAGTATGGTATGGCATATGCTCCGTTCAAGATCATGCAGGAGAAGCAGCTGATAGAAAAGTATTATGACGGCGTCGAGGTGGAATGGAGTGTGCTCAACTCTGGACAGGCGATAAATGAAGGTTTTGCATCGGGGGACATCGATATCGGAGCCATGGGTCTGGCGCCGGTCATAACGGGAGTGACGAGCGGAGTTCCGTATAAGATATGTTCCGGTGTCTCTGCGCAGCCGAACCGGCTGATGACGAGCAGCAAAAAAGTAAAATCTCTGAAGGATATAGGTAAAAAGAAGATCGCCCTTGTGAATATAGGCAGTATCCAGCATATAATACTGGCGATGGCAGCTGAGAAGGAGCTCGGAGATGCGCATGCTCTGGATCACAACATCGTCGCAATGTCGCATCCTGACGGTATGTCGGCGCTGCTTTCGGGAAGCGTCGAGTGCCAGCTGACAACAGCGCCTTATGTATACAAGGAGGCGACTGATGACAGCATACATGAAGTTGAAGGCGTAGCTGACGCGTGGCCTGACGGTAATTCATTCATAGTGGCGGTCGCATCGACAAGTCTCAAAGAGAAGGATCCGGAGCTTTACGACGCATTCATAAAAGCCCTGGAAGAGGCGATAGACTATATAAACAACAACAAAGAGGAAGTCGCGCAGATGCTTTGCGCAGAAGAAGGCGTAGAAGCCGAAACGATGCTCGGATGGCTGAACGACCCTGCGTGCGTGTACTCGACGAAGACGAAGGGCGTGCTTTATATGGCGGATTTCATGAAGAAAAACGGATTTCTGGAAAATGAAGGCGTGGAGTCGCTGAGCGACCTGGCTTTTGATAATGTTGAAGGGGACTGATCGATGAAAGAAATAAGGACACAGATAATTTTTATCATTTGTTTTCTGGCGGTATGGCAGATTGTGTATCAGATGCAGGCGTTCCCGGAGCTGCTGTTCCCGTCTCTGAAGGAGATCGGCAGCAGTTTTGTCACGGGCTTTAAGGACAACAGTCTGCTGGAGTACACGCTTTATTCGATGTCGCTTATCGTAAAAGGCATGGGTATAGCCGTGGTGCTGGCATTCGTGTTTTCTGGACTTGCCGTAGTGAACGGGATATTCCATTCGATCTACAATCTGATAGTGTCTATCTGCGACCTGCTGCCCGGTGTGGCGCTGCTGCCGCTGGCTATCCTGTGGTTCGGTATCGGCGAGGGCACGATAATCTTCATAGTAGTGCATTCCATCCTGTGGCCCATGTCGCGCAGTATAATGGACGGCTTCAGCTCGGTGCCGGATATATATGTGGAAAGCGGCAGGAATATAGGTCTGCACGGGCTCTCGCTCGTAACGGGCGTTTATCTGCCTGCGGCATTCAGCAGTGTGCTTTCGGGTCTGAGAGTCGGCTGGGCGAGAGCCTGGAGAGGACTGCTCAGCGTAGAGATGATATTCGGCACGACCGGTGCGGGTGCGGGGATCGGATACTATATTTTTATGCGAAGGACGAATTTTGACATCGCCGGCGTATTCGCTTCGCTGATAGTGATCGTGATAATAGGCGTGATAATCGAATATGGCGTTTTCAGGATAATCGAGAAAAACACAGTGAGGAAATGGGGGATGGTGCGATGAGCAAACTGCTTGAAGTCAAAGGGATCACGAAGAATTACCATGATGCGCCGGGCTCGCGCAACATAATCAGCGACCTCGATCTTACCGTGGAAAAGGGCGATTTCATATGCATACTGGGACCGTCGGGCTGCGGCAAGACGACGCTGATACGCTGTATCGCAGGTTTTGAATCGTGTGAAGGCGAGATCCTTGTCGACGGGAAAAGGGTGGATGGACCGGGAACGGATCGTATAATGGTGTTCCAGGATTTCAACCAGCTGTTCCCGTGGAAGACGGTGAAGAAAAACATTCAGTATCCGCTGAAGATAAGCGGTATCAGGGATAAGGAAAAGCTCGAGCAGATCGCGCAGGAGCATCTTGAGCTGGTAGGCCTGGGTGACAAGGGGGATCTCTACCCGCATCAGCTTTCCGGCGGCATGAAGCAGCGCGTGGCGATCGCAAAGGGGCTGGCGCTCAATCCTAAGATGATCCTGATGGACGAACCGTTCGCAAGTCTCGATGCGATGACGAGGAACAAGCTGCAGGCGGAGCTCTGGAGGATAAAGGAAAAGGAAAACGCAACTGTCATTTTCATAACTCACAATATACAGGAGGCACTCGTACTCGGTACGAGAGTCATACTGATGTCGCGAAAGGGCGAGATCAAGATCGATATGAAAAACGACATACCGAAGCCGGTAACGCCTGCGTCGGAGGGTTACGGGCAGATGTGGAAAAAGTTCAATGATGCGTTATGGGAGGAAAGTGAGACAGATGTGTGATGCAAATGTGCAGAAACCGCTTTCGAAGAAGAAAATGCTACTGCGCGCAGTGATTTTTGCCGTGGCTGTGGTGCTGGTGTTTTTATATCTCAATGCGGTCTTCACGATACCTAACTCGGATCCGAACAGGCGCATATTCAATGCGTTTTATGCGGAAAAAAAGGATACGATCGATGCAGTGTATCTTGGGACGAGTGCGACCAACAGGTATTTCATAGGTCCGCTGGCATACGAGGAAACGGGACTTGCGGAGTTCGATCTGGCTGCTATGGGAATGCCTCTGATCTTCATGCAGAACCTGATGAAGGAAGTGGAAAAGACCCAGGATCCCGCGCTTTACATAATAGAACTGCGAGGAGTGCTGAAGGGCAGGGAAGATGTGGCGGATGCTCATATACGCAGGATAACGGACAGCATGCATATATCGTCGAACAAGTATGATACGATAAAGCTGGCGCTGGAGTATGCCGGTGGTGGCACTGATGCCGGCGATTCTGGTGATGACTCGGGGCAGACTATGTTCCTGTCAGGCGGCAGTGTGGATGACGGCCCGCTCGATTACTACGTGCCGATTTTGAAATATCACAATCGTATCACGGCCGGGAACCTTACTCCGAAGGATATTTTTCTGTGGAGGAGCAAAAATAAAGTAAAGGGCTATGTTATCGGTCCGAAGACGCTGACGAGCAAAGCTCAGAAAAAGCCTGTGTACTCTGATGAAAGGGCGGCGCTGGAGCCTGAGACGGAGCAGACGCTGAACGAGCTGCTGAATTACTGTGACAGCCTTGGTGATGACAAGCAGGTGCTGTTCGTGCTGTCTCCGTATTCTATGAAGAGTGGTGAAGCGGAGAAGTTCAACACAGCGGCGGACATAGTGCAGGCGAGAGGATATGATGTCCTCAACTGCAACCAGCCGGATATCGCTAAGGAAATCGGTCTGGACTGGAAAAAGGATTTTTACAACAGCAAGCATGTGAATTATATGGGTGCGGAGAAATACACGAAATATCTCGCAGAGTATATCAGCGAGCATTATGATATGCCTGACCGACGCGGTGATGAGAAATATGAGAGCTGGAGCGAGGCATACGAGCATTACAGGGAATTCGTTGCGCCGGGCATACAGCCGGAGGGTTCTGAGCTGCTGAAGTGATGTACTGCGGTTGCAGTCTGTGGAATGACTGTAAGATCGCGTGGTATGCGGTGAGCCGTAGTACGAATGTGAGGATGCCGGATCTGTTTCGGGGTTCAAAGCGTATGAGAAAGAATGCGTGAGGTGGAGCGCAGGATACAGAAATATGTAAAAGCAGTACCGACGCTTTGCCGGGCCCGTGCGAGCCGGTCGATGTTCGATGCGGATCGATAAAGATGATCGAATGATCGAAGTATAGAGTCTACGGGCCTCGGCTAAGCGGCGGTCAGCTCAGGCTTGCAACGGCTGCAGATGTCAGAGTGTTATCTGTAGTCGCTCCTGTGGTACTGCTCAGCTTTGCTGCGCTGATCCTTTTCGTTTCTTTCGCTCTTTTCGATTTTTTCATTGCGTTCGTTTTTTTCGTTACGCTCGCTTCTCTCGCTCTTCTCGTTGCGATACTTATTGTTCATTTTGTTGTTTTTCATGATCTATCCCTCCCGAATTTTATTGTGCTCTCAAATATTTTTAATATGTCAGGTAAATAATTGATTTTTTTGTTGACAAAGCATTCCCGAAGTGATAAAATTTATCTTGTTCGACGGCAAACGCTGAAGATAAAAACTTAAAACGGTGAGCACCATTAGCTCAGCTGGCAGAGCACCTGACTCTTAATCAGGGTGTCCAGGGTTCGAACCCCTGATGGTGTACCAAAACGTTCCTATTCGAACTACTACTTCTACAGACGTGGGTTTGCGACGATAGTATGGTTTGAGTAGGAGAGACAGAAGCGACAATAGAGTCGCTTTTTTCTTTTTTGAAATAGCAACGGGAGCCATATGACTCCCGTTAAATTTTAACAAAAATACTTTGTTAAAATCATTGTCAACTTCATTAAATCGCTTTCTTTAAGTCGTGATAGTTGAATCTCTTTTGCGATACATTCTCTTACCTTATTCTTTACAGTCTCATTTTCTGAAAGTGTTCGAATTATTTCTTCTTGCCAATTCAACAACCATACTACATCAAAATTGGTAAAATCGAACTTCTCAAATTCAATAAATAAGTCAAACATCGGACTACAATTTAAAAAGCTCGAGAAATCTTTTTTCTTTAAAGATCCGGTTCTACAAAAATAACCTACAAGGTTTAGTGCTGCAAAATAATCATGTTTAGGATATGTTTGTATAGGAGAATCTTTTGTAGAAAGTTCAATTTCTTTTTCTAAATACGTCGTTAGTGCTCCCAATGTTTTGGTATCAATTTTTGCATTATGGTTTACAAGAAACAAAAAATCGTCAAAGTTAAATTCCTTTGTCAAGTTCTCGCGAATCCATTTTATTACATTTCTCTTTTGCGCTACTGAAAGATGAGAATAATAATGCCATAAAATTTCTTTCTTGAACTGCATATATGAGTTTTGGATGATTTTCGTAATGCGGTATGCCAATTTTCTCGATTTGTAACCATCATTGGTATTAATGTAATGTATTAAATTCGGGTAGTTTAAACTTGAGTGTTTTGAATATAATTCGAATTTTTCGTTCCTGTTTATTGCTTCAATATGTTTGTCGATATAATAAGTCAGTTTATTTTCGATGATAGTGGCCGTTGATACACTACATCTCTTTCTTACCCATATTTGTGAGTCTAAAAAAAGTATTTTATCGCCAATGCAAATTTCGCGAAACTCATATTTGAAAATAAAATCACATATGAAGTCAACAAGTTCCTGAGAAATATCTATGTATCGCAATAAATTCAAACATCTTCCAATTTTATTTTCAACTGATAGAATCTCAAATTTATCATTTGTTTTTAGTGCTTCGGAATAGTAAGAAAAAAGATTTTTAACCGATTTCTCTATAATCTCGTTTCCTTCAAAATCTAATTTCTCTATTGAATGTTTCCGTAACAATCTATTGAATTGTTTAACATCAAAATATTCAACAAAACAATAAAAATCGATGTTATCAAACCAAATCTTATTAGAAGCTACTCCTAAGAAATCATCATCTGTGGATTTCTTCGTTTGGACTGAATATTTGTATATTAATGTTGACATCAAGTTTCGTATGGTTGTTTTGAATTCTTTAAACTCCTCCATATATAACCCGTTACCCAAGAAAAAATGAAGATTTTGATTTATTCTTGATATCACTTTATCTGTGCTAGTTAATCCCCACTCTTGAGTATTAGAGTCAATAGCATCTTGCAATTTCATCGCATCTAAAAATGAATAATACGAATTCTCATATAGCATATTGAAAGAAGCAATGTCTTTAAAACATCGAAACTCGTTTTTAAATTCAATTGGCAAATTTTCAAATATGCGCGCAACTTGTTCATCACTAAGGATGCCTCCTTTTAATCCTTCAAAATCAAAAGAGTCGTGATACATCAAATTGTTTTTTGCACTTTCCATAGCTTTATATACTACATAACGGTTTGCTTGTGCTAAAAAGTGTAATAAGTAATCATTTGCAATATATGCTTCCGTTGCCACACATACAAATAACTCATATGATTCTTTATAGCGATTAAGTTTTGCTAAATAGTATGCTTTTTTATAATTGTGATGATAATCTACATATTCTTCAGCAACATACTTTTGTAATTTTAAATAGTCAAATTGCATGCAATATGGATTGGCAAAAATTAAATCATCATTAGTAAATGTTCGCTGCTTATGATCGGGGCAAAAAATACTTTTAATTTGAGCTTTTGAAAGCACGGATATAATAATCTTATATTTTTGAATTGCATTGTTGCTAAGTTTTTCTCTTTCAAATTCATTCATATCAAATATCGATACAAAGCGTTTAAATAATAGATTTTCACCAAAAGGTATATTAATTTCTCCATGACTATCAATAACAACCTTATTATGCAGCTTCGCTTTTATATCTTGTATGCGAAGAGCTTCCATATTATCTAAAGGCGACAACCACTCATACAGCAATTCAAATGCTTGCATTTCGTCTTTCCCTTTTAATGAAATTGTTGAGCAATCATTTATACGATTCAAAACACATCTGTATCTATCAATGAAACTGACAGATGCATCTTCACCCTCAAGACAATGCCTATAGTCAATGACATACAATCCCTTAGATTCATGGTATCTCAATTCATCTTTTGACAGTTCTGATTCATCTGTATATATAAATATTGGCTTGTTAAACTTTTCCTTAAGGAGCGTCTTCGTCCAATTCAAGATGAGTTTAATATTGTAATCATTAAGCCCATAACCTATAAATACCACGGTATTTTGAGCAAAGATTGATTTTAAAAGAGTTTCTACTAATTTGAAATTATCACTATAATTAAGATAGTCCTCTTCTTTTAAAACAATATTTCTATGCTCCAAATCTCCATGCAACTTCAATATGAAGCGATTTCCACCAATTTGTGATATTTCATCATCACAAGCAACAACTTTAAAGGTTTGACAGTTTTCTGACGCTGCTTTTTCAATCAAATTATCAAAATTGGTTGTTATAAAAGCGCAGGGATTTAAGTCCAGTAACATTTTATGAATAGAGTTAGGAACAAGTTGTTTACCATCAAAACAATCATTTATAAAATCATAATACCGATTTTCATCTTGATTTATTGAATAATAGTACATTTGAGGTATGCTTAAATAGTCCTCATTGCTATAATTTTGTTTTTTTGTACGTCCAAGACTAACGCAAAACGCATCTATCAATTCGGACCATTTGGGTGCATCTGAAAGTTTTGATACGCCAGCACCAACAAAAAATACCAAAGATTCTGTTTGCGAAGCAACTATAATTCTTTTAAACAACTCTTGATACATATCGGTCTCCTTTATTCAGTTAGTTTTCGATACATCTTCATAAGTTCGGCCACACATCTATTCTCTGTCATTTTTTTTACATCAAAACCGTAAGCCTGCATAACAGCTCGGTCATTTGCTTGGTGAGCACGACGAAGCTCAAGCGGCATAGTAATTTCATCATAAAGATCAGCAAGAGAAGAACCTGGATAGAGTGCTCGCACATCAAGTATCGCTTGAGCAGTTTGTTTAATTTTTATTATTTGCTCTTCGGTAGGAGCAGGCCATGGAAAGTTGTTGTAAACAACATCTTTAGAGTAACGATAATCGCTCTTAATACGTCCACAAACAGCACGAGTCCAAGCCATGTGAACATTGGACATCATAACTCCGAAATGGTACAGATTCGCATTGGGTACTATTTGCACTGCATCGTTAACTATTATTTCAGGACTTACAAATCCAAACGGAATGTACCTTCTGTTTTCAGATGAGTGTCGCGGGATAATAATATACGAAGTGTCAGGCTGTCTAATTTCTTGAAATAATGTCGGAGTATCGGCGCTTCTACGAGTAGCCTCTTTATTGCTATTCAACCGAAAATCTCTTACTCTTTCAACTCTGTCTCGTATAAAAGCTGAGTTTCTCATTTCTACAGGTGAAATCCCAACAAGCCATAGACAGTAACGAATTTTATTGTTAATGTATTCGCTTGCACCATATATTTGACGCACATATTTAAACGCTACAGGATCATTAATCGCTAATTCATCTCGTTCTTTCGCAGTTAATAACAGATGTCCACCATCAGTTGGTTTATTTCCGTAAATCATTTGTGGAACATCGCACAAAGCCTTAGTTCTGCTTTCTATAAACACATTTGGAGCTTCTATTAAATATGCATTGATATTATCAACTAATTGCACTTTATCTGTCGAATATAATTGCTTTTGTTTCATGCTATATACTGTGCTAAAGTACAGTTTACAAGGGGCTACACAGGGTAGGTATCTGACGGGAGGGGTTCCGCCCGTCAGATTTTCCATGTGATATTCAAGCTGTCGCTTGTGGCGGCTACGGTGGTAATCATCAAATCCACCACACGCCGCTTGTCGTCAAAAGATACATTCTCCCAAGTGTCGAGGTAGCCGGAAATCTGATTGACCTGTTCCGGGCTGATGGCTTCCACCGTTAGTTCCGCTATCCTCGCCAGAAGTTCCTGTTTGCGCCCGTCCAGTTCTGCTATCTTCACATTCACATAGGAGAGCAGCACATTGTTTGCGCCCGTCAGACTGTCCACCAGCTTTTCAATCTCGCTGTCCACATGGAGAAGTTCCACTTGCAGGGCGGCAATTTTCGGGTTTGCCTTTGCCGCTTTCTTCCTGCCCGTCAGCGTCTTGTGCTTTTCCAGCTTTTTCACCATCTGCTGGTAAACCACCGCTTCCAGTTCCGAAGTGATGATTTTCCCGCACCCGGCACAGCTTTTATTGTCCAGCCGCTTTGTGCAGCGGAGATATTGCTTTCCCACAGGATTGTTAATGCTCATAAGGGCATACCCGCAGTTTCCGCACTTGATTTTTCCCGCCAGCCATGTATGGGTAGCTTTTCGGGCAGACTGGATTTTCATGTTGTTCATCAGCTTCTGCCAGATGTCGGAGGGAACAATGCCCTCATGGGGAGCCAGTACCAGCATTTGGTCTTTCAAGTCGTTCTTTTTGCTGGGCTTCACATCCCGCCCTTGATACAGATAGCAGCCATTCATGCCGGTAAAATCGGCAGCGTCATTGGCAATGACTGTCCCTTGACTTTTGAAAAATTCGTACACATCAAGGTCTGCCTGCACATAGACAGGATTGCGTAACATCTGCGCCAGCGTGGGGCGTATTAGTTCCTTGCCGTTGAATAAAATTCCCTGTTCGGCAAAGTACCGGGTAATGTCCCCGTAGGAGGTTGTGGGCTGGGCGTACATCTCGAACATCAGCCGGATATTTGCCGCTTCGTCTGGGCTTACCACCAGCTTCTTTGTGTTGATACCGTCCATCTTGATTGGCTCTGTATGGAAGCCGTAAGGGGCTTTTCCGCCCATCTTAAACCCTCGCTGGCTGCGGGAATAATAAGCGTCCGTCACCCGCTTCTGTATCGTTTCCCGTTCAAGCTGGGCGAACACGATACAGATATTCAGCATCGCCCGCCCCATCGGCGTGGAGGTGTCAAACTTCTCCGTAGAGGACACAAACTCTACATTGTACTGTTGGAACAGCTCCATCATATTGGCAAAGTCCAGAATGGAACGGCTGATACGGTCGAGCTTGTAAACCACGACTTTTGCAATCAAGCCCCGCTTGATGTCCCGCACCAGTTCTTGAAACTTCGGACGGTCTGTGTTCTTGCCGCTGTACCCCTTGTCTGTGTATTCCTTGCAGTTACCGCCTTTCAACTCGTATTTGCAAAATTCAATCTGGCTTTCAATGGAAATGCTGTCCTTTTTGTCCACCGATTGTCTTGCATAGATTGCGTCTATTCGATTATTCATATTGTCGCTCCTTTTCTTAAAAAAGAAACGGAGCTGCTGACAGCTTTATTATACCGCCAGCAGCCCCGCAAATCAACGATGGCTTTGGAAAACCTTATGCCCCGGCTTCCTCACTCTGCCGTTTGTCGGCATACTTGCGGAACACCTCATAAAGCTGCTGTTCCAGCTCTCGGCGTTTTGCCGCTTCCTGCTCCGGCGTGAACACCGGGGAGAGGTTTTCCAGCGTGATTTCCCTGCCTTGAAAAGTCACGACTTCCGTTTCCTTTTTGTATCTGATAGTGGTACTTATAAAATCACCTTTCCTTTCCATGCTGCCGCTGCTGCCGTTTCAGTTCCGCCAGTATATCCGGCGGGATACGGTCAACCAGCCGCTGTAAATTGTCCAGTTCGCTTTTCAGCTTTGCCCGTTCCATCGTATCTTTCATCTTGCCTTTTTCACTGGCTTTTGCCCTTGCTTCCAGCTTTTCATTTTCCGCTAACAGGTCATTGATTGTGACCTTGTATTTTTTCAACTGCCCGGAGAAATTCCCCATCTGTGGGAACCACTTTTTCAGCATGGAGAGGGCTTCCTCTTTTTTCTTTCCGGCATTCAGCGGGTTAATGCCGTCCAGCGTGGCTTCAATGGCTCTTGCCTGTTTGGATAGATTGACCGCCTGCTTGAACAGACGGGTGGGGATATGCTTGCTGGCGCTCTCCCCACGCTCCAAGTCGAGATATTTCTCCACCATATAGGCGTGAAAATCGTCCTGCCACTTTGTTAAATTCGCCCGGTTGCCTATGATTTCTTTAGCGCACAGGCGGTTGTCCTTAGTAAGCGGGACAAAGCTCAAATGCAGGTGGGGCGTTTTCTCGTCCATGTGTACCACAGCAGACACGATATTGTCCTGCCCTACTCTGTCAATGAGGAAATCAGCCGCCCTATGGAAAAATTCCTGTATCTCCTTTGGGGGCTTGCCCTTGAAAAACTCCGGGCTGGCGGTGACCAGCGTGTCCACAAACCGGGTGCTGTCCTTACGGGTGCGGCAGCCAGCCTGTTCAATGCGGTTTTGGATAAAGTGGTAATAGCGTCCCTCTGGCTTGACAATGTGGAAGTTGTACTTGCTCCGGCTGGTGTCAATATCCGGGTTGCTGGCATACTGCTCTTTCTGCCTTTCGTGATGGGCTTCCAGCGGTCTTGCCGGATTGCCCTTGTGTTTTTCAAATCGCAAAATTGCGTGTTGTGCCATAAACTCCTTTCCCCGTTCCTTTCCCTTCCGGGATTTTTTTCACAGGAAAATCCCGCAGAAAATATCTCGGATAGGAAGGGAATGGATAGAATATAAATCAATCTTTTTATCTTTGTATTTCTATATACCGTCCGATTTTCGTACTTCAAGAGGATTGATTATCGTACTCTATGAGTGCGGTTTTCAGTCCTCCGGCGTTCCATAACCGGATTTCTTGAAGTCGGTGTTTGAAACCGCTTCATAGGATTTTGGATAAATGCGGTTGGGTTTTCCACAGCCCTGCTTCTGAATCTCCACCAGTCCGGCGTATTGCAGCTCCCGCAGGGTGTTCACCGCCTTTTGCCGTCCGCAGTGAAGCAGCTCCACTACCTCGTTGATGGGATAGTAGAGGTAAATACGCCCGTATTCGTCCGCCCAGCCGTTTTTCCGGGACAGGTCTGTCCGGCTGATGAATATAAATCGTGTTTGTCATGGTGTGTTTTGTGGACGGTTAGAAGCCCGTTTTCCGGGGTAGTTAATACTTTATACTACCCGCCCCGGTTTGGGGCTTGCAAAGCCTTGTAAAACAAGGCTTTTTTCCTGCCTAACTGTCCACAGCAGACCTCCTTTTCCGTTCACTTTCTGTTTTCTGCCGCCTGTGAACTCTGGCGGCGCAGTCGGGGCAGTATTTCACCCGGTTGGACTTCGGGACGAACACTCTGCCGCAGACCGCACAGCGTTTTAGCTCCCTATCCCGGAAAATCTCCGCTTCCAGCGTCCCGTCCAGCGGCAAGACCGACCAGCGGAACCACTTACAGCAGACCGAGAAAGAAATGGTCTGGGGGCAGGTGTGGGTGTCCCCATCGTCAAGAACGATGCAGTTGCCGTCCTCACAGCAGCACTTCCGGCGTATCAGGCTGGCCGCCTGTTTCCTCTGTGCCGGTGTCATGCGGTAAAGGGAACCGTCCGGCCTGCGTTCCAGCGGGGGCAAGTCTTTATAGGGGTTATCTCTCATGTGTTCCCTCCATTTTTCGCTTTTGCCGTTCGCCCCGAAAAGGCTTCCTGCCCCATTCCTGCGGCGTGTTCCGGCGTTGGCACGCTCCCCGCAGCTTCTGGACACTTGTCCCGAAGTGACCTCTGGACAAAGTGTCCAGAAGTCCGGCTCCTTGCGATGCTTCCCCGGCCGGGGTATTCCTTTTCGGACGGTCATTCGGTTTTCAAGGTGCGGCTCACCGATGAACTACCCTAAGTCTACACCTAAAAGACAGCCCGTCCCGTATATCCGAAAGGTAGGAAATCCGCCAAAAAACTGCCTATTTCCACGCTCTCGGAATTGTGGTAGAATGAAAAAAAGATATGTAGCAGGAGGTGGAAATGAAATATATAACCTAAATTGGTCAAGAAGTGACCTCACCCGGCAAAAGCTGGGGACGTTCTGTGAATACTACGCAAAAATGTCATTAGCCTCTTATGGAGTGAGCATTTATACTTCCGAGGTTGATGACCATGGAATAGATTTTATTGCAGAAAGCAAGAGAGGATTTTTGAAGTTTCAAGTTAAAGCCATTCGCAAAGGAACAGGCTATGTTTTTATGCGGGAGGAATATTTTGATATTTCAGACCAATCACTTTACTTGTTCTTGCTTTTGCTAAATGATGGCGAACACCCCATAGAATATTTAATTCCTGCGACCACATGGGATAACGACAGTAGTAATACTTTTGTTTACCATTCATATGAGGGTAAAAAGTCGAAACCAGAATATGGCCTAAATATTTCTGCCAAGAACATTCCGCAGCTCGAAAGATTTAAGTTAGAAAATATGATAACGGCAATATAATGAGGAACAAAATATGGCTTTAACCATTCAAGAGCGCCTAAAAGACCTGCGTGTAGAGCGTGGGCTGACGCTGGAACAGCTTGCGGAGCAGACCCACCTCTCCAAGTCTGCGCTGGGCAGTTATGAAGCGGAGGATTTTAAGGACATCAGCCACTATGCCCTTATCAAGCTGGCGAAGTTTTACGGCGTGACCGCCGATTATCTGCTGGGGCTGTCTGAAACAAAAAATCACCCAAACGCCGATCTTGCAGACCTGTGTTTGAGTGACGATATGATTGAACTGCTGAAAAGCGGGCGAATTGATACCGCCCTATTGTGTGAACTGGCGGCGCACCCGGATTTTGTGAAGCTACTGGCCGATATACAGATTTATGTGGAGGGTATCTCCGCCACACAGATACAGAACCTAAACGCTTGGGTAGACGTGGCGAGGGCTGAAATCATGGAGAAGTACCAGCCGGGAGAGCATGACAAAACTGCCGGTGTGCTGCAAGCCGCCCATGTGCGGGAGGGCGACTATTTCAGCAGCCGGGTACATCACGATATTGACGCTATCATGGAGGACATACGGCAAGCCCACAGGGGCAGGAGCGACGGCGCCCCGGAGAATACCATTGTGGACGAACTCAAGCGGGATTTGGAGGAAGTGGCGAGTTTCAAAGGCAGCCGGGCGGAACAACTGCTGATAGTGTTCTGCAAGCAGACAAAGCTGCGCTATACCAAGCTGACAGAGGAAGAAAAACAATGGCTGACCCGGATTGTTCAAAAATCTGAACTGGCGAAAAGCTATGTGACACAGAGAGGTAAGAGAAAATAACAAGTACGCCTTAGGCGGATAAGGCGTACATAGATTATTTGACGAAGGAGGGGGCATCATGTCGGAAAAATATATTGTTGAGCTTATTCAAAGAATTAATACAGAAGAAACGTTTACAGACTCATCAACAACAACGACCAGCTGGAAGGCTCTTCGTGAGGCGGAAACTCTTTCTAATCCTGCTTTTTACCCAATTTTAAAAAAAATAATTTTAATAAACCCAAAACCGAAGGACAAAAAGATTCGTGATGCCGCATATTTCATTTTAGGAAAACTGCTGAAAAACGAGCCCTTAGATGAGCAAATTTGCTTCTACTTGCAACAGCTGGAAGTAGAAACCGATAAGTACATCCTCTCTGGCATGCTGGACAGAATAGCTGACATTAAAATTCCGTCGGATATTTCCGTTAAACCAATCGTCCGACTGGCGATGAATGAAAAATGGCTGATTCGCCACAGTGCAATTCGTGCGCTCGGCGCATCTGCAACACTGGAAAGTAAGCAAGCCCTTGCGTATTACATCAATCAAGAGGATGTAAAGCGCTACAAGTATGAAATAACCTATGCAAATGCTGCGCTCGGCGAAATTGGTTCTGTAGAAGATATTCCTCTTTTGGAGCAACATATAAATAACAGAATTAGCGATGTCCGTGGCAGTGCCGTTTTTGCGATTGAGCGAATTCAAGCACGAATAAAATGAGCATTTAACGTAGTGCGCCTTATTGGCAAAAGGCGTACTTGCATAGATGGGGAAATAGCAAAGCCAGCCGAGCCAGTCAACGGTCAAGATGAACGGCACATTTCATGCGCCGCCGTTGACAGTCCCGCCCATTTCAAAATTTAGAAAAATTTGGTTATGGAGGGAGTTGCAATGTGTGACTACTGTCATAATATTCAGAAATGGAAGAGATTTAACGCACCGAAAGATTATCTGGCGTGTATCAAATACATCCAACAGCTTGTGACAAATGGCGGTTTTGAACTGCTTGAGGAAGAATCCACTTGCCCGTTGAATCAGGTAAAGACCGAAGATGGATGGGCGGATGAAATTATGGTTCACATGGTACGGTGCAAACACTGTGGACAAGTCTTTACCTGTGTTGTCAACACTTATCGTGGTAGTGGTTCTTTCAAAAAGGGTAAAGGTTGACAAGTACGCTTGCTTATCAAAATGGTTCGGGACATTTTGTCCCGTAGTCCGGCGTGGGACGAGGGACGGGGGCTTTCATATCCGCCCTGTCTGCTGATGAAACCAGTCCTGCGCTTGCGGCTCCACGCCACGCAATCACAGCCCTGTTTTCCTGCCGTTTCAAATGCCCTTGCCCTCCCCGGCGGCAACGGCATTTTCGCAGCAACGCCGACAGAGCGTATAACACACTACACTTTGCAAGCAAAGTCGTGTGCCAAAGGGAAAGCCCCTTTGGAAACCCCGGACAACAAAACAGGCTGAATATCCCGCGCTTTCCCGGTGCTTGATATTCAGCCTTTATTTGTTGTCAGCAGCCCCCGTTTCGTGGTCTGCGTGTAGTTCCTTGTAAACTGACCTAAGTGGAATTGTAAGTATCATATAGTGTTTGCCCCAAAGTATCGTAGGAAAGTGATTTATTGAAAAATACGGGCTGACATTGGGAAGATATTAAGATTATTATGTGATCGAAAAGGAGTAGAGATCATTGAAGCCGAATGCTGTCCTGATCATATCCATATGTTGGTAAGAATACCGCCAAAGTATAGTGTTTCCTATATTGTTGGATATCTCAAAGGGAAAAGCTCACTGATGATTTTTGATAGACATGCAAATTTAAAATACAAGTATGGGAACAGACATTTCTGGTGTCGGGGTTACTATGTAGATACAGTTGGAAAAAACACAAAGAAAATAGAAGAATACATACGTACACAATTGCAGGAAGATATTGCTGAAGATCAAATATCCATGAAAGAGTATATAGATCCATTCGTGCAAAATAAGGAATAACCCTTTAGGGTTTGTAGAGAAGTTAGTGCAATTGGCGAACCAATTCAGTGCATCTTGAGATGCTGCTGGCAACAGACCCTTCCAGGGTCTAAACATACCGCCGACTCAGCCGGCGGTTATGATTCTATACCTTCTTCGGGTGTTGAATCGCTTTGACGATCACTCCTGCTGCATCATCTGCTGCTCCATGATATCATCCCATTCGAAACCGCAGTTTCTGCATCTGGTCATATGCGATGAAAGAAATCCTGCACACCCGCAGCTGACTACAGCAGTCCCGTCCTCGACCTCCTGTTTTATCTCTGGTATTACAAGTGCTTTTGCCGGCACTACTTTAACGAGTTTTTCCGAACCACATCTGAAACATTTTTTAGCCATATCTTCACCTCCCCTTCTGACCTTTTATTTTTCCCGGTATCCGCCGCATCATGATCTGGCGTACCATCCTGAAGAATATATCTAGATTATACACGAAAACAGCATGCCGCGCTCTGATTTTTCTGAATTTTCCTGACATAATAATAGAATTTTCTTCAGAAAAAGAGCTGAGAGATCTTCTGGGTCGTTAAGGCTTGTTATATGGAACAGAGATATGTATAATAAAACTCAAAAGTGAATTTTTATACATCATTTTATGAGCACGGCCACTTGCGTAACCTCGACTGTCGGCGCATCGTTATGCATTCCGGTGATGAAGTGCAGGGATACTTTTTTCGTGCCTTTTTTCGACAAATCCGACAATACGCATTTTTGTATACACTTTATGCACTTTTTTGCATATGTGTTTGAAATTATTCCCTGTCTATAGTATAATACAAGCGACTGTAATTATTGTGTAACTGTAGAGTTTGAACACATTTTACGATATTTTGATATAAGACATACTAAATAGGAGAATATTACATGACGACAATCATAGTTGTAGTTGTTGTGGCCTTGGTTTTTTTTGTTGCAGTATGTGTTGTGGCTTTTATGATCTGGAAACGAGAAGCAGAGATGCGAACGGACAGTATCAGGGCCATAGAGGAAAATCTGGAAAGGTTGACGCAGGAAATGTCTCCGGGGCAGGAGGCGCAGGACCGGCAGGGTTTTGCGGAAAAGGAAGCGGATATTTCGTATATGGAATCGCTTGTCGCGCAAAGTGCCGCAGGCAGGTCATCCGGCAGAAGGGCAAGGAGCCGCGTACAGGATCCTTTCGAATGGGTCAGAGCGAACGGCGAGACTGTCCGGAGCAGCAGCGGATCAGTGCAGGAAGAACCTTTTAGAATACATCCGGTATCGGCTTCTGAAGAAGAATGGCAGAAAACGCCGGATCGCGATGAAGAGTTCTACGTAACCACAGAACCTGTTGTGCATGAAATGGATAATGGTGACGGCATGGCAGGGATGCCGGCGGGCGATACAGATGTTTCTGAGACAGCAGATGGACAGCAGCCGTCAGAGGGACATGACAGATATGAAGATTCAGGCACTGGTGAGGATACATGCAGTGATGAAGGTGATCTTACAGAAAAAACGGAAACAGAGGTATGCAGGAAAAAGTCAGCTCTCACGGAAATGCATAAAATGCTGAAAGAGCTGGATGTGCCGGAGATGAGAAAGATGCCGGGAACGCCGGCAGATGAAGATGCGGCAGAACCTCCGGAAGCAGCAGGCGCCGAAGGAGAAGAAATGCAGGAAACCGCAGATGGAGATCATGATGATCGCGAAGAACAGCACGATGAAAAAGAAAGCTATGAGATCAGTCTGGATCTCATAGATGAAATGGATATAGACAGCGAGCAGGAACAGATGCCGGCAGCCCGGATGGGATACGACGTGGGGAGAAGCGGTCGTAAATACACGGCGTCAGAGCTGGAAAAACTGATCAAGGAATGATATCCAGAAGGAGGAATATATGTATTGTAAGAATTGCGGAAACGAGATCGCAGACAGCTCAAAGTTTTGCAGTCACTGCGGACAGCTTGTAGAACCGGAAACGTCCGTGCCGGATAATGCCCCGGCTGCTGCACAGAGACATAAAGCTGTGCAGACAGGAGCTGACAAGAACGAAGAAAACATCGGCAGCGCTTCTAAAAAGCCGATGTTTGAAGAGTTTCAGTGGAACGTGGATGACTATCCGGGAAGAAGAAAATACGAAAAGACCGAAGATGTGGATTTTGACTGGAATGCAAAGCCTCAGGATATACCTGATACAGTAACGGGACAGCCGGCCGTGCAGCAGAACGATGCAGCGATAGAAAGAAAAACGGCGGAACAGATAAGAACTGTGCAGAATTATGCATCAGCGGGCAAGACAGATGCAGCATCCGGGATCGGTAAAGCAGAAGAAGAACAGAAGCCGCTGAGCGCAGCAGACAGAATAGATAAATTCTATACTTTCAACAGGAAGAACGAAGAATTCCAGCAGCTCCTCAACAGAGAGTATGAAAAGGTCAAATCAGGGAACCCTATCAGGCAGGAACTGTCAGAGGCGGAGAAGCTCGCAGACAGGAGATTCGAAGCAAAACCTGAAGATCCGTCGATGGACGCTTTCCTTGAGAAGGAAGGGATAGTGAAACCTTATCAGCCTAAGGCATTCGAATCTGACGTGCTGCAGAGGATCGAAGCCCAGGAGGCAGAAAAAGAAGCGAAGAGACTTGAGGAAGAAGCAAGACTTGCCGCTATAGAAGCTGCGAAAAAAGAGGCTGAAGCCGAAGCAAAGAGAAAGGCGGAGGAAGAGGCAAGACTCGCAGCAGAAGAAGCAGAAAGACAGAGAGCGGCAGAAGAAGCACGCCGCGCCGAGGAAGCTAAAATCGCAGCTGCCGAGGAAGCCAGAAGAAAAGCGGAAGAAGAAGCTGCAAGGCTGGCCGAGATCGCAAGGCGCAATGCTGAAGAGGAAGCCCGCCGTGCAGAAGAAGCACGCGTGAAGGCGGCAGAGGAAGCAAGACTCCGTGAAGAGGAGGCTGCAAGACTTGCAGCTGAGGAGGAAGCAAGGAGAAAAGCTGAGGCTGAAGCTAAAGTAAAGGCTGCAGAAGAGGCCAGACTCAAGGCTGAAGCGGATCTCAGGGCTGCACAGGAAGCTGCAAAGATCAGAGCTCAGCAGGAAGCCAGAATGGCGGCTGAAGCTGAAGCAAGATTCAAGGCTCAGCAGGAAAAGAGACAGCTTGAGGCGATAGAGGCACAGAAACGTCTTGAAGCACAGAGAAAGAAACTTGAAGAAGAGGCTAACCAGGCGGTAGCAGAGGAAGAAGTTCGTCGTGTCATCGAGCAGACTACGAGAATGCGTGATGAGGAAGCGGCTAAGATAAGAGCTACAGTCGCTGCGATGAGAGAAGGCATAGATCAGATCAGAGAAGATGCTGTGAGCCGCGAAGTGACAGAAGCTCATCAGGCTACTAAGAACCAGATCGACGAGATGACGAAGGCAAGAAGCTCATTCTTTGCAGAGCTTGAAGAAGCTGACGGTCAGAACGCACCTATAGAAGCAGAAGCTGTAAATACACCTGAGGTGACTTTCGCAGAGGCGCCTGCAGCAGAAATTCCTGCAGTGGATATCCCGGCAGAACAGCCGGCGGCAGATTTCGTCCAGACAGATATATTTGCAGAAAAAGAAAGAACAGAAGACAATGTTACAGGAAGAGACACTCTCTTTTCGGAAAGCGAGTTCTTCCATACGAGAACAGTAGATAAAGCAGCTATCATGGCGGGCCTTAACGAGGACACCATAATAGCAAACAAGAGAACGACAGCTGCTCCGGCAAGCGATGAAGAGTTTTTCAACAGCCTCGATGAGGCAGCGGCACAGCCGACAGCACCGGAGGGATCGATTTTCGACAATGCAGCGCCGGCAGCAGGAATGGCAGCATTCGGAGCAGGTGCAGCTGATATGGCAGCACAGCAGGAGGCTCAGCCTATAGATTTCAGGACTGATATGGAAAGTGCGCCGGCAGCGGACAGTGCAGACGATCTGCTCACGCAGTTCGAAAACATCAGCATAGATGATCTGTCACAGTTCGAGCAGCCTCAGGAAGGACAGCCGGAAGCGCAGCAGGCAGTCGTTGAAGAATTCAGGATGAGCGACACTATCCAGGCAGGAAGCCTCGGCGACCAGTTCAGAACAGAACAGGGCGCAGCGCTGAATGACACAGTTGTGATGCCGCACAATGACAGCTTCAGCCAGATGCCGGCAGCCAACGATTTTGACAATTATGGAAATGAAGAGGCGGCAAATTACATAAGGCAGCAGCAGGAGCAGCAGAGCAGCGCAGCAGGCATGAATGAATTCTACGGCGACGGATTCTATGATGAAGAAGACGAGTCGCAGCTTTCCAAGAAGGAACTCAAGCGCAGAGCAAAAGAGCAGAAGAGACTCGAGCGCGAAAGAGCAAAAGAAGAAAAAATACTGGCAAAGAGAGACGCTGAATTTGACAACGAAACTTCAGATGAAGTTGAAGAATACGAGAAAAAAGGCGCAAAGGGCAGACTGGTGCTGAAGATAATCCTCGTTATACTGATCGTTATACTTGCAGTAGAAGTCATAGGCATGGCTATAAGGTTCATCGCACCGCAGAGTGGCGCAGCGACATTTATAGACAATCAGCTCAACAAGGTCATCCGCCTCATAACCGGGGATGCAGCAGACGGCAGCCAGGCAGACGGAACTGTATACAGCGCCGGAACGATGCAGATAACTGTAACGGATCCGGACAGCGGAACAGATATCACCATCGTTTAACACAGGCCGGGAGGTTTGTGAAACTTTAGAGGGAGGTACAGCGTACTGTGACAAAGGAGAAAAAGAAACGGACGGGCCTGCGTGTGATAATCGCGATCGTCATAATATTAGGATTGTTTCTGAGCCTTATAGGGTTCATCACAGATTTCATGTGGTTCAGAGAACTGGGCTATGTATCGGTGTTTTTTACGAAACTTTTTACCCAGATCAAAATAGGGGTGCCGACCTTTGTCGTAGTCACATTCCTTGCATACATTTATCTGAAATTCCTCAAACGGGGGTATTTCATAAAAGTATCTTCGGATGAGCCTGTGAACCACGGCAGGCTGAATCTCATATCGTGGGGACTTGCGGCAGCCTATGGTGCGATAACGACGTTCTTTACTGTTACAAAACTGTGGTTTGATTTTCTGCAGTTCATAAACAGTACGTCGTTCGGTAAAAAAGACCCCCTTTTCGATATGGATATTTCTTTCTATGCATTCAAGCTTGATTTCATAGAAGAAGTGAACCAGATCGTGCTGGTACTGCTGATCGCATTTGCAGTGCTGACAGTGATCTACTATTCGATACTGCTGACGGTGAGAACGCCTAAGATCTTTGAAGAAAAGGCGCAGACTGTCGATGAAGAAGAGGAACAGTCTCAGGCACAGGGCGGTGCCGGAAACGGATTCGACAACCTGAACGGCATGTTCGGCAAATTCACGGAAGCGTTTACAGGAAAGGCCGGAGGCGGCTTCAAGAGACCGTCGAGACCGCGCAAGTCGTTCGATAATCAGAACCTGAAAATGCTGGTGTCGATAGCGGAGAAACAGCTGATAATAGTCGGAGTGCTGTTTTTCCTGATGGTCGGAGTGAACTTTTTCCTCAAGCAGTACGACCTGCTGTTCGGCAGCACTGGAGCGGTACATGGTGCGGGATTCACTGATGTGAACATCACGCTGTGGATGTACAGGATAATAATGGTGCTTGCAGTATTTGCGGCAGTGGGATTCGCGGTCGGAATAAGCAGGAGACATATAAAGCCTGCAGTTGTGGCGCCGATCATAATGATAATCATTGGAGTGGCAGGAACAGGCGCAGCCCTTGTAGTGCAGAATCTGGTGGTCACTCCGGACGAGATCAACAAAGAAAGCAGGTATCTGGAAAGAAACATAGAATATACTCAGACTGCATACGGACTAAACGATGTAAATAAAAAGGAGTTCGCAGCGAGCAATGATCTGACCGGAGAAGATATAAGCAACAACGATGAGACGATATCGAACATACGAATAAATGATTATGAACCTGCGAAGACGTTCTACAATCAGACACAGAGCATCAAGCAGTATTATTCGTTCAACGATGTCAATGTCGACAGATATAATATAAACGGCGAATATACGCAGACGTTCCTGTCGGCCAGGGAGATCGATGAGAACTCGATAAATGACACATGGCTGAACAAGCATCTGAAATATACTCACGGCTACGGCATAACTCTTTCGCGTGTAGACAAGATAACAGCCAGCGGACAGCCGGATATGCTGATAGGCGGCATTCCACCGGTATCTGACGTCGACGAGATCAAGATCACCAGACCGGAGATCTACTACGGCGAGCTGACAAACAACTATGTTCTGACAAATACGTCGGAGGAAGAGTTCGACTACCCTGACGGCAACGAGAACAAATACACGACTTACGAAGGAGATGCAGGCATCAAGCTGAACCCGCTCAACAGATTCATGTTCGCGGTAAAGGAAAGAAGCCTCAAGCTTCTCGTATCAGGGAATGTGAAGAGCTCCTCTAAGATCCTGATCAACAGGAACATCAAAGAGAGAGTGAAGCAGATAATGCCGTATCTGGAATATGACAAGTCGCCTTACATGGTAACTGTCGACGGCAAGCTGTACTGGATCATAGATGCATACACATACACGAACAGATATCCTTATTCGGAACCTTTCAGCGATACTTCCGATACGAACTATATAAGGAACTCTGTAAAAGTGGTGATCGATGCATACAACGGCACGACAGACTACTACATCGTGGATGATACGGATCCGATAGCGCAGAACTTCAAGAAGATATATCCTGATCTTTTCAAAGACATAAAGGATATGCCGGAAGGTATAAAGGCGCACATAAGATATCCGAGCACGCTGCTCAACATACAGGCGCAGGTATATCAGAGATATCACATGAACGACGTGAAAGTCTTCTATCAGAATGAGGACCTGTGGCAGATATCCAGCGAGATATACGGCACAGAGGAGCAGACGATGTCTCCGAACTACTACATCATGAAGCTTCCTGGTGAAGACAGTGCGGAATTCGTGAATTCCATACCGTTAACACCGAAAGACAAAAAGAATCTGATGGGACTGTTCGTAGCGAGAAATGATGGCGGAAACTACGGCGAACTGATACTTTACCAGATGCCTAAGAGCCAGACGGTATACGGCCCGATGCAGATAGAAGCTCAGATAGACCAGAACACTGAGATCTCGAAGGAATTCTCACTGTGGAATTCGTCCGGTTCGAAATACAGCAGAGGAAACATGTTCGTGGTTCCGATCGAAGATTCGCTGCTCTATATAGAGCCTGTATATCTGGAAGCGACGAATTCGAGCATACCGGAAGTAAAGAGAGTCATCGTTGTATACGGTGACAATATCGCATATGAAGCGACGCTTGCGGAGGCTCTCAATTCCATGTTCGGAGAGGGCAGCGCATACGAGCGCGAGGACAGCGGCAATACAGATACTACATCAGGTGGAAATGGTGACGAACTTAGTCAAACTGAAATAATAAAGAGGGCTCAGGATGCATTCGACAATGCACAGAATGCGCAGAAGAACGGCGACTGGGCGAAGTACGGCGAATATCTTAATGAACTGGATAAGTATTTAAATATGTTAAGTAAATAGGATTATTGTTCAGGACATTCCCTTTGCTCCGAGTAGGTTTGACGGGAATGTTCTGTCGTATTCTGACTGTAAAATAAACTAAACTAGGGAGGAGACAGCTATATGTTAAAGTATGATTTGGATAAGATGCTCTATGTCATACCTGCGGACAGGCACAGTCCGGAAGAGGTAAGCGGCATACTGAAAGAGCATCCCGAAGTGAAATTCGTATCACTTGTCGGAATTGATATAGGAGGACATGACACTGACGAGAAGATCCCGGTGGAGGAATTCCTCGGAAATATAGAAAAATTCATGAAACATGGTGTTCAGACAGACGGATCCAGTGTAGTGCTTCCGAAGATAGCTGAGCTGAACAACGCGAAGGTAGATATCATACCTGACGCAAAGGTGAACTGGTTCGTAGACCACAATTTCAACTATCCCGATCAGAAGACAGGGCTGCCTGTCGGCACGCTGAGGATCCCTTCGTCACTGGTGCATAACGATTCAGCAAGAGTGGGATCCAGAGTCATCCTCAGAGATGCGATACACAACTTCAAGAAAGATCTGATGCAGCTGCTGAGAGCTAATCCGTATGTTTTCGAATATCTCGATGCGGACAGCGTGGATGACATAGACCAGCTTGTGATAACTGCTGCGACAGAGCTCGAATTCTGGGTAAAGACTCCGGATGACGATGCGGACAGAGAGCAGCTTTCCACGGCACAGATGTTAAAAGAACAGTACTGGAAGAGAACTACAGGAACTGTCAGAACGGCGCTGGAAGAAGTGATGCTGGTACTGCAGAAGTATGGATTCGACATGGAAATGGGCCACAAGGAAGTTGGTGGCGTAAAAGCAAATCTCAGCAATTCAGGAAGCTATGACCATGTAATGGAGCAGCTCGAGATCGACTGGAAATACTCGACGGCTGTCCAGGCGGCAGATAATGAGAATCAGATAAAATACGTCGTAAGAGATATATTCAGGACATACGGACTCGACGTGACGTTTATGGCGAAACCTGTGGAGGGTGTTGCAGGAAACGGCGAGCACACTCATATGGGTGTAGCTGCAAAGCTCAAGGACGGCAGGATGATAAACCTGTTTGCACCTTCAGACCCGGAAAATGAATTCATGAGCCCGGTAGGATTCGGAGCACTTATGGGAATACTCAAAAACTATGATGTGATAAATCCGTTCGTAAGTGCTACAAACGATTCGCTGAACAGACTCAAGCCCGGATATGAAGCACCGGTCTGCACGGTAACATCGCTCGGACACAGCGCGAAGCTCCCTTCCAGAAACAGAACGGTACTCGTCGGACTCGTAAGAGAAGTGGGCAACCAGATGGCAACGAGATTCGAGCTCAGAGCGCCGAACCCTAAGAGCAATACATACCTCGTACTGGCAGCGTCGTACATGGCGATGCTCGACGGTATAAAGGAAGCCCTGGAGAACGGTAAAACGCCTGCAGATCTTGAAAAGTCGATCTCAAAGGATTACGGAGAAGATGACTTCTACCTGGATACAGACAGGATCTACAGAAGCGAAAAGAACGTGTTCGATGAATATACAGAAGAAGAGAGAAGCAGATATTTCGGCAGAGCGCCGAGAACCGTATGGGAAAATATACAGGCGTTCGAAGATTATCCTGAAAAGCTCGATATATTCAGGAGAGACGACGTTATGAGCGATATCGCTCTCGCATCATACAAGGAAGCGATCAGAGCTCAGTGGGCGACAGAGCTCCATGACAGGATAATACCTGACACGATGGACTTCGTGAGAGAATGCTGCAAGGCGCATGACGACCTCGACTGCGTGGATTATGACAGATATTACTGGGGCAAGATACAGCGTCTCAGAAACGAGCTGGGAAGAGATACGCTCGACGAGTTCTGTCTGCTGACGAGGATCAAGCGAGCTCTCGACAGAGGAGAATACGATCAGGCATCCGCTATGCAGATAGAGATGCAGCAGAAGGTCATCGAGCTGACAGACCTTTACATTACATATAAAAAGAATTTATTTTAATTTTTGAAAAAGGAGAAGAATATGCTGGATATCAAGAGAATAAGAGAGGATTTTGATAACGTAAAGAAAGCTGTTGAGTCGAGAGGACAGGGAGACTTCGGAATAGATAATGTTATAACGCTTGACAAAAAAAGAAGAGAACTGCTTGCTGAAGTAGAGCAGATGAAGAACAGGCAGAGCGTTTCTTCGAAACAGATCCCTGTGATGAAAAAAGAAGGAAAAGACACGACTGAACTCATGGCAGAGATGAAGAATCTTTCGGATGAGATAAAAGTCCTCGATGCAGAAGTGGGGCAGGTTGAGGCGGATCTGCGCGACGCACTGCTCAACATCCCTAACACACCGTACAAAGACGTTCAGGTGGGAGCAGACGACAGCGCAAATGTCGAGCTGAGAAAATGGGGAGAGCCGAAGGAGTTCGATTTTGAAGAAAAAGCACACTGGGACATCGGTACAGATCTTGATATCCTGGACTTTGAAAGAGCTGCAAAGATCGCAGGTACGAGATTCACGGTCTACAAGGGACTCGGTGCGAGACTGGAAAGATCGGTTATCAACTTCATGCTCAACCTTCACACTGAAGAACACGGATTCACAGAAATACTGCCGCCTTTCATGGTAAACAGAGATGCTATGACAGGAACGGGACAGCTTCCTAAATTCGAAGACGACATGTTCCACGTGCCGGCAAAGGATTTCTTCCTGATCCCTACAGCAGAAGTTCCTGTAACGAATCTGAGAGACAACGAGATAATAGACGAGGCAGAACTGCCTATTTACTACACTGCATACACACCATGCTTCAGAAAAGAGGCTGGATCGGCAGGAAGAGACACCAGAGGCCTCATCAGACAGCATCAGTTCAACAAGGTGGAGCTGGTAAAATTCGTAAAGCCTGAGACTTCATACGATGAGCTCGAATCTCTGACAAAGGCTGCAGAGACAGTTCTCCAGAAGCTAGAGATCCCTTACAGAGTCGTTAGACTGTCGACAGGAGACCTGGGATTCTCATCAGCGATGACATACGACATCGAAGTATGGATGCCTAGCTACGGCAGATACGTTGAGATATCATCGTGCAGCAACTTTGAGAATTTCCAGGCAAGAAGAGGAAACATCAGATTCAGACCTGCAGAAAAAGGCAAGCCTGAATTCGTTCACACTCTCAACGGCTCAGGACTCGCAGTAGGCAGAACAGTAGCAGCTATACTGGAAAACTACCAGCAGGCAGACGGATCAGTAGTGATCCCTGAAGCACTGAGACCTTACATGGGCGTTGACAAGATCGAGAAAAAATAAGACAGACAGGAACGGATACACAATATGACATTTAAACTAGGTGAATATATCGAACCGGATTTTTCGCAGAAGCTTTTCAGGAAAGCTCCGGAAGCAAGGCTCGCCGAAGCTCCCAAGGACATGACTGCGCCTGAGGGCTTCCATGCGACGTCCATATATCCTGAATATTTCAAGCTCGACGGCAGATGGATACTTCCGAAGGATTCGCGCATGGACTGCGTTGCGGTCTACGAGGACGGGGATATCCATATCCGCGAGTTCAGGAATATAAAGAAAGGCGATCTCGTTGTCCTAGGCAGGACGGAGAAATGTGAGGATGGTATTTATGTAAATGAGAACAGCTTCAGGTTTCCCGATCAGGATACGGACGAACAGACGACCTTTTCATTCAGGCAGGGACGAAGCCGTGAAACTGCTTTCTCATACGACTACAGCAGCCTTTATGAACTGCTCAGATACGAGCGCGACCATGGACATATCACATGGGTGCTGGGGCCGGCATGCGCTTTCGATGCGGAGGCGAGGAATGCGTTTGCGAAACTCGTAGAGGGCGGGTATGTACACTCGCTGCTGGCAGGCAATGCACTTGCCACACACGACCTGGAAGCAGGATATCTCGGAACTGCGCTCGGTCAGAACGTCAGGACGCAGAAGCCGCATTTCAACGGTCACTACAATCATATCGACACGATAAACAAAGTGAACCTTTACGGATCGATACCTAAATTCATAGAAGAAGAGCACATAACCGACGGTATAATATACAGCTGTGTGAAAAACAACGTGCCTTTTGTGCTGAACGGTTCGATAAGAGACGACGGCCCTCTGCCTGAAGTGTATGAGCATACATACGTAGGGCAGGATGCGATCAGGAGCCACGTCAGAAGATCGACGACCGTTATCGGTATGGCGACAGTGCTGCACACTATCGCGACCGGCAACATGACGCCGAGCTACAGAGTACTCGAGGATGGAACAGTACGTCCCGTGTATTTCTACGTGGTTGACACGTCCGAGTTTGCGGTAAACAAGCTGTCCGACCGCGGCAGTCTTTCTGCAAAGGGCATCGTGACGAACGTGCAGGATTTCGTGTGCAACCTGGCAAAGAATCTGTAGCAGGACATATAAGCAAGATTGAAAGGAAAGATATTTAATGATAGCAGAAAAGATGAAACCTCTTATGGCTAACAACTCGGCTATAAGAACGATGTTTGAGGAAGGCGACAAGATGAGAGCCAGGTACGGCGCTGAAAACGTATTCGACTTCAGTCTCGGCAATCCTGATGCACCGGTCCCTGCAGAGATAAAGCAGGCGATAATAGATGTGCTCAATGAAGAAGAGCCGAGCGTGCTCCACGGATACATGAGCAATGCGGGGTTTGAAGACGTCAGAGCTGCGATCGCTGATTCACTGAACAGAAGATTCGGCACATCGTTCGGAAGCGGCAATATCCTGATGACTGTAGGAGCGGCGAGCGGCCTGAACGTAGCGCTCAAGACGATCCTCAATCCGGGCGAGGAAGTCATCATATTCGCACCTTACTTCCTCGAGTACAACTGGTACGTGAACAACTACGACGGCAAAGTCGTGCAGGCGCCTACGGACAAAGAGACGTTCTATCCTGATCTCGAGAGCTTCGAGAAGCTGATCACGGACAAGACGAGAGTCGTTCTGATCAATACGCCGAACAATCCGACAGGCGTGATATACAGCGAGGACACTATAAAGAAGATCGCAGAGATCATGGACAGAAAGCAGAAAGAACTCGGAAGGACGATATTCCTGATCTCCGACGAGCCTTACCGTGAGCTGGCGTTCGGCGGAGCCGAGGTCCCTTACGTTACAAAGTATTACGATAACACGATCGTTGCATATTCATACAGCAAATCGCTGTCACTGCCGGGCGAGAGGATAGGATATCTCGTTATACCATCGGAGCTTGAGGAAAGCGAGCTGGTGTTCGACACGGCATCGAATGCGAACAGGATAATCGGATGTGTAAATGCGCCGTCACTCCAGCAGAAAGTCATCGGCAGATGTGTGGACGTCCAGGTGGATCTCGACTACTATGACAGAAACAGGACAGCGCTTTACGAAGGACTTAAAGAATGCGGATTCGACTGCGTCAAGCCGGAGGGGGCATTCTACATGTTCCTCAAGTCGCCGGTCGAGGACGAAAACGAATTCTGCGCGGCAGCCAAGAAGTACAACATCCTGATGGTTCCGGGAACGGCATTTGCATGCCCGGGATATGTGCGTCTGGCATACTGCGTATCTCACGAAAGCATCGTGAACTCGATGCCGGGATTCAGAAAGCTCGCTGAAGAATACGGCCTGAGATAGGTCTGCGCATGCATGCAGATACTGTGCGCGTTTGCAGTACACACAGATAAACAAATATTCTGAATAAGAACGCAACTTGAAGTTTATGTGAAAATGGCACCCCATCGGTTCAACCAGGGGTGCCATTGCTGTATAATGTACAGGTATTGTTTTATGATACAGCAGACGCAGAAGGAATTTCAATGGAGAGGAAACTATGATTTCAAGTTTGAAGAATTACAGAAAATTGCTTATCGCGGCACTCGTGGTAATTCTGGCGATTGCATCAGTGGTTGTCCTGGATTTCACAAAGCCGTATGCAGTATATGCGAAAAGCGGGAAAAAAGTAGAAGATCCGTATGCAGTAAAGGCCGGAGGCGAGGAACTTTTCCTCGTGAAGGATGAGAAGACTGCAGAAAAAGTAATAGAAGAAGTACTTAATGAATATACGCCGGAAGGAGCCCAGGTGGTATCGGTTTCTGTAGACAAGAAGCTGAGCACCGAGGACAAGAGCCTCAAGCGCAGCGGGGAACCGCCGGCAGTGCTCACGGAAAAAGAAGCCGTGAACTATATACTGGAGCAGAACAGCACGGAGGATCCGCTGTTTTCTGTGACTATCGATGCAGAGATCGGCTCGGTAGAGAAGATCGAAGCAGGTACTTCGTATGAAGACAATGCAGAGCTTTACGAGGGTGAGAGCGAGGTAAAGAGCGAAGGAACTGACGGCGATCAGATCGTTACTAATCAGGTGACATGCGTCAACGGCAAGATACTTTCTTCGCAGGTCGTGGATACGACAGTGATAAACGAGTCGGTAGACAAGATAGTGTACAAGGGCACCAAGGCAAAGAGCAAGGATACTGACAGCAGCAGCTCCGGCGGGGCTGTGATGGGCAGCGGCAGCGGGACTGACGTTGTGAACTTTGCGCTTCAGTTCGTCGGCAACCCGTACGTTTACGGCGGCACAAGCCTTACGGACGGCGCAGACTGTTCGGGATTCGTGCAGAGCGTCTATGCGCATTTCGGGATATCGCTTCCGAGAACAGTGCCGTATCAGGCGCAGTGCGGCAAAGCTGTTTCGTACAGTGACGCTCAGCCGGGAGATCTGATCTGCTTTTCGGGTCATATCGGCATCTATGTCGGCGGCGGCAAGATGGTCCACGCATCGGATTATGATACAGGCATCATCGTGACGAGCACGAGCTACTCAGGAACGGTAGTGTCAGTCAGAAGGATCATAGAATAAAACGCACAGCAGGAGCTCGCGGCACGGCGCGAGATACGTGGCCGGCATGGCTGCAAAAACAAAAAAGAAAACATACAGGCTGTCTTCTGATCGTCTAAAAGATCAGCAAGGCAGCTTTTTGCATGAAAATCTTCCCGCGGATATAGAGTCTCGCGGGAAGTGGTGGTATGATATATAGAAGAAATCACACGAGGATCGGAGGCAGGAGATGAACAGCTTATTTTGCAGGATATACCAGGGGGCGATGAAGGTCGGGATGTACATGCTTCCGTGGCATACGCCTGAAGTGATAGAAGACAGGGCTGACAGCGACAGACTGCTGGAAGATATAAAACGCAGGGAAGTGGAAAGGCTGCTCGTGGTCATGGGGCCGAACATGATGAAGCGCGGGCTTCCTGTGCCGATGCTGGAAAAGCTGCGGGCGAACGGGATCGAATGTGAGGTGTTCGATCGACTCACGTCGGATCCGACGGATGCGCAGGTCGAGGAAGGCGTCAGGCTCTATAATGAGAAAAACGCACAGGGGATAATACTGTTTGGCGGGGGCTCGCCGATGGACTGCGGCAAAGCCATCGCAGCGCGTATAGCGAGACCGGACAGGACGATCGCGGAGCTTCAGGGCGTGCTCAAGGTGCGTTCGAGGAGAAAAGTGCCTGTGATGTGGGCGATACCAACGACTTCGGGAACAGGCTCAGAGGCGACGATGGCAGCAGTGATAACGGATCATGAAACACATCGAAAAAAGTCGATAAACGATATGGCGATAATCCCGCACGTGTGTGTGCTGGATGCCGGGCTGACAGCGGGACTGCCGCCGGATATAACCGCATATACCGGAATGGATGCACTGTGTCATGCAGTCGAAGCTTATACCAACAACGCTTATAATACGGCTCTGGAGAAGAAGATGGCAAAGGATGCCGTAAAGCTCATATATGAAAATCTTGAGGGCGCTTACGAGAACGGCAGCGATATGGAAAAGCGCCAGAATATGCAGAGAGCGGCGTTTTATGCCGGCAGGGCGTTCACGAGAGGGTGCGTCGGATATGTGCACGCGATAGGACATGCCGTGGGAGGTCTGTATGGCGTTCCTCACGGAAAGGCTATGGCGATACTGCTGCCGCATGTGCTGAAGGCATTCGGAAGCAGCGCAGAGGCGAAGCTTGCGGAGCTGGCGGATCACTGCGGACTTTCCGCAGAATACGGAGTAGATCATGACGACCGGACAGGCGGATGCGCCTGCCCGGCATATGGCGCGATGAAAGGGAAGACTACGAATAACGGAAAAGCGCGCCTTTTCATAGAATGGATAGAAAATACGAAACGCAGCATGGATATTCCGGACAGATTCGACTGTATAAAGGAAGAAGATGTCGAAACTATCGCGAAATGGGCCGATGCTGAAGCGAATCCGCTGTATCCCGTTCCGAAGATATTCGACAGGAAACAGCTCGAAGATCTCGTGAGATCTGTCATGTGATCCGATGAGGATCTCCTGGACGCGCCAGGGCAGGGCCTGCCGAGCGTCGGATGTGCATTTCGCTGTGTTATGCCCTGATGCGCCGGCATGCAGATAGTGTGAAGTGTCATGGCGCATCGCCTGAGTGGCCGTAAGCTGCGGACAGCAGTCATATCTGCAGCTGGCATATCGACTGTATGTCGTTGTTTATGCAAAAAAGCAGAGCGAGGATGTCGTATGACAGGATGAACAGTCGCTCTGCTATGTGCTGTCTGAGCAGATCTTCCAGCGATATCACATGCGAATAAAGAGATGTGAATCCCAGCATGCCGGCGAGGCCTTTTATGGAATGACAAAGGACGGCGGCATCGCTGTACTGGTCTGTATCTATCATTTCACGCAGACGCAGAGAAAGGTCGGCGTTGTTGTGTTTGAAATTATTGAAGTGCTTCAGAAAGAGCCTGGGACTGTTGCCCATGTTTTCTATAGCGGTATGTATGTCGCATACGTCGGGATCCAGGCCCGGGAAGCTGCTGTCCCGGTGTGCGCAGGAGCCGGAGCATGACGCCGTGAGCAGTGCGGATCTGACATATGGCGAGATCGCTGTGTAAAATGACGTGGAATTGAACGGTTTGAAAAGTATCATGTCAAATATACTTTCCGTTTCAGCCTGCCGTATCCTGTCTTCGTTTTTGCTCGATGCCGTCACGGCGATCACCGGGGTATCGATACCCAGACTGCGGATCCTGCGGACGGTCTCTATACCGTTCATGCACGGCAGGTTTATATCCATCAGTATCAGTGAATAATAATTTTTGTCGACAGAATTGCACATAGTGACAGCTTCGAGACCATCGAATGCGCTTTCACATTTTACGCCTATATCGTTCAGGAATGTCTGTATTACTTCGTGGTTTGCTGATGTGTCGTCGACTATCAGCACAGTATCTCTGTCCCTTGTTGAAACATTTTTCATATTCAATACCTCCTTTGGTGTGCAACTGTACCACTGTTTTGATTCTATACCAAAAAGGACTCTTTTTTTATATCTAATGTACGACGGCATTCTCCACAATACGACAAAAAAATCAAAATAATATTGTGGTTAAAAAAGGAAATTGATAGAATAAGAGCAATAAAGGAGGAATATTGAGATGCTGGTGATTATCATAAAAGTGGCTGCAAGCATAGTGCTAGGCGTCCTGGCGGGGTTTGCGGCAGTATATATATTCAATAAAATGCCTGCGGGCTGGCTGTGCGATTACGGGGAAAAGCCTGGACCGGAGCTGACGGATCCGCACATACAGAGAGTGAAGGGTTATCCGTGGCGATGGATATATGCGGCAGGCTTTGCATGTCTTCTCGTCAGGCTTTCCTTCTGTGATATACAGTTTGCCGCGGCAGGGGTATTCGCGTGCTGGGCGATGCTGATCATCGGCCTGGCAGACCTGAAATACATGGTGATACCCGATCAGTTCGTGATAATGCTGGCTCTGAGCGCGTTCGGCTTCATACCTTTTCACAGTTCAGTCTGGCAGCCTCTGCTGGGGGCGATTGTCGGCGGAGGCGCGATGCTGGCGGTCGCAGGCATAGGAAGCCTGATATTCCATAGAGAAGTGATGGGCTTCGGAGATGTGAAGCTGTTCGCGTCGCTTGGTCTGGTGCTCGGACTGAAGGGGACCGTGGCGGTGCTCCTGGGAGCTTCCCTGGCGAGCGGGATAGCAGCTGCGGCGGGTCTGGCATCGGGGCGGTACCGCAGGAACGATGAGCGGCCGCTGGGACCGTATATATGCGGCTGCGGGTGTCTCTATATTTTCGCTGCCTGGCCGCTGATGATGTGACGAGCATCTGAATTATGACTAATAAATGTGGCACGCGGCTTTGAAATAATATATAATTAGAAAAGGTGTACGATGAAAAAGAATATACTTCTTACAATAGAATACGATGGATCGGTGTTTCACGGCTGGCAGCGACAGCCGGACAAGCCCACGGTGCAGGGACATCTGGAGCAGACGCTGTCATCGCTTCTGGGCAGCAGTATCACGCTGAACGGCACGAGCCGGACGGACGCGGGGGTGCATGCATACGCTCAGCGCGCATCGTTTGCAGCCGATGTGAAGATCCCTGTGGAAAAGCTGGCTATGGTCGTGAATAACAGCCTCGCGAGCAGAGAGAAGGGATCGTTCGCGGCGTCACCTGTGAGGATCGTAAAGGCTGAGGAAAAGCCTGCGGATTTTCACGCCAGATTCGACTCGAAAGGCAAGAAGTATATCTACAGGATACTCAATGCAGAAAGTGCAGATGTCTTCGTGAGGAATTACGTCTATCATGTTGCAAAGCCGCTGGATACGGACGCCATGCGGCGCGCGGCGGAATATCTGAAGGGCACGCATGACTTCAAGTCGTTCGAGGCGGCGGGAGGGACTCCGCGTGAGACCACCGTCAGGACGATATATGATATAAGCGTCACCGGAGACAGGAACATAGAGATACACGTGAGCGGCGACGGGTTCCTTTACAATATGGTAAGGATAATAACGGGAACGCTGACTGATATAGGAGCGGGAAAGATCGCGCCGGAACAGATGAAAGCTATTATCGATGCAGCA
Organism: Brotomerdimonas butyrica; assembly: GCF_025567305.1. NCBI lineage: Bacteria > Bacillati > Bacillota > Clostridia > Eubacteriales > Brotomerdimonas > Brotomerdimonas butyrica. The sequence continues at coordinate 111,840 of NZ_JAOQJP010000005.1, forward strand.
GACAGATCAGCTGCAGGACATACAGCCCCGCCTTACGGGCTGTACCTTGCAGAAGTGTACTACTGATATTTGCATGATCAAGGAGAAACGTATGGACAACAGACCAAGCTGGGATGAATATTTTATGGAAATGGCAGTGCTCACAGCCAAACGTTCCACGTGTCTTAGACGGCATGTAGGCGCTGTGATCGTAAAGGACAGGCATATCGTCGCCACCGGGTACAACGGTGCGCCGAGAGGTCTGGAGCACTGCGGTGAGCGCGAAGGCGGATGCCTGAGGCAGCAGCTGGGGATACCGTCGGGCGAGAAGCATGAGCTGTGCAGAGCGCTGCATGCCGAACAGAACGCGATAATACAGGCGGCCACGCTGGGTCAGAGCATCGAGGGCGCGACGATATATATCACGCATCAGCCGTGCGTGATATGCGCGAAGATGATAATAAATTCAGGAATAAGCAAGATCATAGTAAAAGAAGGATATCCGGACCAGCTGTCTGTTGACATACTGGATGAAGCCGGACTCAAAATAGTAATGTTAGGAGAAATCAAGTGACAGCTACCAGCATAGAATTATGGGGGCCGCTTCTGGTCGCCTTTGTCGTGGCAGCGGCAGTTACACCTGCGGCGATAAAGATCGCACCTAAAATAGGCGCAATGGACATCCCGAAAGATGAAAGGCGGATGCATAAAAAGCCGATGCCGAGATTCGGGGGCATCGCGATATATCTCGGGATAATGGCCGCACTTGCAGTCTTTGCACTCAAAGACAAAGGGATAACGAGCGTTATGACCGGATGCACTCTGATATACATGCTCGGTCTGATCGATGATCTGAAGGATCTGAAACCGCTGGTAAAGCTGTGCGGACAGATAGTATGCGCTACGGTGGTGTATATCATGGGAGTCAGGATCGAGTTCATCACGAATTACTTCGGTCCGGGCAATATGGCGTTCGGTGACGTGGCATGTTTCATCATCACGGTATTGTGGCTGATAGCTATCACGAATGCTGTGAATCTGATAGACGGACTCGACGGACTGGCTGCAGGTATCGTAGCGATATCCGCGCTCTGTATAGGATACGTCGCATATATCCACGGGCAGTATGTGCCTACGCTGGCAATGATGGCTATAGCGGGCGCGGCGCTTGGATTCCTGCCGTACAATTTCAATCCCGCGAAGATATTCATGGGAGACAGCGGTTCGGAGCTGCTGGGATTTTCGATAGCGGCGGTATCGATACTGGGTACCGTCAAAAGTGCTACGATAGTAGTCGTGATAATTCCTGCGCTGGTGCTGGGGCTTCCGATATTCGACACGGTCATGGCTATATTCAGAAGGCTGGCGAAGCATCAGTCGATAGGTACGGCGGACAAGGATCATCTGCATCACAGGATCATGAAGGCCGGATTCGGCCAGAAGCGTGCGGTGATGATCCTTTACTGCATCAGCGGCATCATGGGCATAGTCGCCGTGCTCTACAGCAGGGGGCTCACAGTGGAATACCTCGGGCTTACAGCGGTCGCTATAATGCTGATATACGTGCTGCTTTCCGATACGGGAAACAGGAACATCAGCCTGAAAGCAGACAAGATAAAAAAAGAAAGACCGGATAAAAAAGAGGAAAAAAACAAGCAGGACAAACATATAGAGAAAGGCAGTGACAATAAATGATAAAAACAGAGAATCTGGAGACTATAAGAAATCGGGAACTTTTTTCGATGATGGGCAAGGTGGCGCTGCCTATAGCGCTGCAGAGCCTGATAGGCTCCAGCCTCAGCTTTATCGACAATCTGATGGTGGGAAGTCTGGGAGAGCTTGAGCTGAATGCGGTAGGTGTATCAGTCCAGGTGTTTTTCATATACTGGATGCTGCTTTTTGGATTCACGGGAGGTATGGGTACATTCATATCACAGTTTTACGGTGTGATGGATTTTAAGAACATAAGGAAAACGACAGGCTTTGCACTGTCTGCGGCAGCAGGCGTCAGCCTGCTCTTTTTTGTTGCAGGATTCTTCTTTCCTGAATATATACTGAGGATATTCACGAAGTACCCGGAAGTTATCGAAGCGGGGGTCGGATATGTCAGGATCTGTTCGTTCACGTTCCTGTTTCTGGCAGTGACGCAGCCGTTTACTGTGGCACTGAGGGCTACCCAGCAATCTGCGCTGCCTCTCGCAGCGAGCGTGATCGCATTTGCTACCAATACATTCCTGAACTGGGTGTTCATTTTCGGAAAGCTGGGTGCGCCTGCTCTGGGAGTCGAAGGTGCAGCGCTGGCAACAGCTATAGCGCGTCTTCTGGAAATGCTGATAATACTGTTCGAGGTGTTCGTGCTCAAAAACAGGATCGCAGGGCATTTCAGAGAGTTTTTCAGTTATAACAGGGAGCTGGCTGCGCGTATAATAAGGAATGCGCTGCCGACTACAGCAAATGAAACACTCTGGGGGATAGGAACTTCGATGTATGTTGCGGCATTTGCGAGGATAGGCATCTCGGAAGGGGCTGCGGTACAGGCCTGCAATACTATAAACAATATGTTCGCACTGGCTGCGTTCAGCATCGGAGATGCAGTGCTGATACTTGTCGGTCAGAAGCTCGGAGAGGGAAAGACGGAACTGGCATACAACATGTCGCGCAAGATGATCAGGATGGGACTCATAGTGGGAGCAGTCTTTGGAGCGGGCGTGATAATAGCGGGGGAACCGCTGCTCAGTCTGTTCAGCTTCTCGGAGCAGGGGGCCGCGTATGCGTTCAGGATACTGATCGTATACGGAGCCACAATGTGGCTGACACTTTACAATGCCATCCATGTCACGGGAACGCTGCGCTGCGGGGGCGACACGAAGTTCGCGATGATCACGGAAACCGGCACGGTGTGGCTTATAGGCGTGCCGCTGGCGTTCATCACGTCGCTGTATCTGCATATGCCTATATATCTGGCAGTGCTGGCAGTCAAGATCGAAGAAGTAGTCAAGGCCGTATTCCTGACTAAACGGTATTACAGCCGCAAATGGCTCAAAACCGTAATAAAGGGCATCGACGATTGACGATGTTTTAAGGAAAGAACATATTGATAACAAAGAAGTACAAGAAAATACAAATTTTTTACAATTATAAAAAATTATAATTTTTGGGCAAAACCACGAAAGTGTTGAAAACAGTGAGATTGTTAAAAAATGAATTTAAAAAAACTGTTTCACAATTGCCGCAAATCGGTGTATAATGTGTAGTCATAAGAGAGGAGATGAGTGAGATTTGACTTATGTTTTCGGCTCGATCGCAGGTCTGATCGCAGGCGGGCTTGCAGGGTACCTCAAAAATCGCTTCCTGTGGCAGAAGTATATGGCGGACAGCTCGTCGTCAGATGCCGGGGCAGGTCAGGCGGGAGGTATCTATGCGAGGTCAATGATCAGTTATGCTGTCAATATAGTGACGCTGCTGCTGGTTTTCCTCGTGAGGGATATAGTGCCGTTTGACGATACGGCTTTTCTCATAGGAACGGCAGCTGCGCTTGTAGCGATGAACAAGGTGCTGGTTTTCAAACAGAAGAAAGCACTGTGACCTGGAAGGGAGGCAGGCGATAATGATAGAGACACTTAATTCTTTTGGGATATCCAACGGGATGATAACGAGTACAGTCATTACGGTCATACTGTGTGTGCTGGCTGTAGTTGCGGGCCGCAGGCTGCAGACTGTGCCGTCAGGCTTTCAGAATTTTGCAGAGTGGGCTGTGGAGAGTCTGTATGATTTCTTTTCGGATATCATGGGCGGCAAAGCATGTCGGAAGTATTTCCCGCTTGTAGCGACGCTGTTCATATATATACTGATATGCAACTACAGCGGACTGCTGCCGGGTTCGGGGCATGTAAAGGGGCTGGCGGCTCCGACAAGCTCGATAAACTGCACTATGGCGCTGGCGATAATAGTGTTCGTAGCGATACAGGTGATAGGCATCAGAGAATCTCACGGCCTGAGATTCTACAAGCACCTGCTGCAGCCGTTTGCGTTCCTGCTGCCGCTGATGCTGCTGGAGGATCTGGTAAAACCGGTGTCGCTGACGCTGCGACTTTACGGTAATATTTTCGGGGAAGAAACGGTAACGTCATCGTTTTTCGATCTCGTACCGATAGGGCTGCCTGTGGTGATGCAGATGCTGAGTGTACTGATGGGGCTGGTGCAGGCACTTGTGTTCGCACTGCTTACAGGCATATATATAAAGGAGGCGCTTCCGGAGGAGGAAGAGCATTTGTAAACTGCAGGCCGGCAGGCATGAAGTTTATAAGTCGATCGTAAACGGAGCGACAGAAAACGTTTCGATAATGATATAAATGATAAGATTGTTTATAGTGAAAGGAGATATGTTATGGGTTTAATTGCAATAGGAGCAGCACTGGCTATAGGACTGGCTACTATAGGGCCTGGGATAGGACAGGGGATAGCGGCAGCGAAGGGACTGGAAGGTATGGCACGTCAGCCGGAAGCGGCAGGAATGCTTCGTACGAATATGATTCTCTCGTTTGCTTTTATGGAATCGCTTAGCATATACGGCCTTCTCATTGCGTTTATGCTGTTCTCAAAGATATAGAGAATTTCATTGCCTTCGGGCATGTAAAAACGCAGTGAAAGGGAGACGGTAATATGGTTGAAGCATTGGGAATAAGTCTTAAAGAATTTATATTTTACCTGATCAACTTCCTGATACTGATGGGAGTGCTCACCAGGTTTTTATATAAGCCTTTCTTGAACATGCTGGCTGCCAGGAAGCAGTCCATAAAAGACGCGCTCGACAACGCAGAGCTTACCAACAGGAGAGCCGATGAGAAAATGGAGCAGTACAGCAAAAGGATCTCAAAGGTCGAAGAGGAAAGCAGAGAGATCATCAGAACTGCGAAGATCAAAGCGGATGCACAGGCGCGCGACATCATAGAGGACGCCCGCAAAGAAGCCGGCGATATCATCGCAAAGGCGGAAAAGACTATAGAAAAAGAAAAAGAAAAGGCTATGGAAGAAATGAAACAGGAAATCGCTGTTCTCGCTGTAATGGCCGCTGAAAAGATCGTGGAACGCGAGATACAGCGTGCCGGACAGGAGGCCATAGTTGAAGAGGTTATCAGACAGGCAAGGAGTACAGGATGGAGGAACTGACCATTGATCTGACTTACGGCACTGCTTTGTTCGAGGCTGCCAGGGAAACCGGCAAGACTGACCTCATAAACGAAGAGGCGGGACAGCTGATAGAGCTGTTCGGACAGGAACCGGATCTTCACAAATTTGTCAACACTCCGGGGATCTCGGCTGAGGAAAAGAAAAACGTACTCGAAAATGTCTTCAGAGGAAGGATATGCGATGAGCTTCTGAACTTCCTCTTTATTCTTGCAGACAAAGGCAGGATGATGCATTTCGAAAAAATGATAAAGACCTACAGAAAACTCCTGGATAAGCAGGAGGGAGTATCGTACGGTACTGTTTTTTCGGCGGCTCCGCTTAATGATGAACATATCAGAGAGCTTGAAGAGGATGCATCGAAGCTTTTCAGAGTTAATGTGAAGCTTGTAAATGAAATAGATCCCAAACTGATCGGAGGCGTGAAGCTGCTGGTAGAAGGCAAGCTGATCGACGCTTCCGTCAGAAAGCGATTTGACGATCTAAGCAGTCAGATCAGAATGAGTTAGGGAGGAAAAGAAATGAATTTGAGACCGGAAGAAATCAGTGCGGTAATAAAAGAACAGATAAAAAATTACAAAAACAGACTGGAGATTTCCGATTTCGGCACGGTTATACAGGTCGGCGACGGTATAGCGCGAGTTTACGGCCTGGAAAACTGCATGGCGGGGGAACTCCTGGAGTTTACAGGAAACACCTACGGCATGGCTCTCAATCTCGAAGAGGATAACGTAGGTGCCGTAATACTGGGATCTGACAGGGACATCCGCGAAGGCGATATAGTAAAGCCTATGGGCAGAGTCGTGGAAGTACCGGTCGGAGAGAATATGCTGGGACGTGTAGTCAATGCGCTGGGACAGCCGATAGACGGAAAAGGCACTATCGTTACGAAGGAGAGCCGTCCGATAGAATGCGCAGCGCCCGGCGTTTTGCAGAGAAAATCGGTAAATCAGCCGCTGCAGACAGGCATCAAGGCGATAGATTCCATGATACCGATCGGCAGAGGACAGCGTGAGCTGATCATCGGAGACAGACAGACCGGTAAGACAGCTATCGCGATAGATACTATACTCAATCAGAAAGATGAGGATGTGATCTGCATATATGTAGCTATCGGACAGAAGGCGTCCACGGTGGCACAGCTAGTGCAGAATCTTGAAAACAAAGGTGCGATGGAGTATACGATCGTGGTGTCGGCGACGGCTTCAGATGTGGCGCCGCTGCAGTACATCGCCCCGTATGCAGGGTGTGCGATCGCGGAATACTTTATGTATCAGGGAAAAGACGTGCTGATCGTTTATGACGATCTTTCAAAGCATGCCGTGGCATACAGAGCGATGTCGCTGCTGCTGAGAAGACCGCCCGGCAGAGAAGCATATCCCGGAGACGTGTTCTATCTCCATTCGAGATTGCTGGAAAGAGCTGCGAGACTTTCCGATGAACTCGGCGGCGGCTCGATCACGGCGTTGCCTATCATAGAGACGCAGGCCGGCGATGTATCGGCATATATCCCGACGAACGTGATATCGATCACCGACGGACAGATATTCCTGGAGTCGGAGCTGTTTTTCACAGGACAGAGACCGGCTGTAAATGCAGGTATCTCGGTATCTCGTGTAGGAGGAAATGCGCAGATAAAGGCGATGAAAAAAGTAGCAAGTTCGGTAAAGCTCGATCTTGCACAGTACAGGGAGCTGGCAAATTTTGCACAGTTCGGATCTGATGTGGACAATGAGACCAAGGAGAGACTCGATCACGGACGAATGCTGATGGAGATCCTCAAGCAGCCTCAGTACCAGCCTGTTCCTGTAGAGCGGCAGATAATGATAATCTTTGCGGCGATAAACAAGTATCTTGCGGACATAGAGATCGTGGACATAAAGCAGTTCGAAAAAGAACTCTATGAATTCATGTCGACACAGTATCCTCATGTGGAGCGTGCGATAAAGGAGACCGGCGAGATCAGCGAAGATACGGAGAAGCAGCTTCGTGAGGGCATAGAAGTGTTCAGGAAGGGTTTCATAAAACGCACAGGTCGCGGAGAGACGGCAGATGAGGCAGGAAGCGAGACGAAATAGGAGGTACGGGAATGTCAGCAAATAACATGCGGGACATAAAGAGACGTATAAAAAGCGTTTCCAGTACGGAACATATCACGAATGCCATGAAACTGGTGTCTGCCGGCAAGCTGAGAAAGGCGAAAGCGATATTTGAGAAGACGAATGCGAATCTGCATTACATCACACAGACCATCGCCGAGATCTTTCACAACAGCCAGGATATACCGCAGGAATACCTTGCCGGTAACAGAGAGATAAAGACGACATGCTATATAGTAGTAACGAGCGGACGCGGCCTTTGCGGAGGATTCAATTCGGCTATCCTCAAGGAAGCGCAGCGCGAGATAGATACCGACTGGGAGGAGCCTGTCATATACGCGATAGGATCGAAGGGCAAGGAGTACTTCGAAAAGCGCGGATATAAGATCTGCGGAGATTATCTGGCTCCGCCTGAGAACATATCGTTCCTGGAGACGCGTGAAATGAGCAAGCCTATCATAGAAATGTATGATAAAGGCGAGATCGACGAGGTCGTACTCATATATACGTCGTTCATAAGCTCCATGCAGCAGGAAGTGAAGAATGTGGTGCTGCTGCCTTTCGAAGTCGAGGAAGATTCGGAAGATGTAATAACGACGAACAAGCAGGTGGAATACGAGCCTTCCGTTGAAGCGGTATTCAACTACCTGGTGCCTAAATATGTAGAGATGATGATCTATTCTGCTGTGGTAGAGTCTGCTACGTGTGAGCATGCGGCGAGGAGAAACGCGATGGAAAACGCTACTGACAATGCCAGGGAGATGCTGGATCAGCTGTCTCTCTACTACAACAGAGCAAGACAGTCTGCGATCACAGACGAGATCATAGAAATCGTGGCCGGTTCCGAGGCACAGAAATAGGAGGCGAAAATGAACAAAGGAAGAATACATCAGATCATAGGCCCCGTAATAGATATAAAATTCAGTGAGGATCAGATGCCTGAGCTGCTAAATGCAGTAGATATAAAGTTCGGCGACAAGGTCATAGTGACGGAGGTCGCTCAGCATATAGGTGATGATGTCGCAAGATGCGTGGCGCTGTCATCGACTGACGGTCTCAGACGAGGCATGGAAGCCGTGGATACCGGAGAGCCTATAAAGGTGCCTGTCGGTAAAGAGGTCCTGGGCAGGATGTTCAACGTTATCGGAGAGACGATAGATGAAAAGGGCCCTGTGGAGACAGAGCTCAGAGCAGCTATACACAGAGCAGCGCCTCCGTTTGAAGAACAGGATACGTCAGCTCAGATATTCGAGACCGGCATCAAGGTAATCGACCTTATCGCACCGTATACGCGAGGCGGTAAAGTAGGTCTCTTCGGGGGAGCAGGCGTAGGAAAGACGGTCCTGATCCAGGAGCTGATAAGCAATATCGCCAGAGAGCACGGAGGTATATCCGTATTTGCGGGCGTAGGAGAAAGAACCAGAGAAGGAAACGATCTTTATTATGAGATGATCGAGTCAGGAGTTATAAAGAATACAGCGATGGTATTCGGACAGATGAACGAACCGCCGGGCGCCAGAATGCGAGTTGCGCTGACGGGTCTTACGATGGCCGAATATTTCAGAGACAGGGAGAACCAGGACGTTCTGCTGTTCATAGACAACATATTCAGGTTCACTCAGGCGGGTTCGGAAGTATCTGCGCTGCTGGGGCGTGTCCCTTCGGCAGTAGGATATCAGCCGACGCTGGCTACTGAGATGGGTGCTCTGCAGGAGAGGATCACGTCGACAAAGAAAGGGTCGATCACATCGGTACAGGCCGTATATGTGCCTGCGGATGACCTTACAGACCCGGCTCCTGCTACGACGTTCGCGCATCTGGATGCTACGACGGTACTTTCCAGGTCGATCACTGAGCTCGGTATCTATCCGGCTGTAGACCCTCTGGAATCGACTTCCCGAATAATGGATCCGCTGATCCTGGGAGAAGAGCATTATCAGACTGCCAGAGGCGTGCAGGAGGTGCTCCAGAGGTATAAAGATCTGCAGGACATCATCGCTATACTCGGTATGGATGAGCTTTCGGATTCCGACAAGCTGATAGTTTCCAGAGCAAGAAGGATACAGAGATTCCTTTCGCAGCCGTTCAGCGTTGCTGCGCAGTTCACAGGAATGGAAGGAAAGTATCTGCCGCTCAAGGAAACTGTAAGAGGCTTCAAGGAGATACTGGAAGGCAAGCATGATGATATTCCGGAGCAGATGTTCCTGTTCGCAGGAAGCATCGACGAAGTTGTCGAAAAGTATGAGAACAGTAAGAAATAGCAGGAGATCGTCATGGCAAACAGTGTGAAATTAGAGATAATAACACCTTCAAAGCTGTTTTACAGAGGATATGTGGATATCGTCATCACTACTACACTGGAAGGCGATGAGGGCTTTATGTACGGACATTCATGGGCGTGCAAGCTGCTGGACATCGGCGAGCTGTGGATACAGGAGGCCGGTGCAGGCAAGGATGAGTACCGCGTTGCCGCGATAGCAGGCGGATTTATCGATGTCAGAGACAGCATCATCATATACACGGACGCTGTTGAGTGGTCCGAAGATATAGACATGGAAAGAGTCCTCAGTGAAAAGGCGAAGGCTGAAGACTGGCTGACGCACCATGAAAAGGATGCGGACCCTAACGATGTGACGAAAGCGAAGATCGCCATTTCAAAAGCGATCACGAGATCCCACGTGGCAGAGGGCGGATACAGACGCGGACACTGATGAGAAGCATGGAGGTGGCATATGTGCGATGAAAAAAGGATAGCGCTGATAGGCGTTATAGTGGAGAATCAGGATGCGGTGGAGGAAATGAATCATCTGCTTCACGATTACCGCGAACATATAATCGGCAGGATGGGGATCCCTCATCCGGAGAAAAAACTTTCGATCATCAGTCTCGCTGTTGAGTCCGATCAGGACACGATCAGTGCGCTGTCGGGCAAGCTCGGCGCGCTCGACGGTGTCAGCACGAAGACGGTGTACTCGAAAAAATAGCGTTAGAAAAAAACAGAGATTTTTATGCCGGCAGTTTTGGGAGATCCTGAAATTTGTCGGCATCATTATAAGGAAAATATTGGCGAAGCATCATAATAATGGTATAACGAACCTGGAGAAGCCAGAGACACGGTGGACGGAAGCTCCCTGGAAAGGGAGGTGATACTATGATTACATATGAAGCCTTGAGTGCGTTCTGCACTGCCGGACTTTTGATAGTCGCAGTTATTGCCTTGTTGAAAGACAAGCATTAGTTTTTACAGGAAGTAAAAACTCCGTCCATGATTTCCCAGTCGCGACGGAGTTTTACTTCTAACGATTAAGGGAGCAGCCGTTCATCGGCTTCTCTTTCTATATCAAAACTATACCTCTTTCTCGATTCTGTGTCAACGGTTGTGCCGGTATTTAAAGGAAAATGCCTGCACATATCTGAAGGGCGACGCGTGATGCTTTGCGCTCACAGATGACAGAAGATATTGTAGATCATGAAGCACACGCTCCATGCGAGCAGTATGTGGCCGAAACACATTATGATGCTGCAGCGCCAGCTGCCCGTCTCTTTTCGAACGGTAGCCAGTGTGGCGATACATGGAACGTATAGCAGACAGAAGACCATGAATGAAATAGCGCCGGCAGGTGTGAAAATGCTGCTGAGCAGTGAGAACGAGGACATTCCGGAGCTGCTGGCGATCACGGAGAATGTACTGATGATCGCTTCTTTTGCGGAAAGTCCGGCGATCATCGCAGATGCGGCCTGCCAGCTGCCGAATCCCAGCGGCTCGAAGAAAGGTGCAACGGAGCGTCCTAAAAATACCAGTATGCTTTCACGGCAGTCGGAAACCATGTGAAGACTGCAGTCGAACGACTGCAGGAACCATATGACTACCGAAGCGGCCAGGATCACAGAAAAGGCTTTTTTTACAAAACCAAGTGAATTTGTGAGAACGATATCAAGTACATAAGATATACGCGGCGGCTTCAGGGAGGGAGTGGTGAAATGTCCACCTCCCGTTCTTGTTTTGTGCCCGGCGCTGTATCCGGAGCCACGCTGGCAGCGGCAGTTCGAACTGCTCAAGTTATTCGGTCTGCGGCCGTCCGCGATTTTACCGGCAAGACCGGCGCATATCATAGCGGTCGTGATCCCGGTGAGATAAATGAACCAGACGACGATCGCGCGGTGATCTTCGAAGAAAGCAGAGATGAGCACAGAGTATACGGGCAGCCTGGCGCTGCATGACATGAACGGTATCATGAATATAGTGCGCAGTTTTTTGTTGCCTTCTAGCATCGATGATGCGCTCATCACGGCGGGCACTGCACAGCCGAAACCCATGATGAGCGGCACGATGCACTGGCCTGAAAGTCCGAGTCGTGACATGCCGCTGTCGAACAGTGCGGCAGCATACGAGAAATAGCCGCAGTCCTCAAGTATTGCCAGCAGGCAGAACAGTACAGCGATGAGCGGCACGAATGACAGCACGCTGCCGATGCCGGGGCAGATCCCGTATATCAGCAGATCGTGCAGAGGGCGGCATGTTCCGGCGGTGAGGAGGATATGATCGAGCCGGGCGGTACAGATATCAAGCGCAGTGGCCAGCAGAACGCTCAATGATCTGCCGACGGTATCGAAGGTCAGATGAAAAACCGTGAACATCACAGCTGCAAAAATCGGAAGACCTGTTATCTTCCCGGAAAGGAGCCGGCGGGCAATGCTGTTGTGCATCAGAGGATCCCCGGCTTTTGAGGTCCGTGCACTTTGTGCAGTACGCGAGGCCTGAGTGGTGTATACGCCCTTTTTTGCAAAGTGGCTGCACAGTTTTTTTATTTTGTAAAAAATATCGCTTTTATATTTCATGAATATCACCAGCATCACAATGTGGATGATGGTGAACGAGATCGCTGCAGTTTTTAACATCAAAACACCTCCGCGGATGCGAACGTCTGAATTTTACTTAAAAGGTACACTTACGCGCGTCAAATATGATATAATCATAAAAATACTGAACGCCGGGGCGGGCGTACGGATGTTCAAGCATATGCGCGGCATGCCGGACAGATTACAGGAAAGGGCGCAGCGCAGAGATATTTACATATATAAGGAGTGAAATATGGAGAGAACTTTCAGGATAGGACCTATCAGACCGCCGAGTGAAGCGGAGAGCCTGCTGCTGCAGGTGACGAACGGATGCACGTGGAATAAATGCAAATTCTGTCAGCTGTACAGGCATACAAAGTTCAAAGCCTACAGCGCGGACAGCATCAAAGCAGACATAGACAATATGGTATACCAGGCGCAGATCGTCGAACAGTACAGGAACGGCGACGGGACGTGGGATATAGACGGAATCAACGCAGAGCTGATGAAAGGAACGGAAGACGAAAGACAGTGCCTTTACATGATGGCCAACTGGATCATAGACGGAGCGGAAAACGTCTTCCTGCAGGACGGCAACACTACGGCGCTGAGCAGCGGCAGACTCAGCGATGTGCTGATATATCTCAGGCAGGCGTTCCCGTCGATAAGGCGTATAACATCCTACGGGCGAGCAGAAAACCTTTCGAAAGTAAGCGCGGAGGAATTTGCAGAGCTGAAAAAAGCGGGGCTGGACAGGATCCATTCCGGATTTGAAACCGGCTCGGACGCCGTGCTGAAGAAGATAAACAAAGGCGTGACGCAGGAGCAGGAAATAACGGCAGGAAAGAATGTAAAGGCCGGGGGCATCGAGCTTTCGGTGTATTTCATGCCGGGGGCAGGCGGAAAGGAGCTCACGAGTGAAAATGCTGAGGAGACGGCATACGTCATAAATGAAGTGGATCCTGATTTTCTGCGTATCAGGACTGCTGCAGTCAAACCGGGAACGGAGCTGTATGATGATTTCAGAAGAGGCGAATTCACGCTTTGCAGCGACGATGAGAAGCTCATCGAGCTGAGGACTGTCATCGAGAAAGCTGAAGGCGTGGATACGAGGCTGGTCAGCGATCATATGATCAACCTTCTGCAGGATGTAGAGGGCAGTCTCAGAAATGAGAAAAGCCGGATGCTGGGACTTATAGATGGATATTTTGCCATGTCGGAGCGTGAAAGGCGCATGTATCAGGCTGCGCGCAGGATGGTGCGCGTGAGCAAGCCTGCCGATATGTCGAGACTGAGGCCGCAGGAACTGGAACGGATCGGACGTATGGTCGATGAAGTGAAAGATCCTTATCAGTGGGAGATACAGATGAATGCGCTGATATCGCGTTATATTTAAGGTTTTGCAGGGTGAGGCGGCGTTTTTCCGGCCGTGATAAAAATGCGGAGAAAAACCGCAAACAAAAAACAACGGAGTTTTTTGACAAATTAGAAGAATCGGTATTAATCCGAAAAAGTGTATCAAAAATGATAACGAATCTCAAAAACGATACACAAATCCACTAAAAAATACAGTATACACAGTGTCAAAGCTTAATGTCCATAAAAAAACATGTAAAAACATGAAAAATGAAAGGCTTGAAACTACAAGGAAAGAGCGACTTTTTCAGAAAATTCAATTCTCTGAAAAACAAAATAATCAAAATTCTGAATTAGTTGGCACGGATATTGAATATATAGTAGGCAGAAGTTACATCGATTGCCGCTAATAATAGAGCGGTGAAAGAAAAAACAAAACCTAAGTAAAAAGGGAGGATAATTATGACTGAAAGAAACATGAAATTAGCTTTAGAAGAAGCTAAAAGAGTTGTTGGCATGATCGAAGCTGACGAGCTCACAGAAGAGCAGAAAGCTGCTATCATTACAGATTCGATCGCAAACTTCAATGAAAACTACAACCCGGGTTGGTTAGAATACAGAAAATCAGTATCAACTGACTCCGCATTCGTTGAATGGGGTGACGGCGGTGAAGACGGTTCATTATTCGTAGACGTATACGGAAACGAATTCATCGACTGCTTAGGCGGATTCGGTATCTATGCTTGCGGACACAACAATCCTGAGATCAAGAAGACTGTAAGAGCTCAGTTAGACAGATACTGCTTACACTCACAGGAACTGGTTGACCCGTTAAGAGGTTACCTCTGCAAATTATTAGCACTGATCACACCGGGAGATCTGCAGTACTCATTCTTAACAAACGGTGGTGCAGAAGCTATCGAAATGGCTCTGAAGCTTGCTAGACTGGCTACAGGCGGAAGATGGTACATCTCAACTGTAAACGCATTCCACGGAAAATCAATGGGAGCTATCTCATTAGGCGGCAAGGGCGCTTACAGAGAAGACTATATCCCTATGGTACAGCAGGTACAGCACGTTGAATATGGTAACGCTGACGCTACAAGAGCTGCAGTTAAGAACCTTATCGCTGTTGGTGAAAAAGTTGCTGCTATCATCGTTGAGCCTATCCAGGGTGAAGGCGGAGTTATCATTCCACCGGATGGTTACCTCAAAGAGCTCAGAGCTATCGCTGACGAATATGGCTGCTGCCTGATCTTCGACGAAATCCAGACTGGTCTCGGAAGAACTGGTACAATGTGGAGATGCGATCACGAAGGCGTTACACCTGATATCATGACATTCGGTAAGGCTTCATCAGGTGGTGTAGTTCCTATCACAGGTATCATCGCTAGACCTTGGACTTATGAAAAGTCAGGCGTAGGTACTGGTACATCAGGAAAGATGTTTGACAATCCATGGATCTTAGGATCACCTACATTCGGTGGTAACCCACTCGCTTGCGCAGCAATGATCGCTACTATCAAGTACATGCTCGAGCATGATATCCCTGGTCAGATGAAGGCTAAGGGCGACTACTACATGGAAGGTCTTAAGAAGTTACAGGCTAAGTACCCTACAGTTCTGATCGACATCAGAGGTGCTGGACTCCTTATCTGCATGGAATTCCCAGAAGCAGAAGTTGGACACGAAGTAACTAAGGGCCTGTTCGCAAGAAAGGTTATGACTGCTGGTACATTAGTAAATGCTAAGACAGTAAGAATCGAACCACCTGCAACTCAGAGCTATGAAACTATCGACAAGGTATTAACTGCTCTTGACGAGTCGATCGCAGAAGTTAAGGCTGCTTACAAGCTGTAAGTCGGTATAAAAAAGTAGATTAGAATATCGGTGTAATATTCATCTAAATACCTCAAGGCTCCGCCATTATGGCGGGGTCTTGATTTTTTGCAGAAAACTTCCGGCCCGGCCGCTCCTGGTATCCGGGCATGTGCTGCCCGATGCTCAGGCTGTTTCGTGAGACATCAAGCGCCGGCGTTTGTGGCGCCGCCATGGGGGCTTTATGGAGTTGCTGTGAGTCGTTTTATCTTGAGCGGAGCTCACCTTGTGTGGTACAATAGCATGTGTCTGCGGGTCTGCAGATGCAGGGAGGAACGATGGGATATCGTGTGAAGCTCGATGTGTTCGAAGGACCGTTCGATCTGATGGTCTATCTGATAGAACACGCACAGATGAGTATATATGATATAAGGATATCTGAGATAACAGATCAGTATATGGAATATGTGGGCTCGATGCAGGAGGCGGATGTAAATGTATATTCGGAATTCATGGTACTTGCAGCGGCCCTTCTTGAGATAAAATCGAAAATGCTGCTCCCAAGAAGCGTGCCGGAAAACGATTCCGGAGAGGTGCCGGAGGATCCGAGGACCGAGCTGGTGGCAAAGCTGGTAGAGTACAAAAAATTCAAGACGATCTCGGAAATGCTGGAGGAAAGGTGGGAAAGTGCGTCTTTGCACCTGGAAAAACCGCAGGAAGACCTTGCGGAGTATACGGGAGAGCCTGACGAGTATCTTTCGCTGGACATAGAGCAGTTCATAGCGGCGTTTGAAAAATTCCTGAACAGAAAGAAAAAGCTTGAGGAGATAAAGGCGCATCACAGGAGAAGTGAAAAACAGCGGATAACCAACGAGACGAGGATGAATGATATAAGAAGTTTCTTTGTCGAGTCGGGTCTGAAGCAGGCGGATTTCATGGAACTGGTGCCGGAAAAAAACGACAGATACGATACTGCGGTGACGTTCTCCTCGGTGCTTGAGATGATGAAGCAGCGCAGACTCGACGCTCAGCAGCAGTACATTTTCGGCGACATCACAGTCACTGCGACAGATGAGCTGTTTGAAGAAGATAAGGAGAATGGCGATGGCAGGTAGGAAAACTATAAAATCCGCGATAGAATCCATGATGTTCGTCTGGGGCAAACCTCTGGATGTAAAGGAAATGGCGGAGATCTTCAACGAAGACAGAAAAGAGATATATGCATGCTGCAAAGAGCTGCAGGCTGAGTATGAGCAGGAAGGCAGAGGGATCGTCATACGGGAAGTGAACAAGAGCTTTCAGTTCGTGACCAGAAAAGAGAATCTGAGCTACATAGAGAGACTGTGCACCCCTGTAAAGCACAAGCGTCTGACTCAGTCGGCGCTGGAGGTGCTGGCGATAGTCGCATACAAACAACCTGTGACAAAGGGCGAGATCGAAGCAGTCAGAGGTATAAAGTGCGACAGAGTGATAGAAGGGCTTGCCAAAAAAGGGCTGGTCGCGGAGGTCGGCAGATCAGATGCGGTCGGCAGACCGATCCTGTACGGTACTACAGATGAATTTCTCAAGCAGTTCGGATTCGAGACACTGAAGGAACTGCCGGGAATAGAAGATATAGAGGGTATCATGGCTGAGGAGGACCAGATGGTTTCAGATATGGACAGCTCATATGCACAGCAGATATCACTCGATCTGACAAAAAACAAGTAATAAATCCCCCTTTTGGCGCGTATGGTGACAAAGGGGATTTTTTTATGAAAAAAGGCAAACTTATATTCATAACAGCGGTGGCAGTCGCAGTGTGCATGGGGATAGGCTTTTATGTACAGAAACATGGGTTCACGGACGCCACATCTGTGGAAATAGGGATCTCGGCAGGGCAGGCGCTGCTGATGGATGCGGATACAGGCGAGGTGCTTTATGAAAAATGTGCGGATCAGAAGGCGTATCCGGCGAGCACGACGAAAATAATGACTGCGCTGGTGACGCTGGAGACAATGGAGGAATACGACAGCCCTCTCGAGCAGAAAGTACGGGTGCCGGAAGTGGCTGAAGGAGTGGAGGGTTCGTCCATCTATCTTAAAGCCGGTGAAGAAATATCGGTGCAGGATCTTTTGTATGGACTGATGCTCGTTTCGGGAAATGATGCGGCGGTGGCACTCGCTGAAATAATCGGAGGCGATCAGGAGCATTTTGTGGAGATGATGAATGACAGAGCGGCAGAGCTCGGATGCAGCAGTACGCATTTTGCCAATCCGAACGGACTCTTTGACGAAGATCACTATACGACGGCTCGCGATCTTGCCGTGATCTCTGCGGCAGCTATGAAAAACGGGACTTTTCGGGAGATCGTTTCGACTGTGGACTGGAAAGCGGAGCGTGAGGAAAGCACGTATCTCACATTTCACAACAAGAATAAAACGATCACTGAGTTTGAGGGCGGCAGCGGCATCAAGATCGGATATACGAAGGATTCGGGCAGGACGCTGGCGGCTTCGGCTGAGCGTGACGGCAGGACTATGATAGCGGTCGTGATGAGCGCGCCGGACTGGTTCAACGACGCTTACCGCCTGATGGAGTTCGGCTTCAGGCAGTGAGCCGGTATTGTGGTGACGGCTGCGGTATGCCGTAGCCTGGGCAGGGTGCTGCACATGAGTGCCGAATAAAGCGTGCCTGCAGTTTTGCATGATCATCTGTCTGGGCAGATCCGGCGAACCCATCGACCTCGATATGCATAATATGAGAGTATAAAAAGGCAGAGTTGTGACAGGCTTTGCCTCAATATGTGCATATTTGGAGGCGTGACATGACATACATGAATGGTTTATGCGTCGATGCCGGAACGGACAACTGCCCCTGCCCGCTCGCCGAGACAGGGGACTGCCTCGTCTGCAGCAGACTGGCGGGCAGACAGGAATGCGACTGCAGCTGGGCCGGCGTCTGTGTATATAACGAGTTTGTACAGAATGGAAAAACAGTGAGACAACAGCGCAGGAACAAGCCTGTGGATATCATAAAAAAAGTATGGTACGACAGCGATTTGCTGGTGATCGTGCTGAAGGTGTCCCGGGGGTTTGCGCTCAAAGCTGCGCAGCCGGGCTCGTTCGTATTCGTAAATGCCGTGGGCAGGAGCGAGTTATCAAACGTGCCGGTATCGGTGATGCGGAGCGATGTGGAAAACGGCAGGCTGTTTCTTGCGCTGAAGGTGATATCTGCGAAAACAAAGGCTGTGGCGGAGGCTGGCGCTCAGCTCGTGCTGAGAGGGGTTTACAGAAACGGACTTATAGGCGGAGGTGTCTCAGGGCTGAAAGAAGATCTGAGCGGTATCACACAGGGAAACCCGGAGCCGCGCTGGCTGATAATGACCAAGGGGACGGGGTTCGCGCCGGCTGTCAACCTGCTGAGCGCAGCCGGCGGCAGGATAGCCGCGGATCTTCTGATTGACAGTGAGAAGGTCTGCGATGAGATCGTGGCAGACAGTATGAGAGACATTTCGAGTGAAAAACTTTCGGTCAGGAAAGTTTCACTGCAGGAACTCACCGCGGCGGCGATATCTGAACGTGCTAAAGGCAGGCCGGGCCATCTGGCCGGTATCTACAGAGCAGACGATTACGACAGGATCATCATAATGGCTTCTGACTATTATATAAAAACTCTTGCGGACTGCATGGAAATACCTGCGGGCAAGCTGGTTTTCTGCAATAATTTCAGGATGTGCTGCGGTGAAGGGATCTGCGGCGCATGCGGACATACGGATGAGAACGGCAGTGTCAGCAAGATGTGCAAATGCCGCAGTGCAGATGTGACAGGACTGCTTTGAGCACGTCCGTGGGCGCAAAGATCGAATGCTGTAAAAAAATGTATATAAGTGCAAATTTATATTGACTGATGCATAAATATACGGTAAAATAAATAAGTGCTGTTTCGGCACTTGTTTGTTTTTTGCGAGAGTTTTGATTAAGGAGAAGTAACGAAATGGAAAACGAAAAAGAAAAAAACAGAACGCCAAGGACTCCTAAGATCTATCATCCGCTTATAACTTTCGCTATACTCATTGCAGTAATGGCTATAGCTATAGTTAAATACGGTGTGGATGTCCATGTGCCTATGTTCATAGGAGTCATCGCGGCGGCATGTATGGCTCTGTATCTCGGCAATGCCTGGGATGCCATAGAAAGGGCCATGATGAATGGTATATACAACGCGCTTCAGTCTGTAATGATCCTGATGATAGTGGGTATACTGATCGGGGTATGGATCGTCGGCGGTATAGTGCCGTCTATGATATATTACGGCCTCAAGCTGCTGTCGCCGTCAGTGTTCCTGGTGGCTGCAGTGCTGATCTGCTCGATCACATCACTGGCTACAGGCACATCGTGGGGAACTATGGGAACGATGGGCCTTGCCCTCATAGGTATCGCGATCGGACTTGGCATACCGGCTCCGATGGCTGCGGGTGCGATCATATCCGGCGCGTATTTCGGAGACAAGATGTCACCGCTTTCGGATACTACGAATCTGGCGCCTGCGATGGCCGGCACAGACGTGTTCACCCATGTAAAATTCATGCTGCTGCCTACGGGCATAGCATACGGCATAACGCTCGTGGTATTCGCGATCATGGGATTCACTCATGTAAAGAGCGGCAATTCTGCGGATCTTTCGGCCGTGCAGGAAATGAGCAATGGACTTGCGGAGAATTTCCACATCAGTCCGCTTCTTCTGATTCCACCGCTTATCGTTATCGTTGCGGTAGCGCTCAAGGTACCGGCTATCCCGGGAATAACTCTGGGTATCATTGCAGGCGGCATCATGGGAGCGCTGTTCCAGGGCGAATCAGCTTCGCTGGGAGTGCTGCTTGATGCGGGAATGAACGGAAATGTAAGCGAAACAGGAGTGGCAGCGATCGATGAACTGCTTACGTCAGGTGGTATCACTAATATGATGAGCTCGATAGCGCTGACGATAATCGCGATGATGTTCGGCGGCATCATGGAAGAGACGGGGCAGCTGGATGTACTGGTGCAGAAGATCATCGGCCTGGCAAAGAGACCGGGCGGTCTTGTAGTAACTACAGAAGCGACATGCATACTGAGCAATGCGGCAATGCCTGAGCAGTACATATCGATAGTTATACCGGGCAGGATGTATGCAGACACTTACAAGAAAATGGGCCTTCATCCGAAGACTCTTTCTAATGCACTGGAAAGCGCAGGTACGGTAACGTCCGCACTTATCCCGTGGAACACATGCGGTGTGTTCATTTACGCAACGCTTAACGTTGCAACTTCAGAATATCTGCCATATGCGATTTTCAATATCGCTATGCCGATAATCGTAGCGATCATGGCATACATGGGATATACTGTTGCTGACAAGGACGGTGTGCGTATGACGAAGAGAGCTCAGGCAAAGAAGAAGGCACAGCTTAAGGAACAGGCGTAGCATGTGATCCGTCACAGTGACGGTACAGTATAGACATACTGGGAAAGTTCACCGGCCTTAAGTGACGAAATCAATAATCCATAGACCCTGCAGGAGACTGCAGGGTCTTTTTTGTAGCACAAAAGTTGTTGAAGTCACTCAAAAGTCCCTCGAAAAAGTTTGTGGTTTTGGCGAAAAGTGGTTTGAAAAAGTTGATAGTGTTATAAAAAAGTCCCTTGAAAAAGTTATATTATTGAGTTACTCTGTTAATAATAGTTTATATAGAGACAAGGAGGAACTTGGGATGCTAAAAAGAAAGATTGAACATCGTCTTATTGAATGGAAAAACTCAGTTAATAAAAAACCATTATTAATAAAGGGGTGCAGGCAGTGTGGCAAAACATTTTCTGTGCTTGAATTCGCAAAGAAAAATTATGACAATGTTGTCTATCTGAATTTCTTTGAAAATCCTGATTACTGTTCTGTTTTTGAAGGCTCATTGGAAATCGACAATATTATCATGCTTTTATCTGCATTGCTTGGTGATGCAGCAGTGTTTGAAGCCGGGAGCACCATAATAGTATTAGATGAAATACAGGAATGTCCCGGTGCGAGAACTGCTCTTAAATTCTTTCACCTTGACGGGCGTTTTGACGTGATCGGAACTGGATCGCTTCTGGGGGTGCGGGGTTACGGTAAAGAACCAAAATCTGTCCCGGTAGGCTATGAAAGAATAATTGACATGTATCCTTTAGATTTCGAGGAGTTCTTGTGGGCCAATGGCATTTCAGATGCTATTATCAAAAATTTAAAAAAATATATAAGTGATACAGCACCGGTTCCCGAAGCTTTGCATAACAGAATGAGGCAATTACTCTTGCAATATACTGTCGTTGGAGGTATGCCTGATGTAGTTCAAACTTTTATCGATACTAAACAGATGGATGAAGTTTTAAGACTTCAAAGGGATATTGTCCGTTCGTATGAAGATGATATGATAAAATATGCGGAGAAAAAAGATAAATCGAGCATTATTGAGTGTTTTCAGTCTATCCCGAAACAATTGAGTAAAGAAAACAAGAAATTCCAGTATTCTGTTGTTAAGAAGGGATCGACTTCATCTAAATATGCAGGGAGCCTGCAGTGGATAGAAGACGCAGGAATAATATCCAGATGCTATAATCTCAGAATTACAGAACTTCCTCTGGATGGAAATGCGCAGGAAAACATCTTTAAGGTATATATGTGCGACTGTGGTCTTTTCGTAAGCATGCTTGAAGATGGTACTCAATATGACATACTGCAGGGTAATCTATACGGGTATAAAGGCGCCATTTTTGAAAATCTGATTGCAGATATTTTTGCGAAAATGGGGCGTAAGCTGTATTATTTTCATAAAGATTCCGGATTGGAAGTGGATTTTGTGATTAGATACAAAGGAGAGTGTACTCTGGTGGAAGTAAAAGCATCTTCAGGCAATACTAAAAGCACAAGGACAATACTGAAGCATCCTGAAAAATATCATGTATATTCTGCAATAAAGCTTGGTGATTATAATGTAGGAAAAGCTGATGAGATACTCACGCTGCCGCTTTATATGGCTTTCCTGCTCACGGAAGTGTAGCCTTGGTGTATTAATTAAAGTATGGCACAACCATAAGAACGCAGGCGTGAATGTATGATAGATATACGGTTCTGCTTATAAAAAGAGAAGCTGATGCACTGCGGACATCTTTTGCTTATCAATAAGTCTGCAGTGCACAATGCACTTAAAACTTTGCAGTTATCGCTACCCTTGCCGGGGGGCATCCATCTACAGTGCGTCTGGCTTCTTATTAATACTGTTAATGCTGGAATAGAATCGTATCAATTATTTTGAAAATTTCATTCCGACAGGAAAATCGGCATTGAGTTTCAACTTACCAAATTCTCCCTCAAATGGGTCATAAAATTTTGCTTTGTTTATTTTGATTTTGTATTTAACGCCTTTTGTTACATTTGCCCAAAATAGTTTTTTTGTATTATCGGTATCAAATTTGACATTTGACTTTTTTAAAACCCATTTTCCATTTTGGTACTTATAAATAGTTGCAGTTCCTGTTACGTGGGCCCCGTCGCCACTCAAATTACAACAGTCAGTCATTCTGAAGTAATTTAGCCCGTTTTTTGTTGTTGTCGCGCAAAATGAATTCCCTGCTTTTATGTCAGTTACTTTAGTTGCCTTAACAGTCATGGCGAAAGCGCCTGTAGGCATGAGAGATATCAACATTGCAACTGCAATGAAAGCAATTAATAGTTTTTTTGACTTTCTCATATTTTCTTCTCCTCAAATATATCCTCTCTGAATTTTTAATGAAAAATTCTGTTTCCAGCATATAGTATCTCTAAAATAAACTTGCTTTTTTGAAATGGTATTTTAACTTAAAATTAGCTTCGTTAGTTCTGCTGTTTTATAAACATTTTTGAGATACCTGGTCGCGATCAAAAATTCTTAGTTAAACAAAATGATTATATCATTTTAAAATTTTTTTGTGTTGCATCATGGAATAAAAATCCATTTTAATGTAATGTTTATCCATCACACGCGTAAGGAATTTTGTTTTGGTAAAAAAGTGAAAATATGGTATACTTTAAGCACTATGGATAAATCACTGGTAAAAGCGATATGCATCATAACGGCTTTTTCGATGACTGCAGCTCTGATAATAGGGTCGATAGCGACGCTTAGGAGTACCGCCATCCTTGCGGCCGAGATAGATGAAAAGATCGTTGCAACAACTGAAAAATACGCCAATGACTTCAGTGCGGAATTCAACCATATGGAAGGCCTGACGAACTCCCTGGCGTCGTATGACAGAACGACTTTTGATGTGGAGGCATTCGAAAATGATCGTGAAGGATATATTGACGCGTACAAGGAGGAGCTGGCACAGCTGATAAAGAACGACCTTTCGTCGATCAAAAGCACGCACAGCCTTTACGTGACATTCAATCCGGAATTGACGAACAGAGATGAAGAAGTCTGGTATTCGGCGATGGACGGTGAGATAAAAGCGATCACTGCGGATTTTAAGAAGAACAAAAGGGATTTCACGCTGCCGTATGACAAGGAGATGGAGTATTTCTTCAAGCCGCAGGGCAAGGATCACGGCGTCTGGGTCTCTTCATACTACGACAAGGACATCGATAAAGAAGTGTTCTCGTATTCGGATGCGATATATGTCGACGGATTGTTTGTCGGCGTTGCCGGGGCGGACATAAATGCCGAGTATATGCTCAAGGTCATAAAGGAGATGAGTCTGTACAAAGGCGGCGCGTCAGCTCTGATAGATGAGAATTACGAGTTTATCGTGCATAATGATGACGATTCGGCCGCGGAGGAAGAACAGATCATCAGCCTTCTTAAAGCTGAGTATGAGAAAAACGACGGAAGCGATGCAGGCTATATCATTTATAATTTCATGGGCACCGGAAAGATAATGGGTTACTGTAAAATGCAGAACGGGTGGATATTTATCACTACGCAGCCTGCTGATGTTGTGTACAAACCGATCGGATCGCTTCGCAGCACGATGATAATACTCGGTGTCGTCCTGCTGTTTGTTTTCATTGCATTCCTGATAGCTTTTTCGAAGCCTATGATCAAGAAAACGAGTGCGCTGGAGGAAGAAAACCGTCGTAAAGAGATCATCATCATATATCAGTCCAGGCAGGCCAAGATCGGCGAAATGGTCGGTAATATAACACATCAGTGGAAGCAGCCGCTGAATACTATCAATCTGATATTAGGAAACCTGCTTGACAGCTACCGGTACGGTGATCTTGACGAAAAACGCCTTGAAAAAAGTGTTAACAAGGTCGAGAATATCGTCGAGAAAATGTCCGAGACTATCACAGATTTTTCGGGATTTCTCAAGCCTGCGAAGGAAAAAGTCTATTTCGATGTCAGAGACTGTATAAAGAGCGCCATCGCACTGATGGAGGAAAGCATAAATGTAAAACGCATAAAGCTTGAGCTCAGCTGTGATACAGAAAAGAAAGCATACGGATATGACAACGAGACGACACATGTGATATTCAATCTGCTCAACAATGCGAGAGATGCAGTGGTGGAATCCGGGGTCGCAGACAGGAGGATAAGCATAGACGTTTCCGAGGAAGATGAGATGATCAGAGTGGACGTGACGAACAACGGCAGACAGATACCGGAAGAAGCATTTGAACATATATATGAACCGTATTTCACAACGCGAGACGACACCGGAGGCACAGGCCTGGGGCTTTACATATCAAAGCAGATAATAGAGGACCGCATGGGTGGAAAGCTGCAGGTGCAGAACATAGACGGCGGTGTCAGGAGCACGGTACTGATACCGGAGACCGGACAGGAAGATGGAAAAGAGGATAAAAATGAATTCTGATGAAATGCTGAGAAATCTCAAGATACTGTATGTTGAAGACGATGACGAGGCACGCGAGGAGCTTATCGATGTACTGAAGCGGCGCGTAGGGCGTGTATTCGCATGTGAGAACGGTGTGCGCGGTCTGGAGCTTTACAATGATTTCAAGCCGGATATCATAATCGCTGATTACTATATGCCCGAAATGAACGGCATAGAAATGATAAAACAGATACACCGGCAGGGCGAGGAGACTGCGGCGATAGTGATCTCTGCGGTAAGCGAAGTGGATGCGATCCTCAGCGCGATAGACGCGGGTATCCATAAATACATACTGAAGCCAGTGAATGTGCAGGAACTGCTGGAAGTGCTGGGAGAGCTGGCGTCAGAGCTTTACGAAAAGCGAAAAAGAAAATCTGCGGCGCTTCCGGAGAACAAGAAAAAAGTGGAAGATGAGATAAAGCGCGAATTTTCCGCGATGCTCAAGGCTATGACGGGAAAAGGGCCGAAAAACGTGAGCGTTTTTATGAATGGCGACAGCATAGAAATGGTCGCATCGGAAGTTCTTACGACCTTTGAAAAAAATCTTCTTGACAATAATCGAAATATTGCTATAATTAAGCACGTTAGAGAATTGTTTTTCTCAGTGAAGGAAAAAGAGCTGTGCCAGATGATCCTGAAAGTAGCAGGCTGCGGGGTCGCACTGTCGAAAGTCATAATAAGTGTTGAGAAAGACAAGAACAAATTGATATTTACTGTCGATCAGAGCGAATGAAGCCTGGGCAATCAGAGCGAGTGCCGAGAGAAGCGCACCGGGAGACGGTAGTAAACTGATTTGTACGCTTAAGCGGATAATATTTAAGGCTGTTTAGGACCATACAATTTATTTTGTATGGTCCTTTTTCTATAATAAATCAGGAAAGAGATATGCAGGGGCTTGCAAACAAAGGTATCGCACCTGAGTTATAAAGATAGTTACACCGAACGAAAACCCTCGAAACTTTATATGGCTCACGACAGGATGCATGTGGGTCATCGTGATAAAGGGACTCGTATCGCAGATCACAGGTGAGATCGAAACACTGTTTGCGAGCCTGTTGTCTCTTGCAGGATCCGTAGGATTGATAAATATGCCTTAAAGCAATAGTGAATGACAAGCTGTCATGGTTGTCGCTGGTTGCTGCATTGATACAAATCGTGGTTCTGGTAATGCTTGTGATTGAAGACCAGCTTGTGTTCAGCACCGCGGCAGCTTGTACCATAGTTTATATGGTCATTAAACATATAGAGGAACGATTTGACTTAAAACACCTCAAAAACAATATATAAATAGATTGAACGAAAGCGTTTTTGCCCTTTGCTGCGGGTCGAAGCGCTTTTGTTCTGTAACGGCAAATAACCGCAAGATTGTGTATTTACAATTCTGTGATTGTATTTTATTATATAGTCAGAAAGTTATAAATTTAACAAAGGAGATTTTATGAGAATTTTTGACACCAAAGTACAAGAGTTGAAGTACACAGTTCTGATGGAGCTGGCCTGGCAGACATGGCGAGGCAATGATGCCTTTTCGGTGTTCAATGAAATAGCAAACGAGATAGTCAAGAAGGATGAACCACCGAGGAGCTGCTGTATCTACAAGGACAGAGCGATTGTTGCGGAGAGGATAAGGATAGCCCTGGGCGGCAACAAAAACAATCCGAATGTCATACAGGTAATAGATATTTCATGCGATGAATGTCCCGAGGCGGGACACGTGGTAACGGATCTGTGCAGAGGATGCGTAGCTCACAGATGTGCAGACGCGTGCAAGCCGGGGGCGATAAAGTTCGACGATGAGCAGAGGGCGCATATAGACAAGAGTAAATGCGTGGAGTGCGGCAGATGTGCAGCGGTATGTCCGTACAGCGCGATCACGAATTTCAAGAGACCTTGCGAAAGAGCGTGCAAAGTGGATGCGATCAGCATGGGGCCTGACGGTGTTGCGATGATAGACAGTGAAAAGTGCATCGCATGCGGCTCATGCGTGTATCAGTGTCCGTTCGGAGCAACACTGGATGTATCGAGCATAACAGACGTTATAAAAACGATAATGGAGAGCGAGAACAATGAGAAGTTCAAGGTCTATGCAGTGGTAGCGCCGGCGATAGCGAGCCAGTTCACGTATGCGAAGACCGGCCAGATCATCACTGCGATAAAGAAGATCGGATTCTATGCAGTCGAGGAAGCGGCACTCGGTGCGGATATCGTCGCATACAATGAAGCGGCAGAGCTGCAGGAGCGTGATCTGATGACTTCGTCCTGCTGTCCGGCGTTCGTGAAATACATAAAGACGAAATTCCCGGATCTGACTGAAAACATATCATCAAGCCTGTCGCCGATGGCGGAGACAGGAAAGTTCATAAAACAGCATGATCCCGATGCGAAGGTAGTATTCATAGGACCATGCACAGCGAAAAAGGCAGAGGTGAAGGATCCTGAAGTGGCGAAGTATATCGACTATGTCCTGACGTTCGAGGAGCTGCAGGCGCTGATAGACAGCAAGGATCTTGAAGTGGAGAAGCTTGAGGAGACTACTCTCGACAATGCTTCATGCTTCGGCAGGAACTTCGCGCGTTCGGGTGGTGTTACGGATGCAGTGACAGAAGCTGCGTATGAGAAACTCGGTGAAGACGTCAGGATAGATCCTATCGTATGTGACGGCATCGACAAGTGCAAATCTGCACTGCTCAGAGCAAACAGAGGTGTGCTTCCGAACAACTTCATCGAAGGAATGGTATGCTCAGGCGGATGCATAGGAGGCGCTGCGTGTCTGACTCACGGAGACGCCAATAAGCGAAGCATAGAGAAGTACGGCATCAGTGCGACGATCAAAGGTATACAGGAATCCGTGGAAAAGGCAAAAAGCAGAGAGTATTAAAACGCACATAAAGGGGTATGAGCGCTTGTGAAAATGCCTGACAGACTGACTGACGGAATGTCGCACTGAGCTTTACGGCTCGCTGAAATGAAGAGTAAATGAAGAACAGCGGAATGTGCCGGAGCGGCTGTATAGCCTTGCAGACCGGCGGAAAGCGTAAAAGTTTATAAAAGGGCGCAATAAAGTTGGTAATCGTATACGGAATTTTTTGAAATTGCGCATAAAATGTGAACGTTTGACTGAAATAGATGGTCAAACGTTCATTTTTTGTGTATAATGATAGATGGCGCTGCTGTGAAGCTTTTCACAAAATCGCGAAGCGGAGCATGCAGTTAAGTTATCATATTTGTTATTGTTATTTTATTATTTTTTGAGGTGATTTTTTATGTTGGAAACATTGCACTCAGGTATCTCGGCGGTCAGCAACGTGCTGTATCAGCCGTGGTTCGTGCCGCTTCTGCTGATGGCCGGCGGCGTTTATTTTACTTTCAGATCCAAATTCATTCAGGGCAGGCTGTTCAAAGAGTCGATTAAAGTCGTTATGGAAAAACCTGTCGAAGACAACGGAGTCTCGTCATTCGGAGCACTCATGGTTTCTACCGCATCGAGAGTGGGAACGGGAAACATCATCGGTGTTGCCACTGCGATATGCCTGGGAGGTCCCGGAGCAGTATTCTGGATGTGGATAACTGCGATAATAGGCGGAGCGACAGCATTCATCGAATCTACGCTTGCACAGATATACAAGAAGAGAGCTGACGACGGCACATGCTACGGCGGACCTGCGTTTTACATGCAGCACGCGCTCAAGCAGAGATGGCTAGGAGTTATCTTCTCGGTGCTGATAATACTTATATATGCGGTCGGATACAATATGCTGGCAGCTTACAATCTCCAGTCGGCATTCGCTGTATTTGATTTCTATGACGCGGGCGTTACGCCTAAGATCATCGGACTGATCCTCGCGGTACTGTTCGGCATCATCGTTCTCGGCGGTGCAAAGAGACTGATAAAGGTAACGGAAGTGCTGGTGCCTCTGATGGGTATAATATATGTACTTGTTTCACTTGTGATAATGGCTATCAATATCACAGCTCTTCCTGGAATGATCGCAGGCATCTTCCGCAGCGCGTTCGACTTCTCGTCGATGGCCGGCGGCTTTGCAGGCTCATGTATCATGTGGGGTATCAAGAGAGGTCTGTATTCGAATGAAGCAGGTATGGGTTCTGCGCCGAATGCAGCTGCAAGAGCTGATATCTCTCACCCGGCAAAACAGGGCCTCGTTCAGATGCTTTCAGTATTCATCGATACACTGCTCATCTGTACAGCAACAGCATTCATGTGCCTGAGCACATCGGTCGATCCGGCAGGATATGTTGCAGACGGCAGTGCCGATGCAGCAGGATATGTTCAGAACTCGATAGCTGATTCACTGGGAACTTTCGGACCGGTATTCCTCACAGTAGCTCTTTCGCTGTTCGCGTTCACTACGCTGATCGGAAACTATTCGTACTGCGAAGGCTGCCTCGAGTTCATCATCAACAGAGATGCGCCGAAGCCTAGCCTGATAGCATTCAGACTGATCGCTACAGTCCTGGTTTACGTCGGAGCGACTGCAAGCGCAGGATTCGTATGGGATACTGCGGACATGCTCCAGGCTATGATCGTCGTTGTAAATATTCCTGTGATCGTGATACTTGGAAATACGGCGCTGAAGTGTCTCAACGACTACACGCAGCAGCGCAAGGAAGGAAAGAATCCTGTATTCCTCGCAAAGAACATCGGGCTGAAGCAGGATACTGATTACTGGAAATAGCCTGTGCGCTTTATGCAAAGGCCTGCAGTGCTGTATGCCTGAGGTGAAGGCGAGTGCTGCAGTTTTACAGAAAAATATGGAAAAAATTGAGATGAGTTTTAGCTTGCAATAGTGTGATATATGTGATAACATGAATCGTTAGTAAAATTACCTGCGGCCCGGTCGGTCGAAACTCCGACGACGACTCAGCAGCAGGCGGATTGTATCAAGGAGGAAATCAAATGATCACTACTGAAAAGAAAGCAGAAATCATCAAAGAGTACCAGTTAAAAGAAGGAGATACAGGTTCTCCTGAGGTTCAGATCGCAATACTGACTTACAGAATCAACGACCTGAATGAGCATCTTCAGGTTCACAAGAAGGACCATCACTCAAGAAGAGGCCTTTTAAAGATGGTAGGACAGAGAAGAAATCTTCTTAATTACCTGAAAGAGAAGGATCTGGAAAGATACAGAGATCTTATCGCTCGTTTAGGTTTAAGAAAGTAAACAGAACTTAAAGATTTAAGCGGGGCACAGACACGACCCCGCTTGATTTTTTTTATGAGTTGCCCGTATCTATGATACGGCAGAAAGCGACTGCGCGATACGGCGCATCTTTCAAACGCGAGAGGAAATAAACAGGAGGTAGTTGTTTATTATGAAATTCACAGATTACAGAACATTCAAGACAGCCATAGGCGGCAAGCTGCTCGAGCTCGAGATCGGCAAGGTATGCGAAATGGCAAACGGGCAGGTAATGGTAAGATATGGGGACACAGTTGTGAATGTCACTGCTGTAGCATCCAAGGAACCGAGACCTGACATCGACTTTTTCCCGTTATCATGCGATTATGAGGAAAAAATGTACGCCGCAGGCAAGATACCTGGCGGCTTTATAAAAAGAGAAGGAAGACCTAGTGAAAAGGCGATCCTGAACTCGAGACTGATGGACAGACCTTTGAGGCCGCTGTTCCCGAAGGGATTCTTCAATGACGTGCAGGTAGTGGCGACAGTTATGTGTGTCGACAACGATGCACCGTCAGAGATCGCAGCAATGATAGGTTCATCGGTAGCGCTGGCTATATCCGATATCCCTTGGGACGGTCCGACAGGATCAGTACTTATCGGCATGGTGGACGGGCAGTTCGTAGTTAACCCGTCGCTTGCGCAGAGAGAGCAGAGCAGTATGCATCTGGTAGTATCCGGAACGAAGGAAGCTATCATGATGGTAGAGGCAGGAGCAAACGAAGTTCCGGAAGAAACCATCCTCGATGCGATCATGTTCGCACATGAAGAGATAAAGAAGATCGTCGAGTTCATCGAAGAGATCGTTAAGGAAGTCGGCAAGCCTAAGATGGAGATCGAACTTTACAAGGTCCCTGAAGATATCGAGGCTGCAGTGAGAGAATACGCTGAAGACAAGATGAGAGCCGCTATCCAGACTTACGACAAGATGGAAAGACTCGACAACATGGACGCTGTTGAAGCAGAGACAAAAGAGCACTTTGCAGAGATCTACCCTGACAACGGCAAAGATATCGGCAACGTTCTCTACGCTATAACAAAGGAACAGGTAAGAAGTCTCATCCTCGACGATGAGATCAGACCTGACAACAGAAAGAGAACTGAGATCAGACCTATCTGGTGTGATACAGGACTGCTCCCGAGAACGCACGGTTCCGGGCTTTTCAAGAGAGGACAGACTCAGGTAATGTCGATCGCGACACTCGGACCTCTCAGCGAAGCGCAGACTATCGACGGCATCACAGAGCAGACTGAGAAGAGATACATGCATCATTATAACTTCCCTCCTTACTCAGTAGGCGAAGCAAGGCCGATGAGAAGTCCGGGCAGAAGAGAGATCGGCCACGGTGCTCTTGCGGAAAGAGCGCTCATTCCGGTGCTCCCTAGCGAAGAAGAATTCCCTTATGCTATCAGAGTCGTATCGGAAGTCCTCTCATCGAACGGATCGACATCACAGGCGTCAGTATGCGGCAGCTGTCTGGCACTGATGGATGCAGGCGTTCCGATCAAAGCTCCTGTAGCAGGTATCGCTATGGGACTCATCGAGAGAGTAGAAGAGGACGGAAGCAGCAAGATGGCTATCCTTTCCGACATCCAGGGAATGGAAGACTTCCTCGGAGACATGGACTTCAAGGTTGCCGGAACGGCAAAGGGCGTGACTGCTATCCAGATGGATATCAAGGTGCACGGACTTTCAAAGGAAGTACTGCAGAACGCACTCAAGCAGGCTTATGAAGGCAGGATGCATATAATGAAGGAAATGCTCGACGAGCTTCCTGAGCCTAGAAAAGAGCTTTCACCTTATGCTCCTAGGATCATCTCGATGCAGATCGAACCTGATCAGATCAGAACAGTCATCGGACCGGGAGGAAAGACTATCAACAGGATCATCGCAGACACAGGCGTCAAGATCGACATCGATGACACTGGTCTTGTATATATCGCAGCACCTGATATGGAATCAGCTCAGGCAGGTATCAGAGAGATCGAACTGCTTCTCAAGGAGCCTGAACCGGGCGAGATCTATGAAGGAAAGGTAACGAGAGTGATGCCTTTCGGAGCATTCATAGAGATCCTTCCTGGAAAAGAAGGCCTGCTGCACATCTCGAAGATGGCAAAGGAAAGAGTCGAGAAAGTCGAAGACGTGATGAACGTCGGCGATGTTGTAAAAGTAAAGGTGACGGAGATCGACAGCCAGAACAGGATCAACCTTTCACGAAAAGAGCTGCTTAAATAAGAACTGAATCGCATGTTTCGGGTCGAAGCGCAGATCGAACCGTCTGGCAACCGCAGAGTCGCCGCTATGCAAAGCGGCAGGCGCCGGGCAAAGCAGACAAATATGATAAACAGACAGAGACCGGGAGAAATCCCGGTCTTTTGTGTGTTTAGCTTTAGCGAAGGATCCGACGAGCGATAGGGAGGAGGGTCAATAATCCCCCGGCTATGCCGGGGAGATTAAAAGGCTTTAGCTTTCAGTATAATTTAATAAATCCTCCTGTGTTAATATGGATGTGGTCGGCCAACCGCATTCAAAACAAAGGAGGAAGTATTAGTGAAAATCAATAATAATGATATTGCAAGTTTAGCACATTCAAAATGGCGTTGCCAGTACCATATCGTTTTTTCGCCCAAATATAGACGACAGGAAATCTATGGAAAGATAAAAACGGATATTGGAAAAATTTTAAGGCAATTATGCTATCAAAAGGGTGTGGAAATTATCGAAGCAGAATTGTGTCCCGATCATATTCATATGTTGGTGAGTATTCCGCCGAAATACAGCGTTGCGAGTTTTGTAGGATATTTGAAAGGGAAAAGTTCTTTGATGATTTTTGACAGGCATGCTAATTTAAAATATAAATATGGAAATAGACATTTCTGGTGTCGAGGATATTATGTAGATACAGTTGGACGAAACAAAAAAGCGATAGAAGAGTACATCAGAAATCAACTGCAGGAGGACATCGCAAATGATCAGATAAGTATGAAAGATGGCAATCATAGGAACAGGCGCTGCACCGGGCATGATGTGTGTTGCGACAAAGAGCACCATGAGATATCTTGATACATGCGACGATATACTGATGATGGTATACGAAGGAGTGGAAGCTAAAAGGTTCCTGCCGTTCTGGTGGTCACCGTTCACTGCTCTTTCGGATATGACCGACCCTACGTTCGCATTGAAAGACGGAGTGCTGGTTGAGACAGAGCCTCATTCACTGCCTGTGAAGAGACACTTCAAGGGATGTGAAAAAGAGGTGACTCTTGTAGAACATGCTCATGATGAGACTGTATATATGGGCCTCAACAAGGATATTCACTTCAAGGGGGCTAAGAACATAAACTTCAAATACGGAGGAGTGGGAATAGAGTTTTCCACACCGCTATATAGAGCCGGGCTGCTCAAGAGGGAAGAGGAAACATATAAGGGGCACACATTCATACCGTTCGATGTTATCGTATCCCATCTTCCTCCTGCACCCAAATATTACGATGAGATCAAGGAGATACTTGATGAAGGGCTTGTAAGAGACGAAGGAGCATTCGTGGTCGAAGCTACAGGCACGAAAGATGGGAAAAAGGTAATGGTGGAAACATATCTTTATGCACCGGGATGCCGTGAGAGCTTCGAAAGGGCCGGTATAACTGGAGAGCAGTATCTTACCGGGCAATGCGGATCGCTGTTCACTAAGATGTTCGTAAATGACGACTATACTCAGACAGGGCTGATATCCTCTGATATGCTGACATACGAGGAATGCGACAAATACATTGCATATGCTGAAAAACTGGATATTACCCTTGAGACTGAAGTCAAGCCTCTTTTATAAATAAATATATATAAGTGTGAGGGCTGTGGCAGCATGCTGTGGCCCTATTTTAGTAGCTGTGAACGTATAACACACAAGTTTGGTACCAAAAAATGAGTTCTTATTAAAAT
This sequence comes from Brotomerdimonas butyrica, assembly GCF_025567305.1. NCBI lineage: Bacteria > Bacillati > Bacillota > Clostridia > Eubacteriales > Brotomerdimonas > Brotomerdimonas butyrica. Next base: position 146,124 of record NZ_JAOQJP010000005.1, read on the forward strand.
TTGGCGAAGATATTGTAAAAGTCGGTTTTTGTGAATGGTGAAAACGATTATGTGTGACAGATATGTAATTAAAAGCCGCTCGGATTTGATAACAATGAAAAATGGTTTGGAAAGTAGATGAATTATTGTGAATTTTAATGTTTTTTTACTATAAAAGAGGTATTTAATTTTCATGCAATAGAATTTATGATATACGCAATAAAGGTATCGGAATAGTCTGAAATTACAAGGAGTGGAGTATGCAGAAAAACGGAAAATGCGGAAATATTAAAGCGGATATGGTACTGATAAACGGTAGAGTGTATTCACCTACAGAAAATAACAAAGTAGTGAGAGGTGAAGCAGTGATCGTCGAAGGCGGTCTGATAAAAGCAATATGTAGTGATAACGAGGCAAAAAATTATATAGATTCGGATACCGAGATCATTGATTGTTGTGGTAATAGCATATTGCCCGGATTGTGTGACGCGCACTGTCATCCGAATTGGTCAGCCGGAGTATTCGAGTCATGCCAGTTGTTTGATATAACGGGTTCAGCACATGATACGGTGTATGAAGTTATCGACAGATATTTGGAAAAAATGCGAGAATATGTTTTGGAGCATGATGATATCGGAGTTATAAGAGGAACGGGGTGGAACAGAGCATTTTTTTCCGGAGCGTGCAGTGATATTGGTTGGCCTACACGTCATGATCTTGATAAAGTGTGCAGCGATAGACCGGTGATAATGGAATCCTATTGTCAACATGCGTTGTGGGTAAATACGAAAGCGATAGAAATGGCAGGTCTTTCGAAAGACACTTCTGATCCGGATTTAGGAAGGTTTACGAGGGAAGCAGACGGCTATCCGGCAGGTTTGTTCTTTGAGATGGAGGGGAAGGCTCTGATAGAGAACAACCTTCCGGGGCACGATTATTCAGTCGAACAGTATAAACGATCTATACTCAGATATCAGGATGAAATAGCGATGCCGTTGGGGCTGACGCTGATAAACGACTGTCTGCATACGGAAAACGCTACGCTTGCGTATAAGGAATTGGCTGAGGAAGGCAAAATGAATATGAGAGTCAGGGGAGTATATCACTTCGCCGATTGTTCCAATCTGGACGAACTGGATGTTATAAAGAAGAAAATCGGTCAATATGACGTCGATGACATATTCGTGATAAATACGATAAAGATATTCATGGAAGGCGAATTTATGACGTTAGAGCCTTATGAAGAAGGTTATCTGAAAGAACATGGATTGCCTGAAAGATATAGAGGTACTGAGTTCTACGATGATATCACAGCGAAAAGAGCAGTGGCCGCAGCTATGGAAACAGGGCTACAGATACATATTCATGCTATGGGAGACAGAGCCGTGAGACAGGCAGTAGACAGCATAGTGTATGGACAGGAGCAGACGGGAAAGAAAAACAGGAATGTGATTGCGCATGTTATGCTCATAAATGAGGAAGATAAAGTGAGAATGGGTCAAAACGGGATCATAGCCAGTTGTCAGCCTAGATGGATGATATACGATTCCGATACCAACGATTTTTATCAGATGATGTTTGGAAAGAGGAAGGCTCTCGAATGTTATCCTAATAAGAGTCTGATAGATGCCGGATGTATAGTAGCTTATGGTACTGATTTTCCTGTTACTCCGCCGCCCAATCCTTTTCATGGGATGCAATGTGCGATAACAAGGAGTGTTTTTGAGGGAGACAAAACTGAGTACGGCACGTATAAGGATACTGTATTGGGGCCGGAAGATAATCCAGCAAAAGAGTGTGTATCGCTTAAGGAAGCAGTAAAAGGCAGTTCATGGAGCGGGGCATATCAGATGTTTTTAGAAGATGTGACAGGCAGTATAGAACCGGGAAAATCGGCGGAGCTCATAGTGCTGGATCGTGACATAGAACAGTGTTCGGTAGAAGAGATTTATGATATTAAAGTTAAAGCGACGGTATTCAAGGGAAGAAAAGTGTATTCAATGTGATCATATTATAAATTGATATAACGCAATAATTAAAGAAAAAATGAAAGGAGAAGTTGTAATGAGTCAAAACATTACCAACAGTCCTGCACAGGGCGTAGCAGGATTGCAAAAGAAAAGAATGAGCATGTGGGCAGTCGCTTTTATAATTTACTGTATGACTGCGGCAGGTGCTTTCGGTATAGAAGCAATGATACCAGCATGCGGACCGGGAATGACTATTCTGATACTGGCGGCGTTGCCGATTGTATGGGTGATACCGATTTGTCTGGCAGTATCGGAGCTGTCGGCATTCATGCCTGAAGAAAGTGGCATGTATGTGTGGACTAAGGAAGCTTTCGGAGAATGCTGGGGATTCTGTATGGGATGGTGGGGATCTCTGTCGGTATATCTCGGCATGGCTTCGTATGTGGTTTTGGTAGTCGGATATGTAGAGAAATTCATATCACTCAGTCCTACAGCTGCTATGTGCGTCAAGGTAGGAATGGTGCTGATATTTACTATAGTTAACCTTTTAGGGATAAAAGAGGTAGGCATAATCAGTACAATATTCTCAATTGTCATTCTTGCGGCATTTGCTATGATAACGGTAGTGGGGGTTGCCAATTGGAACTACAATCCGGTAACGCCGTTCATACCAGAAGGGGCGGGTATACTGGATAGCGTAGGTACAGGTATATGCATAGGTATATGGATGTACTGTGGGTATGCTGTCGTATCCAATATGGCCGGCGAGATAGAAAATCCCAAAGTGATACCTAAAGCATTCAAGGTGATTATACCGATAATCGCTCTCAGTTATATACTTCCTACGCTGGCAGGACTGGCATCGGTAGGAAACTGGCAGATGTGGGGAATAGATACTGGAAAAGGAGGGTATGATTATGCCAGTGTTCTTACCGTTAACCTGGGGCAGGGATGGGGGATTATCTTCCTCATATGTGCCATTATAGCGCAATGCGCTATATTTAACTCATATATAACGGCGGGATCGAGGAGCTTTTTTGTACTGGGCGATGATAGGCTGTGTCCTCACTTTATGACTAAGCTTTCAAAAAACAGAAAGATACCGTACTGGCCTATTCTTATACTGGCGGCGATAACGATGCTACTGATGAATCTAGATTTTTCAATGCTGCTGACCATCATAGCACCACTGGGACTGATATGCTATGTCGTACTGTCGTTCGTGTTTATAAAGATGAGAAAAAAGTACCCAGTGGAGAGTAGAGGCGATGTGTATTATGCCAAAGGCGGTAAAGCTATTGAGGCATATATTGTGATTTGCCCTATACTGGTCGGTATCCTCGCATTGTTCGTTAACGGGACCGAATACTTCCTGATAGGATTCATATCGATAATATCCGGAGTTGTATTTTACGTGATATTCAAGCTCATATATGGCGGAATGGCGAAAGTGGATCCTGAAAAGTATCCTCTCAATAATAAGACGAGACTTGCAAAAGGCGATACGGTTCGCATAGGTACATTTCTTATGCTGTTCGGTATATTGCTATGTGCTGGAGGCTTCTTCCTTAGCTGGTATGAAGGCGACTGGGGTCCTGCATACTATGAGGCGATGTATGGTACGGGTTTTATGAGTGACTTTACACTTATGGTGAACGTCTCTAAGATAGGAGGTGCTGTGATGTTGGCAGTTGGAGGGATACTTTATCTGATTGGAAAGAAGAAAGATCCGGTTATAGAGTAACATAGCAAAAGTTATCAGAGAGATAGTCCTTTACAAGGTTTTCACATATCTCATGTTCTATTAAAGGCAGAGCTTCGGCGGAAGATAATATGTAAATTTCGTTAAGGAGCTCTGCTTTTTTTAAGCATAATTTCCTGTGCTGTAACGGCGTTGTTCCCCAGAAAAATTTAAAATATTTATGAAAGTATTTTTTTGATGAGAATCCGCAGGAGTCGGAAATATCCTGTATTGACATATCGGTTGTAAGTAGGAGTTTTTCGGCTTCAAAGCAGCGGATGTAATTTATCATATAGGTAAATGAATGGAATGGTGTGCGCTTTATGAATTGAGATAAATAATTCTCGTTTATATATTCGTTATGGGATATCAGAGACAGAGTTATTTTATCTTTGAAATGCTTCTGCATGTAGGCCAATATGCGAGTGAGGCGCTCTTTGAATGCTTTGTTTTCTTCGGATACGAAGTCTTCTATGGCAAACCACGTAAAATATTCCACCAGTATATTGACAAGTCTATAGGCAGTGTTCGTGTAAATATGTGTATCGTGTTCATGTTTCGATGTGTAAAGATAGGACAGAATTAGCAGGATGTTGCGTATATCATGGAATCTGACAGTTTGATATGGCTTGCACAGTTCCGTGGCGCATGAAAAGTACATATATTGTATGATATCGGAATCGTGTCCACAGTTATTTATATTTATATGTATGATCAGTAATATGTTATCCTCAGATGAGGAAATGGAATGAAAATTCTTATGTTCGATGAGAACGAGTTCGCCTTTGTTAAGATGCATTTTTTCATGGGATATGGTGAAATCCACGCTGCCGGAAAGGCAGTAAACAAATTCAAGAGCATTTTCGTGATAATGAGGAGCATATCGATTAACTGATATAAGTGTTATGGACATCGGTGTTTCAGATATGTATTCCGGTATTTCGTTATTTATATGCATGGAGGCCTCCTTTGGACATTTTGTTAATTGCCATATATGTCAGGCTCAGAACGATGCCATCGTTGAGATAATTAGTTGAATTAAATTGGACTTATCTAGCGACAGATACTGAATAATAGCTGATTGTGAGAAATACTTTCGTGAGTCGTATACTTCTACGATTCCGCTCTGAACTCTTTATTATATGTTCTGTTATCGGATATTCATGTATATTGTTAAAATCTCCTTATATTATAAGGCTTTTATGCTGCAAAGACTATAATATTTCACATTTTATCGTACGTTTTTTTTTTGCAGGAATAACGTAGAAAGTGTACCGGATTGATTGTATAAAATCATAAACAAAATCATGATAAACTTTCAAAAGACGGCTTAATCTGGGAATATAAATTCATGGGATATCGGCTATAAAGAGCGTGTGAGAAAAAATCTGTAAAAGCGAACCTCTTATGGTAGTATTAGTTAAGTACCATAGGAGGTTTTATTATGGCACGGAAGAAGAAAGAAGTTTATCACGTAAAGCCACTGACAGAAGGAAAGAAGAATATCATATCGGCTCTGATTGACGAATATGATATTGAAACAGCCGAGGACATTCAGGATGCCCTTCGGGATTTGCCGGGAGGCACCATTAAGTCCATGATGGAAGCGGAGATGTCAGAACATCTGGGTTATGAGAAATCCGAGCGCTTTGATTCCGATAATTACCGTAACGGAACGAAAACCAAGAAGGTTCGCAGTAAATACGGTGAGATGTCGGTTGATGTTCCAAAGGATCGCAATGGAACCTTTGAGCCTCAGGTAGTTAAGAATCGGCAGAAGGATATATCCTCTATTGATGATATTATTATCGGTATGTATGCCCGAGGACTTACGACAAGACAGATTTCGGATCAGATTGAAGATATCTACGGATTTGAATGCAGTGAGAGCTTTATTTCGAATGTGACGGATAAAATCCTTACCGAGATTGAGGATTGGCAAACCCGTCCGCTTGATAGCGTCTACCCAATTGTTTTCATCGATGCCGTACATTTCTCAGTGCGGGATAATGGAATTGTTCGAAAGCTTGCAGCCTATGTAATGCTTGGAATTAACTGCGATGGAGAAAAGGACATCATTAGTCTTAGCATTGGGGAGAATGAAAGTGCGAAATATTGGCTTGGGGTTCTAAACGAGTTAAAGAATCGAGACGTGCAGGATATTATGGTGATTTGTGCCGACGGGTTAACGGGAATTAAAGAGGCAAATTCTACTGCTTTTCCAAAGACCGAGTACCAGAGATGTATCGTTCACATGGTTCGAAATACGCTGAAACACGTGTCTTACAAGGATATGAAGGCCTTTGCTACAGACCTAAAGTCCATCTACCTGGCCCCGACGGAGGAGAAGGCACGAACGAATTTAGATGCAGTTTCTGAAAAGAGGAGTGCAAAATACCCGCATTCAATGAACCGCTGGTACGATAACCGGGATGCCGTTTGCCCGATTTTCAAGTTCTCCATGGAGGTCCGGAAGGTGATTTACACCACGAACGCCATCGAAAGTGTCAACAGCACCTACAAGAAGCTGAACCGCCAGAGAAGCGTATTTCCAAGCCCTACAGCCCTGATGAAGACGCTGTACTTGTCTACAATGCAGGTTACCAGAAGATGGTCTCAGCCCCTCAGAAACCGGGGAACTGTGTACGGTGAATTTTGCATCATGTACGGCGATCGGATGCCGGATTAGATTAAGAAAGAGAAGCCTGTGCCGGGCTCCCCATGGCCCGGCTGGCTTCTCTTGCAATAAATCCTGGATACAGTATTCTATACCGTAAGGAGCAAATTTGCTCATACTTATGTTTGATGTGTTCCATGCCTTTTGATTCCGGTTTTGCCGCTTCCTTGGCAACCTTCATTCGAAGTTCTCTGCTGTATTTCTTTTTTGACATTGTGTGTCCTCCTATCTGTTTACATTATACCATGTTTTAACAAACTCTACTTTTTGGGGGACACGTCATTATTTGGAATTAATGTTGCTTTACCGATCTCTTTATATGCATATTCCAAAGAGCTGTATGATATTACCTGTTTTTTTGGAAAAGCCCCGATTTTTTCATTTGCTAAGTGACTGCTATTTTTGAGAAATCACCGTATCCCTCAAAAACCATTCGGTAATATATTTTTCAAGAAATTCAAAGCATTCCTGCCGATTAGGATAGTACATATCCGTTTCCTGCTTCATGAAATCTCGGTACCAGTTGCGATGCTCCTTTGGCGTGCGTCCGTACCATTCTTTGAAAGCCGGGTAAAAGTATTTAGGGTCTGAAAAGCCGCAGGCGTAGGAGGCTTCGGCTATGGAAATATCGTCGGTAAGCATCAGATGCTCGGTTTCGTATAAGCGGATGAACTTGAGTATGCTGCTGAAGCTCTTGACATTGGTTTTTCGTAGGAATTGGGAAGCATAGTTTTTACTTATGTTTTCTCTTTTTGCAATCTGTGATATGTTTATCTTCTTGTGGAAATTTTTATGACAGTAGGCCAGCATACGCTGAAAACGCTCATACATAACATCGTTAAAGTATCCGTCGCTGTTAAAGTAGGTATAATAATTAAAATATCGCATCATAACTGCAATTATTTCATCTGCGGTCTTGCCGTAATCCGGATAAAAACCCACATCATCGCCGTATTTCACATAGGCAAAGGAGAGAAGGGTACGTTCAAGCCATTTCAGGGAAGACTGCTGATAGGGATAGCTGTTGAAGCTTTCACAGGCAAAAAATACATATTGTAAAAAGTCAAAGGGTTTGCTGACATTTGAAAGATTTATATGGCAAAAAAGTATAAGATTATCTTCATCCGAATGAAGGCAGTGTATATCCCTTGAATCTATGGAGCATATCTGATTTTCTTCAATAGTGAATTTTTGAAAGTTGGTAAACAGTGATACTTTACCTTTGAGACAGTACACAAATTCAAGAGACTTTTCGTGAAAATGCGGATTCATATGACGTACGCTGCATAGTTCTATATGTATCGGTGAGTTGTCGTATTTGATTTCTATATCCTTAATATCCATAACAATATTTTAAATCAAAGGACATTTATAGTCAAATATTATCAAAATAAAAGAATAATACAAAAAATTGACTATAGCTTTAAGCCTTTTCTTAAATGATAATTAAAGAAGAAAATTGAAAATTTTTATTTATCGAACTAATTCAATTACTTTTAAGGAGGTATCTTATGGAAAATCAAAATTCCGATTTGAGACAAAGTGGAGTTGCCGGACTTAAAAAACACAAAATGAGACCTATACAGATCGCATTTATGTTATTCTGTCTGGTTGCGGCGGGAGCTTTCGGTATCGAGGATATTATATCCACCAGCGGCCCCGGACTCACCATCGCTATGCTGGTAATATTCGCCATTATTTGGGCGCATCCAATAAGTCAGGTAGTATCCGAGCTTAGCGCCATCATGCCGGATGAAGGCGGTATCTATGTGTGGGTAAAGGCTGCTCTGGGAGAATTCTGGGGCTTTTGTATGGGCTGGTGGGGAACACTGTCCATATACCTGTCAACGGCAGTGTATGTTGTACTTATAACAGACTACGCTTCTGATTTTATACCTATACTTCAGGACGAGTGGATAGCATTTTTATTTAAGCTTGCAATCGTATGCGTATTTATTATCATAAACCTGATGGGTCTTAAAGAAGTAAGCGCTGTAAACACCATACTATCTATTCTTATACTTGTAGCCTTTGGACTGGTAACTGTAGTGGGATTTGCCAACTGGGAATACAGCCCTGTTAAACCATTCACACCGGAAGGAATGTCGGTACTTGATTGTCTTGGAGGCAGTATATGCGTGGTTATCTGGATGTACTGCGGATATGAATGCGTATCCAATATGGCGGGAGAGATAGAGAATCCTGAGGTAATTCCAAAGGGCTTTAGAATAGCCATGCCACTTATAGCCATAACCTACATACTTCCGACTATCGCAGGTCTTGTTTCCGTAGGAACCTGGCAGGACTGGGGAACGGAAGGTCTGGGATACGGCGATGTTCTCACTCAGTGCTTAGGATATGGCTGGGGAGTTGCGTTCCTTATAGTTGCAGTTGCATCACAGGCAGCTATCTTCAACTCATATATTGCCGCAGGCTCGAGAGGATTCTTCGTTATGGCGGATGACAATCTTTGCCCTAAATTCCTCGCAAAAGTCAGCAAGAAAAGAGGAGTTCCTGTGCTTTCCATACTGCTTCTTGCAGTAATGACCATAGCAATGATGCAGTTTGACTTCTCTGTACTGCTGGTTATCGTAGGACCTTTGGCGCTTATGGTATATGTAATACTGGGTATTGCATTGCTGAAAATCAGAAAAACGCATCCTGTAGAAGAAAGAAACTGCTGGTATATCAAGGGTAGCGATTTCAAAATAAAGGTATATGCGCTGGCTCCTATGATGATAGCCATTATCGGACTTCTTGTAAACGGTACGGAATACTTCCTTTTAGGCTTCGTATCCATCGGTTCAGCCGTAGTATTCTACATCATATTCAAGCTGATGTACGGCGGTATGTATAAGATAGATCCGGAAAAATATCCGATAAACCCTAAGACAAGATTGGCAAAGGGAGATTTGCAGAGATTTGGCGCTTTTCTGCTGGCATTCGGAATTTATGCTCTGGTGGGAAGTGCATTCCTGACATGGTATGAAGGATCATGGGGACCTGAATACTATCTTGAAATGTACGGTTCGGGACTTATGAGCAATTTCTGGCTTATGATAAAGGTAAGCGTAATCGGAGGCATTATAGGTACAGCAGCAGGAGCCATACTTATGATAATAGGCAAAAAGACGGATTCGACAAAATAAATGATATATTAAAAGGAGACCATCATGGAAAAAGCAAAATACATATTATATAACGGACGCTTTTACATTAGCAATGAAGAAAAGACATATGCCGAGGCTGTGGCGGTAGGAGACGGAAAATTCCTATGTGTGGGAACACTGCAGGAATGTGAGACCTATAAAGACGATGTAACTGAGATGAAAGACATGGAGGGCAGGCTTATCCTGCCCGGTCTCATCGACGGTCATACTCACCCCGAAACCATTGCCAAGAGCCGCTGGCGTGTTCAGATGCCGGAGTTTGAGACGAAGGAGGAACTGCTGGAATTCGTAAAGGACTACTGCGATAAGCATCCTGTCAGCGAGGTTCCGTATTTCTTCGGGGAGTGCTATCCATCGACTATGTTTGATGAAAAGGGTCCCAGAAAGGAATGGATAGACGAGTATGTAAGCGACAGACCTGTTAGACTTCAGGATTTTACGGATCATGCCTGCTGGTATAATTCCAAGGCGCTGGAGCTTATGGGGATAACGGCGGATACTCCTGAAAAGGGTATTGCTCCGTTTTATCAGCGTGATGAAAACAATGAACCGACGGGCTGGGTTTTGGAGCCGATTCCGACAGATGGAGCTGAGGAGGTTATGTTTGATAAGATTGGCTGGCATCCTCCTACAGAGGTGACCGAAGAAACCATTATGCCGTTTCTGGATTTTCTCAATGATTACGGAGTGATAGCCTTGATGGACGGCATAACCGAAGGCGAAGAGGCAATGAAGCTTTTCTATGAGCTGGACAAGGCGGGAAAGCTCAATATGTATTACGAAGGAACCTGTATGCTGGATGAATTCGACAAGCTTGACGAATGTATAGCCGAAATCAGAAAATGGCAGGAAAACTATACAAGCGATCATGTAAGAATACATACCATGAAATTTTTCCTGGATCAAACCAACGAGATGGGTACCGGAGCTTCGCTGGAGCCTCACAGAAACGATCCGACGGGTCAGAATTACGGTGAGCTTAACATGGGTGAAGAAGAACTGACAAAGGTACTTTTAAGACTCAACAGGGAAGGAATAGATCTGCATATACATGTAGTATGCGACCGTGGCTTCAGAACAGCATGCAATGCCTATGAGCGTGCAAAAGAGCAGGCGGCGGCAGTCAATGAGCCGTGGAAGATATATATGGAGCTTGCTCACTGTGAGCTTGTTCATCCTGATGATATGGTAAGACCTGCGAAGCTGGGCATCATTATCAACTGGTCAACTCACTGGGCAGGTGGATATTTCGGTGAAGCGGCCATAGAATATCTGGGTAAAGAACGCTGGAACACTATGTACGACATGACTAAATTCATAGAAACGGGAGCTGTCGTAACATACAGCAGTGATGTTATAGGAATGAATGAGGAGCATCGAGGAAACCCTTACTTCGGTATGGAAATATCGGCTACAAGAGTAGATCTTGAAGACCCGCTGGATCCCGAGCAGTATCCGGGAAGTGTAAGGCAGCCGGAGAGCGCAAAGCTTTCCGTTGAGGAAATGATAAGAGGTTATACGAGATACGGTGCAATACCTCTTCGCCTTGAGGATAAGCTGGGGACCATAGAAAAAGGCAAGATGGCAAACCTTGTAGTATTGGATAAGGATATCCTTACTATACCAAAGACGGACATACATACAATAAAGCCGGAAGCAGTTATGTTTGACGGTAAATTCATCAGATAAATACCGTCTAAACAAAAGCAGACGGAATGTAAAATATATGCTGTAACGGTATATGGCAAATCAGAGAAAAGGCTTAATGCTCTCTGATTTGCCGGGAATTATAGTCGATTGTTATGTAAATAGCTGTTTTTTTGAAAAGAAATAGCTGTTTAATAGATAAAAAATCTAATTATATTGAATAATAAAGACCTATTTATGAAGCAGAAAAGGAGTGAAAGTAATTATGGGAAAGAAAATTCTTGTACTTGGAACAGGAGCACAGGGCTCAACGGTAGCTCAGAGAATGGATGAAGAAGCAAACGTTGAAAAAATCATCTGTGCCGATGCGGATCATAAGGCAGTAGACGAGCTTGTTAAGATTTTAAAGAAGGCGGAAGGTGCATATGTTGACGCCAACGATGTTGACAGCATCATCAAGGCTGCCGAGGGCGTAGACCTTATCGTAAACGCTCTGCCTATCAGATTTGCACCTAAGGTTCTTGATGCGGCTCTTGCTGTAAAGGCAAACTATCAGGACTTTGCTGCAACCGACGTGCTTGACGAGTGGTGGCCTACCTGCGTACAGATTATGTATGACGAATACGGAAAGAAATTTAAGGAAATCGGCAAGATGGCAATTATCGGAACAGGCTCAGCTCCGGGAATGATGTGCGTAGCTACAAAGAGCAGCATGAGATATCTTGATACATGCGACGATATTCTGATGATGGTATACGAAGGCGTAGAAGCCAAGAGATTCTTACCGTTCTGGTGGTCGCCGTTTACAGCATTATCGGATATGACAGACCCTACCTTTGCACTGAAGGACGGAGTTTTGGTTGAAACAGAGCCACATTCACTGCCTGTAACGAGACACTTCAAGGGCTGTGAAAAGCCTGTAACCCTTGTAGAGCATGCTCATGACGAGACGGTATACATGGGACTTAACAAGGATACACACTTTAAGGGAGCAAAGAACATAAACTTCAAGTACGGCGGAGTGGGAATCGAATTTTCAACACCGCTTTACAGAGCAGGACTTCTCAAAAGAGAAGAAGAGACATACAAGGGACATACATTCATCCCATTTGATGTAATCGTAAGCCACTTACCGCCTGCACCTAAGTATCACAATGAGATAAAGGAGATACTTGATGAAGGACTTGTAAAGGACGAAGGAGCCTTCGTAGTAGAGGCAACGGGAACCAAGGACGGAAAGAATGTCATGGTAGAAACATACCTTTATGCGCCGGGATGCGTAGAGTCCTTTGAGAGAGCAGGAATTACAGGCGAACAGTACCTGACAGGACAGTGCGGATCGCTCTTTACGAAGATGTTCGTAAACGACGATTACACTCAGACAGGACTGATATCATCGGATATGCTGACATACGATGAATGCGATAAGTACATTGCATATGCGGCAGAGCTTGATATCACTCTCGAAACAGAGGTTAAGCCGCTCTCTCTGTAAGGGCGTGTCCAAAAATGTCTGTAAATAAAAATCCTATGGTAGCTAACTAACATAAGTATGAGCAAATTTGCTCCTTACGGTATAGAATACTGTATCCAGGATTTATTGCAAGAGAAGCCAGCCGGGCCATGGGG